>DASWVC010000350.1:0-2377 GCA_036401335.1 Chthoniobacterales bacterium
TCGTGCCGGCACGCGTGCGCGCCTTCATTGACTTCGCCATCAGCTACATGACGGAGGAATTGGCATCCACTGCGTAGAATCGCGAATATTCTGTCCACACATCCTGAGCCAGGATCAGGTGCAATAACCGGACTGGCACCCGTTCAAAGGGTTTACCCCGACCGCGCGAGCCCAATTTGATTGCTTGCTCCCAGGTCGGGTTGTTACATTACGAGTTGAGGGGCACAGTTTTTCAGCTCGAAGCCTTTCCTGGTTGCAAAAACTCCCAATGCTGAAGTGCCACTCCCTTTATGCCTACTTCATGGAAAGTTGCCGGCTCCTACTTTGAAACCTGTAATTGTGACGTCGCGTGTCCCTGTGTCTTCATGAGCCCGCCTTCAAGTGGGGACTGCACCGTCTTACTGGCCTGGCACATCGACCAGGGTCGCTTTGCTGAGACCGATCTGAATGGACTCAACGCCGTGCTTGCGGCCCATGCCCCCGGCCACATGCTGGAGGGCAAATGGAAAGTAGCTCTTTATGTGGACGAACGGGGCGATCAAGCTCAGCAGGGTGCGTTGACCCAAATTTTTTCTGGCCAGGAAGGCGGTCATCTGGCGGGGCTTGCGCCCCTGATGGGCGAAGTCCTCGGGATCAGGACCGCACCGATCGAGTACCGTTCCGAGGGAAAACGGCGCAGCTTACGGATCGGCAACGTGGCCGACGCCGCGATTGAGGGGCTGGCGGGACAGGACGGTGGGGAGGTCACGGTGGCCAACGTCCCGTTTGCCGCCGTTCCCGGCGTGCCACTCGTGGCCGCGAAGTCCAAGCACATGCGGTTCACTGACCACGGCTTGACGTGGGAGGTCTCGAACAAGAACGGATTCTTCGCGCCGTTCGCTTACCAGTCCGCGTAAACCGGCCTATCCGTGAGCCCGATGCTGCCACAAGTGCTCAAGCGCGACCGTGCGATCGTCGCGTGTGGTCTGGCGGGAATTGCCGTGCTGTCGTGGGCCTACCTGATCTGCATGGATTGGGGAATGCGCCACATGGAGTTCGGGATGGAGATGGTCATCATGCCCGCCATGCAGCATTGGAACGCTTGGGACCTTGTCCTCGTATTTCTGATGTGGGCCGTCATGATGTTTGCAATGATGCTGCCATCCGCCAGCCCCGTGATTTTGCTTTTTGCGGAGGTCAACCGGCGTCGCAACGGAGACCAAGGGACGCTGACAGCGACGGGACAATTTCTCCTCGGTTACCTGACGGCGTGGACCCTCTTCAGCGGCCTCGCGACGCTCGTGCAGTGGGGCCTGCTTACGGCGGCTTTGGTTTCGCCGATGATGGAGAGCACGAATAAGGCTTTGGGGGCAGGATTGCTGCTCATCGCAGGGCTTTTTCAGTTCAGCCGTCTGAAACACAGGTGCCTGACTCATTGCCGATCTCCTATGGGTTTTTTGGTTACTGAATGGCGCGACGGCCCCGGGGGCGCTTTCAAGATGGGGTTGAAGCACGGCGGCTACTGCCTCGGCTGTTGTTGGGCTTTGATGGGCCTTCTGTTTGCCTTTGGGATAATGAACCTGTTATGGGTTGCCGGCCTCAGCGCCTTCGTCCTGCTGGAAAAAGTGACCCCCGCCAGCCGATGGGTCGGTCGCTTTAGCGGCCTCCTGTCCATCGGAGGGGCAACCTGGATCGTTTTTGGTTCGTAAAGCTCGCCACCCAATGCGCGGCCGCATGCCTAATGGGTAATCGGCAGTTTCACCCTGAAAAGAGTTTCCCCTGGCTTCGAGTCGAATTCGATTGCGCCGCCATGACGATCCGTAACAATGCGATGGCTGATGACCAAGCCCAGTCCCCGACCTTTGCCGTCGCGCTTTGTCGTGAAGAATTCCTCAAAGACGCGGGATCGCACGTCCTCGGGAATGCCGGCTCCGTTGTCGGTGATCTCTACGACAACGCGGTTGTCCTCGTTGCGGGTGCGAATCGAAATGCGTCGGTCGGAGTGGTTGTGCAGGGCGTCGATCGCGTTCACGACAAGGTCGGTCCAAACCTGATTCAGTTCACTGCCGTAAGCCAGCACCCGCGGCAGTGAACGATCGTAATCGCGGACGAGATCGATGCTTTCGAGTCGATGGGCGAGGACGGCGAGCGTGTCCTCGATTCCGTCGTGCACGTCGATTTCCTGCAAGGGAGCTTGGTCCAGGAACGAGTAGGCCTTGACCGTCTTAACGAGCTCGGAGATGCGACGGGTGCTCTGCTCCACGCTCTGCAACAGCGCGGACGTGCTCAGGCGCGCTTCGACCCATTGCAACGCGGGCTTCAAACTTTTTGCCGGCAGTTCGGCCGCCAACTTATCGAGTGCCGGCCCGGCGATTCCGGCACTCGCGAGCGCGGCTGC
>DASWVC010000351.1:0-12225 GCA_036401335.1 Chthoniobacterales bacterium
AATCCAGGGGCACGGAAACCGTCGCCCCCGGGGCCACGACGCCGGTAATGGCCGAGGAGGCGACGCCCGCTTTCAGGCCCGCGTAGGTGGTGAAGTTGGGGACGTGAAAGCTGAGCCTGGCACTGTCGGGAGCGGCGCTCAAATTGGTCACGGTGACCGTGAAGTGGGCGATTCGTCCGGGTTGAACCGGGTAGGTCGTCGACGACAAGGCGTAGGCAAAGGTCGAGTTAACCGCGGCAAATTGTGCGCGGATTGATAAAGGGGCACACAGCGATAGCACCAGGACCGCAAAACAGATGTTTAGCCATCGTGGCCCTTGGAGAACTTCTGCCAACACCGCCTCAGCAGTTAACTGCCTGCGGGCTCCATCGTTAAGAACGGGTGAATGAAATGCCCGTGAACAAATGCAGGCACCGTTGTCAGCAGAGTTGTGAGTCATGGGATTGGGCCAGGTCAATCGTGATTACGGGATACAAGTATGCTCAAACGATTTTATGATTCATAGCAAAAAGTTTCTGAAGCATCGAATTGGCGGCTCCGGATCGCGGTGGAAAGCTGCCCAAAAAGCTTTTTCTGATGGAATGAATACCGGAATCAAGACCATCGGCCCAAAAACCCCCTCCCAGAATGCGCAAACCAATCCCGCTGGACGGGTAATGGCGTCCTTTGCAGGAAAGAAACGGGATGCGCCTATGGGGTAGGCTGATCAACGCCAGAAGTTGTTCCTGATCGAGACTCGGGACGCCGCCGCTTGTACCCGCGGCGAATGGCGCGGAACTCAGCGCCGGGCGGGTGTCTGGGCGGATGCGGCCCTGGCCCCGCCACGTTCCCGCTGCAGAAATTCCTCCGCCAGTGCGCGGTAAGCCGTCGCACCCACCCCGTTCGGTTCGTACTCCACGATGGGGCGCCCGAAGCTCGGAGCTTCTCCCAAACGCACGGACCGCGGGATGATGGTTTGAAAGATCAGGTTGGCAAAATGGCGCCGCACCTCGTCCACGACCTGCTGACTAAGATTTGTCCTCCCATCGTACATCGTCATGACGATGCCGCCGATGCGCAGTTCCGGGTTAACGCCGCGAATTTGCTCGACGATCTCGGTTATTTTGGAAAGGCCCTCCAACGCGAAATACTCGCATTGCAGGGGGATCAGCAAACGGTGGGCGGCAGCCAGCGCGTTTGTCATCAGGATGCCAAGGGACGGCGGGCAGTCCAGCAAGCCGTAATCAAAAGGCGCCACGGCGACGTAGCCGGTGAGTACTTCCCGCAGCCGGACAAGGTGATTTTCAAGCCGGGCCACCTCGATTTCCGCGCCGGCAAGGTTCAGGTCCGCCGGAATCACGGAGAGCCGGTCGAAGCGGGTCGGAATAATTTTATCGTGGACCTTCGCATGGCCGATCAACACTTCATAAAGACTTTTGCCGTCCGGATTCTCTAGCCCGAGGGCGCTCGTCGCATTGCCTTGCGGATCGAGGTCGATCAGCAGCACGCGCTTGCCTTTCTCAGCCAGGCAGGCGGCGAGGTTGACCGCGGTCGTGGTTTTTCCCACGCCGCCTTTCTGGTTGGCCACGGCAAGCAACTTCATCGGAGCTGCCAGTTCTTCCGTATGTTGCCCGAGAAGTCTAGCGCCGCCTTGCTTTCCAACCAAAATACCGCGTCATTACGCGTCCTCTGGATATGGGCGACGTTGTGATCACGGAAAGGCTGCTGATGGATGCAGGCGGATGGCAGGCGATGAAACATGCCAAAGCCCTGTTCCAAATGGGGCGGGTGAGTGCAGCCCGGTACCGTCCGCCCCTTCTCCAAGGCATGGTGCGTGACGGCGAAACGGATTACCGCGGCGGGCTGAAGGTAAATACCGCGACCGACATCGAAAACCTCTGCTCGTGCCGTCCTTCCCGGGATTTCGGGGCCATCTGTGCGCACTCGCTGGCGGTGGGACTCTCCTGGATCGCCTCACGAACCCCGGCGCCCGCGCCCAAGCCGGTCCCGGCGCCGCCGGCACGGGTCGGTCCGGAGCTCGTCACAGAGGGCGAAGCGCCACGCTTGGAATTGCAGGTGGTGATCGCGCCCAATTTCGCGGCCACCTGGTCGCGGGATCAAGTCATGGCCGGATTCGAAGTGGTGCAGAGTGGCCGCCGGATTCTGGCGAGCGCTTTGCCGGTGGACAAGACGTTTGCCTGCACCGGGCCGGAAAAGCAGATCCTGGAAGCTGCCCGGCACCTCGGGGCCGGCCGGTTGCCCGGGATGGTGTCCATGTCGCGCGATCATTTCCTGCACGTCCTGGGCCTGCTCACCGGTTTCCCGCGCGTCACGCTCGGCCGGAATCAACCCGTTAACGTCGCCAGCCAACCGTTTATCCCAGAACTTGTCGCCACGACTGAAACGGACGGCGCCCTCGGGTTAACCATCCGGATCGGGCCCGGTCAGCTCTTGGTGGGAACCGAAAAGGCCTGGCATTTTCATGACAGCGTTTTTCGCCCGGTAGCCCCAGGGCTGCCGGCTCCCTACCTGACGCTGTTAAAGGAACCCTTCCGGATGCCGGCGGAGCAGGCTGCGGCCTTTTTGCAAAAGGAACTTCCTGTTCTCCGTGCATTCCTGAAAACCCCAGACCTCCTTGGCCCGGCTCCAGTCGAGCCCGGGATTCCGGCTGTGCTCGCAACGATCGAGGGTTCCTTGAATCACCTGGCGGCCAAATTGCAGTTCCGGTACGGCCAGCGCATCGTGACCCATGGCGTGACTTCCCCGCGGGAAGATTTTGTGTATGCCACCGAGCAGGGGCGCCGCGTGCGAAACCTGACTTTCGAAAAGGAGGCTGCAGAACGGCTGGCACACGCAGGGTTTCAGGGACCCGGCGCGAATGGCGAGTTTGTGCTCAAGGGTGAACGCGCCATCCTGAACTTCTTCGCGCACGACCTGCCCGGGCTTCAGTTGCGCTGGCAGGTTTCTCTGGGCAGCCGGTTTCAGAATGTAAGCCGCAACCTGGATCGCGCTCAGCCGCGCCTTGATATCGTCAGCTCCGGCGAAAACTGGTTTGAGTTTACTTTTTCGTTGGAATCGGGGCAGGGGGACCACTTCTCCGCGGCCGAGGTCCAGCGGTTGCTGCAGTCCGGCCAAAATTCCGTCTCGCGCAACAATGGGCGCAAAGTTGTCTTCGATCCGGAGGCCCTTGCCGAAGTCCAGGCGGCGCTGGTGGACTGCCAGCCGGACCAGGTACAACCCGGGCGTTACCGCATCCCGTCAAACCAAGCGGCCTTTCTGGACGCAGCGGTGCGCGAACTCGCCGGAGGCACGGTGTCTGGCAATCCTGCCTGGGACCAGTGGACGGCCCGGCAGCGGCAGTTGGTGCCCCTCACGTCAGTGCCGCTCGGACCACTCACGGACGTGCTGCGCGACTACCAGAAACAAGGGGTGGCCTGGATGAATTTTATCGGCGCCAACGCGCTTGGCGGCATCCTGGCCGATGAGATGGGCTTGGGAAAAACCTTGCAGGCTCTGGCCTACCTTTCAACCCTGCCCGGCCCGTCTCTGGTGGTATGCCCGGCATCCCTGCTGTTCAACTGGCAGCGTGAAGCCCAGCGTTTTGTTCCCGCGATGAAGCTGCTTGCAATTGAAGGTCCTGACCGGGCCGCGCGGTTCGCCCAGATCCCCAAGACCAACCTGGTTCTGACGAGTTATCCGTTGCTGCGGCGGGACGTGGAACGCTACCGGCCCTACGAATTCAGCGCCGTCGTGCTGGACGAGGCCAACCACATCAAGAATCCGGACACGCAGAATGCGCACGCAGCCCTCGCCCTCCGCGGACGGCATCGTTTTGTGCTGACGGGCACGCCGGTCGAAAATTCGGTTCGTGACCTGTGGTCGCTGATGAACTTTGTGCTTCCCGGTTACCTGGGTAGCCGGGAAGATTTCCGGGAACGCTACGAGTTGCCTATCGCCCGGGGCGCCCCTGCCGAAGGCGCGCGGCTCGCCCGCCGCCTCCGGCCGGTCATGCTGCGCCGCTTGAAAAAGGATGTCGTGAAAGAATTGCCGGGTAAAATTGAGCAGGTTGCCCTCTGCGAACTCTCCGGCGCCCAACGGGAATTGTACGACAAATTGCACCGGGAAGGCCGTCGGAAAATTGAAAGCCTCGAAACCAAAGGGGCTGGCCAGGCGCGCATGGCGATGCTCACCGTGCTTCTGCGGCTCCGACAGGTGTGTTGCGACGTGCGCCTGCTGGATGCGGCGCAGCCGGCAGCTTCAGCCAAGGTCGACCTTCTTTTGGAATTGCTCGAAGAGGCCCTTGATGGTGGCCACCGCGTGTTGGTTTTTTCCCAATTCGTCACCATGCTCAAACTCTTGCGCACAGAGCTGGAAAGCCGGGGCATCGGCTACGCCTACCTTGATGGCTCAACCAAGCAGCGCAGCGTCGAAATTGACCGGTTTCAGCAGGACGAATCCTTGCCGGTGTTCCTGATCAGCCTGAAGGCCGGCGGCGTGGGTTTGAACTTGTCCGCCGCAGACACGGTGTTTCATTTTGATCCTTGGTGGAATCCCGCCGTCGAAGATCAGGCCACGGACCGCGCCCATCGCATCGGGCAAACACGGGTCGTAACTTCCTACAAGCTAATCGCGCGTGACACCGTAGAAGAAAAAATTATCCGTCTCCAGGAGAAAAAACGGGACGTAACGGAAGCCATGCTGGACAGCGAAGAACCCCTCATGACCGGACTTAGTTTGGAGGAGATTGCCGGGCTGCTGTCCTGAGCGCTCTGCGTTTCAGGCGTTGGAGACCGTCAATTCGCCTTGTTTTATGCTCGGGGGACACGCGACCCTACCGGAGCGCCGTGCACGGCCCACTCGATACCCGGGTCGGCGGGAGTCGACCCCACCTGCCGTCTGTCTGCACGGAGGATCTTGTCGTTGTGTGCGTGGCGGACCGGGCGTACCCTTTTTAGAATGAATCGTTCTTCCCGGTTCTTTCCCTTCGCTGTGTGCACGCTGCTGGCGCTTTGTCATTGCCCGCTGCTCGCGCAGGACTGGGCGAAGGCAAAGCTCGAACAGAGCAGCCGCGGCACCGGGAGTACGTGCCGATAAAGCACGAGGGGCGCACGACGGCCACGCTGGTGGTTTATCCAGAGGTAAAGGACCAGGCGCCGGTTGTCGTCCTGATCCACGAAATCTTCGGGCTGAGCGACTGGATGAAACTGCAAGCGGACGGGCTGGCAGCGCAGGGATACATCGTGGTGGTGCCGGACCTGGTGAGCGGGCTGAGCGCGAACGGCAAGCTCTTTGCGGCGGGCTTCTGCTGGGGGGCGGCAAGGCTTTTGCGTTTGCAACGCACCGCCAGGATTTAAGCGCGGCGTTCGTGTTCTACGGACCGCCTCCGGCGCGGGCGGCGTGATCCCCGACAGGATCAAGGGCGGCGTGCCCGGACCTGCCCACGTACGCTTTCTTCGCCTACGGGCACTACGAAGGCATTCCCCGCGTGCTTGACTTGATGGATAAGCACGGCGTCAAGCTCAGCTCGTTCATGATCGGCAAGGCGGTCGAGACCTCTCCGGACATCACCCGGGAAATCGTGCGCCGCGGCCATGAGGCCGCTGCCCATGGTTGGATCTAGAGCAACTCCTACCAACTCCCGGAAGATGGGGAGAAGCGCTTCATCGCCCTGGCGAGATTCGTGCATGTCAACGAACGTTGGACGCGCTCCATCGCCGCTAACTGACGCATTGCCATCAAGACGGGCGTGGACTGGCCCGATTGCTTATCTCGACGTAGGGTGCCACGGTGATCAATCTGTTCGATGACCTCCCCGGTCAGGCAGACGAAGAACTCTTCACCGAGTTGCTCCGGCGGGAGGGCGTGCGAATCGAGCGGATCGTTTCGACGGGCCAGTCCACGCCTGTGAACAAACCCTGCCATCAGCCCTACGACGAGTGGGTCCTGCTCGTCTCCGGCTCGGCCGGCCTATGGATCGAGGGAGAAGGCGAACACGAGCTCAGGCCGGGTGACTGTCTCCTGATCCCTTCTCGTCGTCCCCATCGGGTAACGTGGACGGCGAAAGACGAGCCTACCGTTTGGCTGGCCGTACACTTCTCCTGATGCTGCATGGCTCGCGTGAACGACCGCTCCCGGCTGGGCGAGATCGCAGGCCCTCGATGCCGAGCTGGCCCGGGAGGGTGCAGCTGCAGGCCTTGCGGGCGCCCGCGCCAGGATTAAGCGAACCCTGAACGCCGTTGAGTCACACCGCTAGGTCTGGCGGGGCGCCACCCACCAGGGCCACCAAGGGTGCAGCCGCGCGCCCGGCAGGACTCGAACCTGCGACCGCACGATTAGAAATCGCGTGCTCTATCCGGCTGAGCTACGGGCGCTTTCAGCAGGGAACTATGCCGCGGAGGGACGAAAGGAAGTTCCGGTTCGGCCCCGTGTAGTATGGCCAGGGTCGCGGCCGAGGCAACGAAAAACGCCTGGCACGCTTCCTGCCAATGGTCACGCGGGCCTGCTGAACGCGGCCTGACCCGTGCCGTTAGTATCACTCCCTGGTGATGAACTTAGGGGGCCAATCCAACCGGCCGCCGCGTTCGTGAACGTGCAACAGCGCGTCCGTGCAAAGTTGAAAAAAGTGGCTGCGGTCCTTGAACCCGAATTCCCGTACAACCCGTTCCAAGGCGTCGAGGTTGTGAAGGCGGACGCTGGTGGTTCGTTTGCCGTTTGGCATCACCTTGTGTACCGGGGCCGGTTCCATAATCATGTCCATAACAGGGAGTGCGCTTGTTGTGAGTCCATCCGCTGCCCGGCGTGGCTGGGTTAGGGCAGCAGTCCTGGGCGTTTAGACGCCAGGCCCGCGGTATTCCTTCAATCGGAGTTGATGCGACAAAATGATTGCACCCTGGCCGGCAACCGCTATCATGTGCGGCTGTGGTCGGAGCCTTGGTAAAAATTACCTCATCCCCAATGCCGGCAATGGCGTTGTGTGGTAAGGCCATGCTCTGGCACCAGAATCGCCCGCCCGAGGTGGGGATCTCGTAAAACCAAGGTAACAACAGATTTACGAAAACCCCACCGCTGCAACGCAGCGATGGGGTTTTTTTATGGTCCCGACCGCGCCGGGTAAACTTAGAAAGGAAGACTGATGCAAGACCAAGTTCCCTTGAAAGAAGACGAGCAGTTTGCTGCCCTGGCCGAAGCCTACCTGCGGCTGCGCCTGGCGTTGCCGGCAGCCTTGCAAGCCGCTCGAGCTGACCTGCAATGCATGGAAGAGGTTATGTTCGTCCCTGCCGCCGCGTGATCAACAACCCTATCAAGCTGGACCGCATGCGGTCCGTTGCTCAGGGGATCGTCGCCCGTTTGCAGAAGGGCGGCTACACCGCGTTGTTTGCCGGAGGTTGCGTGCGTGATGTTCTCCTCGGCCTTCCGCCGAAGGACATCGACATTGTCACCAGCGCCGAACCGGAGATCGTCCAGGCATTGTTTGCGCGAACGATCCCGGTCGGCGCCCAGTTCGGCGTGATTCGGGTCCTGGAGCAAGGCTGCGAGTTTGAGGTGGCGACCTTTCGGGCCGATGGCAAATACCTGGACGGCCGCCGGCCTGAGAGCGTGGCCTTCTCAACGCCGGAGCAGGACGCGCAACGCCGTGACTTTACCATCAACGGCCTGTTCTATGACCCGGTCGCCGTTCGGGTAATTGACTACGTGGACGGGCGCGCCGACCTGCAGCGGAGGTTGATCCGCGCCATTGGAGAACCGGAACGCCGGTTTGAGGAAGATCGGTTGCGCCTGCTTCGGGCCGTGCGCTTTTCCACCACGCTTCAGTTTACGGTGGAACCGGCCACCTGGGCTGCGGTCTGCCGGCAGGCGGCAGAAATCACCGTGGTCAGCGCCGAGCGCATTCGGGATGAACTTAACAAAATCCTGACGGATCCACACCGGGTGGATGGCCTTGACGGATTGGAAGCGTCTGGACTGTTGGCGGTCCTCCTTCCTGAGGTCCAGGCGATGCGTGGCTGCCAGCAACCGCCGCAGTTTCACCCCGAAGGGGATGTTTACGTGCACACCCGCCTCATGCTCAGCTTGCTTGCTCCTGACGCGCCGCTGCTGTTGGTCTGGGCCGTTCTACTCCATGACATTGGGAAACCGGTCACCCAAACCTTCGATCCAGCGGCAGACCGGATTCGCTTCAACGGCCATGACCGCGTCGGCGCCGACATGGCCGCGGGCATCCTGAACCGACTGCGCTTTTCCAACGAGGAAACGGCCGTCGTGGTGGAAGCCGTTCGTAACCACATGGTGTTTAAGGACGTTCAGGAAATGAGAGCCTCAAGGTTGCGGCGGTTCATGGCCCGACCCCACTTTGCCCTCGAGCTGGAACTGCACCGGGTGGATTGCCTGGGAAGCCACGGAGATGTCAGCAACCACACGTTTCTCCAGGAGAAGGCGCAGGAACTTGCCGCTGAACCCTTGATTCCGCCACCCCTCGTGACCGGCCATGACTTGATTGCGCTCGGTCTCAAGCCCGGGCCGCAGTTTCGCGAGATCCTGGAGGCCGTTCAAACCAGCCAGTTGGAGGGCGGTGTGCGGACGCGTGCGGAAGCGCTTGACCTTGTGCGCCCGTGGCTGCAACCGGCCCGTCTTAGCCCTCCAGGACAGCCGTAAGAAGACCCCATGAAACGGATGGCCCTCCTGCTAACGGTCCTGGCGCTCGGCGCGGGGGCCGTCCGTGCGGAATCCATTTTTCACCCGAGCCCTCCGAATCCGCATGGGGCTGAGGTGGTCTACCTGCTGATGCCGGACCGCTTCTCGCGCCCGGTCGGCTTTGTGACGCCCGAAGACGCCGCAGCCAAAGCAGGGTTCGACCCGGCGAGCGCCGGCTATTTTCACGGGGGAAACCTTGCCGGCCTGAGCGAACGCCTCGGCTACCTGCAGCACCTTGGGGTGACCAGTGTATGGATGACGCCGGTATTCAAAAATCGCGCGGTCCAGGACAACGGGCCGAACCGTAAACCGGGCGTTGGCTACCACGGTTACTGGATCCTTGATTTCACCGACGTTGATCCCCATTTCGGCACCAAAGACGATCTGGCTCACCTGTTTCAGGCAGCAACGGCAAAACACCTGTCGATCATCCTGGATGCAGTGGTTAACCACACCGCTGACGTCATCACGGCCGCCAACGGCCAGCACGGTTACCAATACAAATTCTCGCACCCATACCGCGACGCAGCCGGCAACGTCTTCGACGACCGCGACTACGTGAACCGCGCCGATTTTCCGAAGCTCGATCCGCAGGTAAGCTTTCCCGTTCCACCCGCTTACCGGGCCCCGGCGGACGCAACGATAAAACGCCCCGATTGGTTGAACGACCCCACTGTCTACCACAATCGTGGAGACGTTTCGAGCGCTGGTGAAAGCGCGCAGTACGGCGACATCGCCGGTCTGGATGACCTGTTCACGGAGCAGCTGCGGGTAGTCGAGGGCATGACCGACATTTACCGCCGTTGGGTCCGGGACTTTCCCGTGCACGGCCTTCGCCTGGACACCGTGAAACACGTGAACAATGAGTTCTGGCAGCGTTTCCTTCCCGCGATGGAAACGGTCGCACGCGACTCCGGACGCCCGGATCTTTTTCTCTTTGGAGAGGTGTTTGACCCGGACCCGGCCCTCCTTTCAGACTACGTTCAGCGGGCGGGGTTGCCCTCCGTGCTGGATTTCGGCTTCCAAAAGTCCGTGGTCGGCTTTGCGGCAGGCGCCGTGACCGCTGAGGCGTGCAGCGCCCTGTTTGCCAAGGACGCTTTTTACATCACGCCAACCGGGGATGCCCGTGGTTTGGTCACGTTTCTGAGCAACCATGACATTGGGCGGGTCGGTTACCTGGTCGGAAAAGGGGTGAGGGATGGGTCAGATGAAGAACTTCTGCAACGGGTGAAACTTGCGCACCTGCTGCTGTTTTGCGCCCGCGGGATTCCGTCGCTGTACTATGGGGACGAACAGGGATTTACCGGAACCGGCGGTGATGTCGATGCGCGTGAGGACATGTTTGCCACGGAGGTTGCGCAATACGCACGCGAAAAGCGGCTTGGGGGCGGGTCGCCGCAGGGTGCGGCCTACGACGAAGGGCACCCCCTTTACCGGCTAATCCAAACGTTATGCGAACTGCGCCGCCGCCTGCCGGCGCTTCGGCGAGGCGCCCAGGCCACGCGTCTGGCCGACCCCGGAGACAGCGTCTTCGCGTTTTCCCGGTTGGATTGGCAGACCGGCCGGGAGGTCCTGGTCGTGGCAAATAACCGCCCCAGTGCGCGCGAGGTCACCATCCCGGTCGCAACGCGCGGCGGTCGATGGACCGTGGAATTTGCCCTGCAGGAGAAAGGCCTCGAGGTGACGGCCGCCAGCGGCCAAACCGTCAGCCTCGTCGTGCCTGGGCTTGACGCAGCCGTGCTGACGGTAGACGAGACCGCCAGGGGCCGGCCGGAACCACTTGGCTCCTTTCATCTGAAAGTAGTGCGTCAGGGACAACTGGATGATCGTTGGGAATTGACGGCTGAAACCACGGAGGATCGCCCGCTGCAGGTGGCTTTCGCGGTGCGGGTGAAAGGTGGATCAGCCTTTCAATACCTTGGAACCTGCGACGCGGCCCCTTACTGCATCCTGCCGACCCGCGAGCGGGTACCGGTCGCCGCCGAGTTGGAATTCCGATGTGAAGCGCGCGACCTCGACGGCAACGGCGGAGTTGCCGAGGCCACGTGGCAAAAGCCGAACCCACGGCTGCCCGGGACCGGGGATCGGTAACCCGCGCCTTGCCCGGCAACGCCGCCCTTCCCGCCTGAGAATTTCTTATTGATCCCGCGCCGGCCGGTTTACCGTCGGAACGCCCAGGGCCACCGGAAAACCGCAGGTTTTGTGTTGGGCGCGGGCTGAAATCGCGCGAAGCATTCAAGGGCGGCACAGGCATCCAAAGCCACCGCATCGGCACCCCAGCTTTCACCCATCCCGGGCAGCCCCTGAAAGGCTGACCCGCCCAGGACAATGCGCGGCGCCGCGGATCCCAGCGCGACGTGGACCGCGCGCAGCACGGTCCGGGCGCGCGGCAGGCTCCACAGCATCGAGGCTGAGAGGCCCAGGACGTCGGGACGACGCAATTCCACGGCTTCCACGATGCTTTCCACAGGCAGATCGGTCCCCAGAAACCACACGTCCCAACCATCCCGCTCGAGCAAGTCGGCCACCATTTGAGCCCCTAATTGGTGCCGTTCGCCCTCTACTCCGGACAGTATTGCCCGCCCCAGTTTCGGTCCGCGCCGCCTGCCCCGAAGCGAGGTAAGGGTTTGGACCTGTGCCATCACGTGCTGGACCACCCCGGTGGCAAGGTGCTCCTGGGCAATGGCGAGTCGATTCCCTTCCCAAAGGTATCCGGCCTCGTAAAGGGCATGTTGACACAATTCGATGTAAACACTCTCGGGCGGGTAGCCCGCCCGCAACACCTGGCGGGCAATCCGGACGGCGGATTCGCGCCGGCCCTCAAGTACCGCTTGGAGAAAGCGGCTACGTTCCTGGGCCAGCACGCCCGGCAAAGGCGTGGCGGCAGCAGCCTCGCCTGCAACCGGCGAATGGACCGCCGCGCTTGCCGCATTCGTAAATTCACAGGCCAGCCGGTGTTCCGCCGGCGAGAGCCGGTTTCGCAAGTCCGCTGCTAAATCGTCGAAGTGTTCGGCCACTAACCACGCCGCAAGGCCACGGGCCCGTGAAACCCGGCCCAGCCAGCTCGCGTAACGGGCAAATGTTTCGGGCACCCCCACGTCGATCGCGGCTGCCACCATGTCCACGTGAAGGGTGAGTTGTTCCCTTGTCGCATCCGTTGCTTCTTCACCGAGCAACGCACGCCAGGACGGGTGCCGCCGATAAAAAACCTCAATGACTGCCTGCGCGATCTCAGCTTTGAAAAGCCGCAGTTTGGCGGCCAGTTTGGACCGGTTGACGCCCGTAAACTCGATCAGGTTCTGGCTGGCCTCCTGCGCCGGGTGTCGCTTGACCCTTCCTGGGATGGACGGCGCCGGGCGCTCCCTCAAAATTTCCTCAAAGTACACGCAAAAGATCCCCGCTCAAAATCCGTTCAAACGTTCCGGGCGCCGCACCGGGCCGGCTGGAGCATTACGCCGAAAACAGCAGTACTCTCCAATCGTTTTACCACTTAATGCGCAATCGGCAATGGCAGGAGTTGCGGTAGAGCTCTATAATAGTGTCAGGCAAACCCTT
>DASWVC010000352.1:0-8428 GCA_036401335.1 Chthoniobacterales bacterium
CTGCCGGCGGCGCCGGTAATCACTTTCCCACCCTCACGATCGAGTACGTTTTCACGCCTTTACGATCGAGAAGCAGCAGCAGGCTGTCTTTCTGATCGGCCACGACCCGTTCGAATGAGCGAATGTCCGTCACGGCTGTGCGCCCTACTTCGGTAATGACGTCTCCGGGCTGAATGTCAGCCCCGGCCGCCGGACTGTTCGGGGCCACGCCCGTAACTACAACCCCTTGGTCGGACTTCACTCCGAGCTCTCCCTTCAATTCCGGGGTAAGCTCTTGCACCTGCAACCCGTAGGTTCCGGACACTTGTTCAGGCGGCACTACCGGCGGCGACGGTTGAACCATGGCCAACCGGTTGTTGTCGCTCGGCAATTCCTCGGTTTTTACGGGCACAATTATTTTCTTGCCACCTCGCCATACGCCGAGCATCACCTGATCGCCTACCCGCTTCTTCAAGACTTCCGTCTGGAGTTCCCGTGAAGACTTCACCGTTATGCCGTCCACGTCGGTGATGACATCGGCAGGGCGAAGGTCGCTTTTGGCTGCCGGGGTGTCAGCCTGGATCGTACGTACGAGCACGCCTTTGTCGATCCCCCTGGCTGCATCACCGCGATTCTGGTCCGAAAGCGACTCGATGATGATGCCAAGCCAGGGGCGAACGATCCGGCCGGACGAGATCAATTGATCGCTGATCTGGCGCGCAAGATTGCTGGAAATGGCAAAGCCGAGCCCACGGTTCAATCCGTGAATCAAGGTGTTGATGCCAATGACGCGCCCGTCAAGGTCGCAGAGTGGACCGCCGCTGTTGCCGGGGTTGATGGCCGCATCGGTTTGAAGATAGTCCTCGTATTTATCCGCGAGTAATTCGTTTCGAACCTTGGCGCTGACCACTCCGCAGGTGAACGTATAATCGAATTTGTATGGGGCCCCAATCGCACAAACCAATTGCCCCACCTTCACCTCGTCGCTGTTCGCCAGTTCAACCGTCGGCAGGCCCGCCGCTTCGATCTTAATTACCGCGATGTCCGTGCGATCATCTGAACCGATCACTTTTGCTTGAAAAGTCCGGCCATCTTTGAGTTTAACCGCAATCTTGCCCGCTTCATCCACGACATGATTGTTCGTCACAATAAAACCGTCGGAGCGGATAAAAAATCCAGAGCCCTCAGATTGATCAGAAGGTGGCTCGCTTTCCTCCCCGTGCGGGCCATGAAAGAAAAAATCAAATCCTTCCAAAGGATTGTTGCCACCGTCCGGCTTGCCGTCTTTGGCTACGTCGATCACGACCACCGCAGGGGCTACGCGGTCATAAACCGACTCATACGCTTGGTTAAGCAAATGGGCTAAATCCCGGGCCGTGACCGGAGGACCGGTAGGGTCCCCGGTCCCCGCACGCAAAGGGACCGTTTGCGCGAGGCACAAACCTACGGCCACAACCCACCGGTGACAAAAACTCATATACACAAACCCACCTTGCCAGTGTCCCGGCTGCAGCGCACCACTTTATGAAACTACTCTTTCGGCCCTGATGCAACCGTAAGCTTCACCCCCCGGGCAAACCAGCGGTCGCCGAATTGACATTGGCAGGCAAGCCCCTACCGTTAGCCAACTAGTCAACTATACCATGCATAATGCCGCTGAAACCGCTGACAAGCGGTTTTGTTCGCACGCTCCGGGTTTCTGGCCTGACGTTCCTTCCGAGCTCTGGAACGATTGGAAATGGCAACTGAAAAACCGGGTCACCAAACTCTCTGATCTTGAAACCAAACTCGAACTCACGCGTGAAGAACGTGCGGGCGTCCTGTTATCCGGCCAGAAGTTAAGCCTGGCCGTCACCCCTCACTTCTTCAACCTAATCGAGCCGCACAACCCCCATTGCCCCATCCGGCGCCAGGTTATTCCGCGCCTCGAGGAAGGCACACGTTCCCCGGAAGAAATGGCGGATCCGTGCGGGGAAGATTCGCACATGCCGGTTCCCGGCCTCGTGCACCGTTACCCGGATCGGGTGCTCTTTCTGGTCACCGACCGGTGCGCCTCCTATTGCCGGTACTGCACCCGCAGCCGTGTGGTGAGCGGCGTTGGCGAGCAGCACCTTGAAACCGATTTTGCCGAAGCGTTCCGCTACCTGGAACAACACCCCGAGATCCGTGATGTCCTTCTTTCCGGGGGAGATGCACTCCTGTTTTCGGACGAAAAACTGCGGTCCGTTTTGCGGCGGCTGCGCTCGATCGAGCACATCGAATTCTTGCGTATAGGCACCCGGGTGCCGATCTTCCTGCCCCAACGCATCACAGATGACCTTTGCCGGATGTTGCAGGAATTTCACCCGTTGTGGATGAGCGTTCACGTCAACCACCCTCGGGAACTCACCCTGGAGGTCAAACAAGCCCTGGAACGCCTTGCCAACCACGGGGTGCCGCTCGGAAACCAAAGCGTGTTGTTAAAGGGTGTGAATGACGATCTGCCGACAATGAAGGCCCTTGTTCACAAATTGCTGCGCTGCCGGGTCCGTCCCTACTACATTTACCAATGCGACCTTATCCATGGTTCAGCCCACCTCCGCACGTCGGTGGCCAAGGGACTTGAAATCATCGAAGGCTTGCGCGGGCACACGACCGGGTACGCCGTCCCGCAGTACGTCATCGACGCCCCGGGTGGTGGCGGAAAGGTACCGATCAACCCGGAGTACGTCCTTTTCCATGATCAAGAAAAAGTGGTGGTCCGCAATTACGAAGGAAAAGTTTTTGAATACCCGGAACAGGCTCACGCAGACGGTCCGCGCACACCCCTGCCCGCGTCCGTCATGGATGAATTCCTTTATTCTTAAGTGAATGGCGGGACCACTCGGCAGCGCTGCCTGCTGGAAACGGCGGGCCAGCCCTGCCCGGTGGCCGTTCGCGGAAGGGGTTGATGTTCAGGGTCCGGTGAACCATCTTCGTTCCGCATGGCAGGAATAGTAGTGCGTCCGCGAGCCCGAATTTTTCATGGTCATGACTGGGTGTATGGCACGGAAGTGTTGAAGACGTTTGGCGACCCGCAACCCGGCGCTGTGATCAGTTTGAAAGACGGGCGGGATCGGTTGCTCGGGTCAGCCATTTACAACCCGGCTTCCCAGATCGTGGCGCGCCGGTTTTCCCGGCAGCGCCAGGACCTTGACCTGGATTTCTTTGTTCGCCGCATCCGCTTGGCGCTTCAGCAACGCACCTCGCTCCTGACCGCAAACCCGGTCGGCCGGGTCGTGTGGAGTGAAAGCGATGGGCTCCCTGGGATCGTCGTAGACCGCTACCTGGATCACGTGGTTTTCCAGACGCTTACCCTGGCCATGGACCAGCGTAAACCGCTCCTCGTTGAAGCGCTCAAGCAGGTTTTGCAACCTGCGTCCGTCCTGGAACGCAACGATGCCCCGGTGCGGAAGGCAGAGGGCTTGCCATTGACCGTAGACGATGTTTTCGGGGAAACGCCGGACGAAGTTGAGGTCGCTCTGAACGAAGTCGTTTTCCGACTTAACCTTAAATCAGGCCAGAAAACAGGGTTTTACCTGGATCAACTCGAGAACTATGCAACTGTCGCAACGTTCGCTCCCGGCCAGGCGGTGCTTGACTGCTTTTCTAACCAAGGCGCTTTTGCTCTCTTTTGTGCAAAGGCTGGTGCCGCCCGCACCGTGGCCATAGAAGCGAGCGCTGACCTGACACAGCAGATCGAGGCAAACGCGCAACGGAATGCCCTGAGCGTTGAAGCCGTCAATGCCAACGTGTTTGACTACCTCGCAAGCGCGGTCGATCGCGGAGAACACTTTGACCTTGTGATCCTGGATCCGCCTTCGTTCACCAAAACCCGGAGCTCTTTAGACAATGCCTGGCGGGGGTA
Organism: Chthoniobacterales bacterium; assembly: GCA_036401335.1. Classification (GTDB taxonomy): domain Bacteria; phylum Verrucomicrobiota; class Verrucomicrobiia; order Chthoniobacterales; family JAFAMB01; genus DASWVC01. Next base: position 3,866 of record DASWVC010000352.1, read on the forward strand.
TAAAGAGATACACCGTCGGGCCCTGCAACTATTGCGCCCGGGCGGTTACCTTGCCACCTTTTCATGTTCCCACCACGTTTCCAGAGAAATGTTCCTGGAAATGCTGGTGGAAGCGTCCGTCGACGCCCAGCGCTTTGTGCGCCTGACGCGTTTTCTGACTCAGGCGCCAGACCATCCGGTTTTACCCCACCTTCCCGAAACCGGTTACCTCAAGGGCTTTGTGGTCCAGCTCATTCCGGGACGCTGAACCAGTGACCTTTAACCTTCATGCACGCCCCCGACGAAGCTGCTTGAACTGGGACGGAGAGGGAGGAGGACCCGCCTTTATCTCAGCTCGCGCAGCTTTCAATCCCCGACAGTGACCCTAGGTACGGCCGGCTTGTCACGAAGCTGAGGCTACCGATGCAGGGCTGTTGCTGTAGCGCGCCCGGCTTGCCCGCGCCACCGTGTTTCCATTGACGTGTTCCGCTTTCCGCAGGCCGCTGAGGTCAGCGTAGAGGGTGAGCGCAGCCCCCACCACCTGGTCCATATTGTAGTACCGGTACGTTGCCAACCGGCCAACAAAATGGGTCAAGGGCGTCTGTGCGGCCAACGCCTGGTACTTTTTATAAACCAAGCTATTTTCCGGCCTCGGCACAGGGTAATACGGATCGCCCTCGTTGCAGGGAAACTCATAGATCAAGCTTGTCTTGGTGTGCTCCTGACCCGTCAGGTACTTCATTTCCGTGATGCGGGTGTAGGCATGCTCGTTCGGATAATTGACGACCGGCGCCTTCTGAAACACGGCCTGGTCGTGGGTCTCGTGTTTAAACTGCAACGACCGGTAAGGCAGCTTGCCGAAACGATAGTCAAAAAATTCGTCGATCGGTCCGGTGTAGATCATTTCCCGAAAAGGAACCAACTCGGCCACTTCCCGGTAATCGGTATTCAGCATGACCTTGATGTTCGGATGGTCCAACATGTTTTCGAACATGGAGGTGTAACCGAAAAGAGGCATGGCCTGGTAAGAATCCGTGAAGTAACGGCTGTCCCGATTGGTTCGGGTAGGCACCCTGCTGGTAACCGAAGCGTCCAATTCCGAAGGGTCGAGACCCCATTGTTTACGGGTGTAATTGCGGAAGAACTTCTCGTAGAGTTCCCGGCCGACTTTGCTGACCACCACGTCTTCACTCGTCAAGATCACGCCTTTGTGTTCGGCGCGGGAACGGAAAAAATCTTCAACCTGAGTGGCATTCAAATTTAGTCCGTAAAGGGTATTGATCGTGTCCAGGTTGATCGGTATCGGCACCAATTGCCCGTCCACGCTGGCCAGCACCCGGTGCTCGTAAGTGCGCCACTCCGTAAAATGCGAGAGGTAATCAAAAATGTCCCTCGAATTCGTATGGAAAATGTGCGGGCCATACTTGTGCACCAAAATGCCGGACCGGTCATAGTGATCGTACGCGTTGCCCCCGATGTGATTGCGCCGGTCAAGGACCAGCACCTTTTTATTTGAGCCTCGCGCCAACCTCTCTGCGAGCACGCTTCCTGCAAACCCGGCCCCAACGATCAAGTAGTCAAACATAGTCTTTACAGTAAAATCCCCTCGAGCCTGAGCATCAGCTCGCAACAATCCCCATGGCTTTTTCTGAGGCCAAGTATTCTTCAATGTGACGTTCCAGGTTCTGGACCACCGCGTCCCAGGTATTTTCGGACGCCAACTTCAGACCGGCAGCAGTTTTCCGTGCATCGGGATGGGACGCAGCAGCCTGACAAAACCGGGCAAACTCCTGGTGCGAACGAGCCACTTCAACGACATCGCTGAATTGCAGCACCACATCGTCGATCGCGGTGGAGATGACCGGACGGCCAGTCGCCATGTACTCAAGTACTTTCGTCGGATTCACATATTCCGTGGCTTCATTCAACGCGAATGGCACCATACAGACGTCGAAAGCCGCCGCGTAACGCGGCAGGTCTTCATAGTTCCGGCCCCCGAGGAAATGCAGATTTGCCTTCTTCGGAAAAGTAGCCGGGTCGACCTTAGTCCACGGCCCGACCAGCACCACGCTCCCGTTGACGTTCTGGGTGGCCAGGTAGTCTAGCAACGCATAATCCATCCGCTCATCGACAACCCCGAAAAAGCCGTAGATCGGTTTCGGCAACGCCGCAATCTCCGGAGGAAGTTGCACTCCCTGCTGGCGGGCTCGGGCGAAATGGGCCACGTCCACCCCGCACCCGTAAGCGTGGGTATTGGCGTTGTACTTCCGCTTTTCAACTCCCAGTTTAGGACCGCCGGCAAACACCACGTCAGCAATCCGCAACAGTTCATGCTCGCGCTGAACCAACGTTTCCGGTGCACCGCGGAACTGGCTTAACTGATCCATGCAGTCGTAAACGACGCATTGCTCGTCCATTTTGCGTGCAAACGCCGTAACGGCCATGGGGTCATAAAACCACTGGACTGGATGCTGGAACCGACCACCAAGGGGGCCGGCCAATACTTCCTTGACCAAACGCCGGCGCTCATCGTCCACCCAGGCGCCGTCAAACCATTTGCTCCCCGGCATTTTCATCCGCAGGACGGAGATATTCGGGTACTCCGCCAGCTCACGGAGCTCCAGCCGTGCAGTCTGCAGGTCCGGGTCGGGCACCGGCCCTTCCACAAACAGGATGGGATGCCGGAACGACAACCGGGAAAGGAACTGCTGAGGCCGCTGCCAAACCCAATCCCACCCCAGGTGCGAATGGACGATGATGGGAAACCCAATTTTCGCTGTCTTGCGATTCATGCGCGATAACTCTGAAGGTTGCTTTGGTCCATTAAGCACAGGCTGCGGTGAAAGGCTTTGTTCAAGCATTGTATTGGTCACGTCTTCTTCGTTTTGGAGCCGTTATTTGTTGGTCAGAAATTTGCTGACGCTGGCGTAAGGTTAGGTTCTGGGAGGTCAAATTTGTCCGTTTCGACCAATTTTCGGAATAGACCCGGCTCGATGCTCAGGTCGCGGAAGCTCCCGTCCTGAACCACCCGCCCGTGATCAACCACCAGGATGCGGTCGCAATTCTTAATGGTGGAAAGCCGGTGAGCGATAAAAATTGCGGTCCTTCCTTTGAGCACCCGGTTGATGGCTTCCCGCACCAGGCGTTCACTGACGACGTCAAGGGCACTCGTCGCCTCGTCAAAGAGAAGAAACTCAGGGTTATGCAACAAGGCGCGGGCGATGGCGAGGCGTTGCCGTTGGCCGCCCGACAAACGGGTTCCCCCTTCCCCGATGGGGGTATCAAGGCCCTCAGGCATCTCGGCAATAAACTCCCACGCGCTGGCCAACTCACAAACCCTGCGGCAATCCTCTTCTGTGGCGTCCTCCCGCATCATGAGAAGGTTCTGGCGAATGGTAGTCGCAAAAAAGTACGGGTCCTGGGGAACAACCCCGAAACGCCGCCGTACATCCACGGCGTTGATGTGCCGCATGTCCACGTCCCCGATGCGGATGGAGCCTTCGTCCGGGTCGTACAAGCGCAGAAACAGTTTGGCCAGGGTCGTCTTGCCCGATCCGCTCGGTCCGACGATCGCCACCCTTTGCCCGAAAGGAATGCTCAGGCTGATGCCGCGCAACACCGGCTGGTCCGGCGCATACGAAAAGCTTACCCGGGACATCGTGAGCGGTGCACAGGCAGGCGGTGTTTGACGCTCCCAGGGCTGGGGATCGGGTGTGGAAGTCGTCGTCCGCAGAACGTCGGTAAGCCGTTTCAGGCTGGCTTGTGCCTGCCCATGCATGGTGCCCAACCCGAAAAGCAGGTTCAGCGGAAGCTGGAGGGCACCATAAGAAGCCAGGAAGGCCACCAGCTGACCTTCGGTCAGGTGCCCGCCGAGGTACCTCCAGGTGCCGACGCAGCAAAGGACAATGAAGCAAATGTAATTAAGCGCCTCAGGACGCATGTTGATTTTGTGGGTCTCAACGTCACGCCGGTAAGCCTGACTTTGAAGTTGAGTCGCACTTTCGTCAAAGGTACCTACCATCTGATCCTCGATGGCGTGCATCTTGACGTCGCGATTGCCTCGGAAAATGTCCGTCACCCGCCCCGTAATGCGGCCCTCGGCGGCCTGGTACTTCTGGTAGAGCCCCCGTAAGCGGGAACTGCCTTGGCGCATGGAAATCACCGTGACGAGCACGAGCGCCAACAAAACCAAGCTCAGGGTCCAGTCCCAAAAACAAACCCAGATGCTGGACACAAGGAAGGCAGTGACGGAATTGGGCACGTTAATCACCGCATTGTGAAAGAACATGCTGATCTCATTCAGGGGCGACCCCATGACATAGGTAAACAGTTCCCCGCTGGTGTGCCGGCCATGGAACCGCAGGCAAAGATGGTTCAGGTGCCGGAAAAACTTGCTGCGAAGCTCGAAAAGGATCTTCTCCCGGATGTAGGTGAAGATTTTGTAACTTGCAAACCAAGCCCCCATCCGAATGCCCAAAGCAGCGACGAGGTAAATTGCCATCAGCAGGCAAAGGCGTTGGATGCGCTGCATCGGGGGGATCCCGGATGGGCGGATTACGTCATCAACAAGGTAGCGGGGCACCA
>DASWVC010000353.1:0-1838 GCA_036401335.1 Chthoniobacterales bacterium
ATGGGCTCAAGTATCCTTCCAGCTTTCGCCTCCCGCCAGCACTCCGCCAATGCCGTCAGCCAGCCGCAATACGGTGCGGCACAGGGGGCCCGATGAAAGCCGTCCTGGCGGTATTAATTTTCCTGACGGCGTCCGCCCTGGGTGCCACGACGGTGATTACGGCAGGTGGCCGTTACACGGGCGTCTTCTCGAACGACGTCGCGGGCCAGCCCACCCTCCGGGTAACGACAACCCAACCGGTGGTGATCGCCCAGGCAACCGTGTCCGGCGTTGGGGCTTTGATCGACGCGACCGGTGGCCAGGCAAACTTGACGGTGGACGGGTGCGTGTTGACCGCAAAGCCCGGGCCTTACGGCACACCCAAAGGCACCGCCATCGAAGTCTACGAACCGGCCAGGTTGGTGGTGACTCACAACCGAATGGTGAGCCCGCAGTGCGGGGTGCATGTGGTCAATGCGCCGGGTGGCCCTCCCTCTCAGGCCGTGATCCAGGTCCTGCAGAACGACATAGAAAACATTGATGGGCGGCGGAGTGATGGCCATGGCGGCTACCTTCCAACGATGGACGCATGGGGCAGCGACAACTGCAATTTCTCGCACGCGGTGTTCCTGCAGTTTGTGCGTCAGGACCCGAACGTGGTGGTGAGTTGGAACCAGATCGTCAACCTGCCGGGCCAGAGTGCGCCGGGGGATTGCATTAATGTGTACGGCTGCTCAGGCACAGCGTCGGCTCCGGTGCGCATCCACAACAACTACGTGCAGGGGATTTTCCCGAGTAACCTCATGGCGGTTCACAGCACGGGTTCGGGCATCGTGACGGACAACCCGACAACGGATCCGACGCAGACAACGCAATGGGTGGACATTGAGGGCAACCAGGTGGTGAACTTCGTGCAGACCGGGATCGCGTTGTACGCCGGGTTGAATTGCCGGGCGAATTATAACCGGCTGGTATCAGCCGGGATTGACCTCCAAGGCGGGTTTTATCCCTACCTGTGGGCGTGCGGTCTGGAGATCTACGATTCTACCCCGGGAAGCGGGTTTGCGAGTACCATGACGGCACGGGGCAACGTGATCGGGGCGATGCTGCCGAAGTATGAAATCCGGTGCGACACGGCGGTATCGGCTACGGTCTCACCGCTTCAGTGCACGTACACGAGCTTGCACGACGGGTACGTGACGCGAGGGGACGAGGAGTCGGAGCGGGCATTGTGGGACCAGAAGGTGCAGGAGGCCGGGGTTCAAATCGGCCCAGGGACGTAAAACCGAACTCCCCCGCTCATTAGTTGACCAAGCCTCGCTTTTGCCGGCCCTGAAGCCAGCGCCGAAACGATTCCGCCGACTCCTGGGAGCGTCGGCCCGCAACGATTCCCTCCACGCCCACATCTTCATCCAAGGGCTCCCAGTGAATCCCCTCACCGCTGCCGATCAGCCGGAAAGCTTTTTGCTCCTCGGCTGACGCTTGGAGCAGACGCGGGTACCACCCCAGGGGCACCGACACGCTTCGGCCATCCGCCAAGTCCACGACCAACGCCTCGGCGGTCACCTGCGCTCGGACGGCCCGCAACGACGATTCATCGGTCGGCACCCGACCAGGTTGCTCAAGTTTGCGGTAGCGAGTCAAAGCCAGTGATACGGAAGTGGCAAAAGGAAAGCCTCCATTCTGGCTTGCCTTTCGCAGCCGTGTCGGACGATCCTCAAGCCCGTTGTTTTCGGCCCGATGGCTTGGATCACGGTCTCACCTTCAAATTTCGATTGGGAACAGAAAGCGCTGGATTTCGTCCGGCAATCCCTGCCGCCGACGGCCAACCTTCACGTCTGGTCGAACTTCGAGTTCGT
>DASWVC010000354.1:0-6699 GCA_036401335.1 Chthoniobacterales bacterium
GGGACAAGCGACCCTACCGGGCAGCGTGCTGGTTTTTCCGGGACCGGTGGTACGCGAGGGGGGCTACTGCCGTCGCGCCAGTTGCTCTTCGCGTTTACGGCGGTCAATGACAAACGTGTTGTTGTCTCCGTACAGAGCCCAGGGTCCCGGCGGCACCTCGTTGTACTCGACGAACTTCCAATCGGTGGCATCTGCGCTGGCCATGTCCAAGTAATCGCGGACGGCGGGGGAAACATCGAGACCCGCGCCGCGGTTCAGGTTAGGCCGAGGGCGCGCGGTGCCGAACACGTACTCGACATGGTCGGTTCGGAAAGGTCCAACGTCCTCCCATTGGGCGTAACAGACCTTCCCGGCCCGTCGTATCGCCACCCAACGATCCTTCAACACGGTTTGGCCAGGTTTCACAAACGTTTCCCGGAACCAGGGAATCAACTGGCTTGCTTCAGGCTTGGTCCGACCAAGGCTCACATCGTTGTACGGAAGCGCGATGTAGAACGGATTTTGCCGCGGAACAAACATGGCCGGAATAAAACCCCGGCGACCCTGCGGCTGGTCCGTCCCGCCATAGCTGCGCACCCAGTTCAGGTCCCAGGCGCTGGCCCGATTGGGGACGGGGTTGTTCGCGCTGGAGACTTCGCCGATCCAAAACACCGTGGTAACGATGCCGAGGTGCCAGGGGTGCCGGCCATCCAGCGGCTGCTGGCTGCGGGCGCTCAACCCTTTCGCTTCCACCTTAAACAAAATTTCTTCACGGAGTTTCATGGCATTCTCCGTGAAATTTGCGGCGCCATCATTCTTCGACTGGCTGTGCGCTACGTTCGCGATTAGTCCGCACAGCATGGTCAAGAAGATTCGCCTAAGCATAAGAAGAATGTCGCGCACCCGCCGAGTGCCCGTCAGGGGTGCCACCCGCCTGACGGTCGCACTCCTGCTGGGGGACTGGTGCGAAAAGGTGGGGATAAATGAAGGTGGTGGCAAGTTTAATTAACAACGCCTAGGAAACCGCGGCAGGCGCATTCACCTCCAAATAAGTTCGGCCGACCACTTTCTTCGTGTCCGGGTCAAACCGCTCCACGCGCACCTGTTTGAGCCACCAACGCCCGCCAATTTTCTGTCCGGAAATGACTTCGAATCGTTTAATCAGGCGGGCTTTCTGGTCAAATCCTTCGGCTCGGAGCAGTCCCCCGCCCTCTTTTGGCACCCAGAGCCGGACGGAGCCGTACTGCGTGTCCCGCGTGGAAGGCTGCACAAGGATGATCCAGCAACTGACCGTCCGGATCGGTTGTTCACCTTCCATCGTCGCCCGGTCCCAATAAATAAATCGAAGCGACAGGTCCTCGTAGGTAAGGTCGGAACCACGGACCGGCTGAAGGAGCCGTCCACCATTCAGGGCCAGGTTTTGGTCTGCGACTTGATCGCGCAATGGCGCACCGGGCTCCGACACATTCAAGACAAGCGTCTCCCTCGGGTTGTCGAACTGGTAGGTGATCTGGCCCGGTTGCAAGCGAAGCCGGAAGGGCACACGATCCCCGTTCTCCAGGCGCAAACGGCCCGTGAGTTCCTGATCCATCTGTTGCTGCGCAGCCTGGATCCCACCCAGAAGGGCCTTGGCGTCCTGCCCTGTCGCCGCATTCAGGCCCAGGTTCCAGGCCAGCAGCAGTGCCAATGTATTCTTTACTTGTCTCATCGAAACGCTGTCTTAGCTTACGCGCCTGGCCTGATCGTGCATGGATAAAACGCTGCTGTTCCTGATCAACCGAGCGTGGACCAACCCGGCGTTGGATGCACTGATGGCTACGGTGACGAACTTTTCGGTGTTTCTGCCGTTTATCGTGGCCGGAGCAGCCCTGCTGCTGTGGCGGGGCGGTTTTCGCGAACGCAGCTTCGTGGTTGCCACGGCTTGCATCCTGGCCAGCACCGACGGGGTTTTTACCCAGTTCATGAAAAAGTGGGCGCACCGTCCCCGGCCCCACGAAGCGTTGGCAGGAATCCGTGAAGTCCGTTTGCAAAAGGCGAACCCGGCGGCTCTGGCCGTTTTCGAACCGGTTCACGTGGAGTTTTCGACCGCACCGGATCCATCGCCGCGAGGCCGTTCGTTTCCTTCGGGGCATGCCATGAACAACGCCGTGGTGGCAACGACGGCGGTACGGTTTTTCCGCCGCTGGGGATGGTGGTACAGTCCAGCGGCTGCCCTGGTGGCCTACTCGCGGGTGTACTGCGGATCCCATTGGCCCAGCGATGTCCTTACGTCGGCTGTGCTCGGAGTTGTTTTTGCGTGCGTGCTTCTGCACGGTTTTGCCCTGATCTACCAGGCAGCGGCGCCAAGGTTCTTTCCGAGATTTCATTCCAATCACCCTCGGTTGATCCCGGCCTCGTGCGGATGAAGTCACGGTTCTTGGTTCTCTTGCTTTTTCTAGCCGCGGTAACGGTGGTGCGACTTGCGCTTGCGGCTAGTTACGAGCTTTCTCCGGATGAAGCGTATTATGCACTTTGGGCCGAGCACCCCGACCTCAGCTATTACAGCAAGGGTCCGGGAGTAGCGCTGGCGATCCGCGCCAGCACGACGCTTTTGGGCAAAACGGAGCTTGGGGTCCGTTTTCTGTCCCCGTGCCTGGGCCTGGGCACCTCGATGCTGGTGTACTTTTTGGGGCGCCGCATGTACCGGGAAACGGTGGCTTTTTGGGCGGCGCTGGCGTTGAACTGCGTGCCTATCTTTAACGTCGGTTCGATTGTGATGACCATCGATCCGCTGTCCATCTTTTTCTGGGCGGCTGCCCTCCTGACCCTCTGGCATGCCCTGGAGCTCAGCCCACGGTTCTCATGGTGGTGGCCACTTACGGGCGTGTCGATCGGGATTGGGTTTTTGGCCAAGTACACCAATGCTTTCCAGTTGTTCTCGGCGTTGTTTTTTTTGTTAGCGGTTCCGAAGTACCGCGGGGAATTGCGGCGGTTCGGGTTTTACTCCCTCCTGCTTTGTTTCCTTCCTTTTCTGCTTCCACCAGTCATTTGGAATCAGCAGCACGATTGGATCACGCTGGAGCACCTGGCCGCCCGGGGCGGTCTGGACCAGGCATTCAGACTGCGGCCTCTTGCTTTTCCGCAATTCTTGGCTGCCCAACTGGGCGTTTATTCGCCGCTGTTGTACCTGGGTTCCATCGTAATCCTGTTCGCCAGCATCCACCGCAGCTTTCGAAGCAGCCGCGTCTGTTACCTTCTGTCGTTTGCCTGGCCGTTGCTGGCAGTTTATGCCGTGCTGGCCTTAAACAAACCGGGCGAACCGAACTGGACTGCACCGGCTTTTCTCAGCCTTGGCGTTTTGTCCGCTGCGACGTGGCTGAACTGGAGCCGTGACCGTCGCCTTCTACGTACCCTAGGTTTCATTGGACTGGTCATGGGTGCCCTGATGTCGTTGGTTACCCTTAACACCGACGCGGTACGGGCCGTCGGCTGGCCCCTTCCGTACACGGCGGACCCGTCGGCGCGCCTGCGGGGCTGGAAATCGCTGACCGAACAGGTAGAAGCGTTACGCCTTAGCTTTGAGCAGAAAATAAAGGAGAACGTGTTCCTGATTGGCAACCGGTACCAAACGGCCTCCTTGTTGTCCTTTTACCTGAGGGATAAGCGTCCGGAAGGTCCCGGTCACCCGCCGGTCTACATTCCAGAATCTCAAGACGTCCAGAACGAATTTTCTTTCTGGCCGAGGTACGACCAGTTTGTCGACCGTCCCGCGCCGGCGAGCAACGCCGCGGCGCTGTTCACGGAGAACAGCGGGATCAATCCCTTTATGGATCGTTCTGCGTTTTTTGTGACGGATCGCCCGGGGGTAGAACCGCCTCGGTCCATTCAGGATGCTTTTACCCGCTGGGAGCTAATTGCCATTTTCAGCCTGAGCCGGCGGCGGTTGCCGGTGCGCGAACTTCGTGTCTTCGCGTGCTACCAATACCGTACTTTACCCCTTTGAGGGTCCTATATGGCAGATATTTCCGTGGTGGTGCCCGTTTACAACGAGGCCGAAAGCGTTGCTCAACTGCAGGCTGAATTGCGGGACAGCCTGCAGGCTTACACGCACGAGATCATCTTCGTGGATGACGGTTCAACCGATGGCACAGCCGGGCGGGTCGAGCGTGATGGCACCGCACGGGTGCTTGCCTTTCCCGAGAATTCAGGTCAAAGCGCCGCCATGTATGCCGGCTTGAGGGCTGCCCGTGGCCGGGTGCTGGTATTGATTGACGGCGATCTGCAGAACGATCCTGCGGACATACCACGGTTGCTAACCGAAATTGAGCAGGGCGCAGACCTGGTGTGCGGGTACCGCGTCCATCGAAAAGACACTTGGTTCAAGCGGGCGCAGAGCCGCTTGGCCAATGCCGTCCGGAGCCGGTTTGTGGGCGACGGAGTCAGGGACACCGGTTGCACCCTGAAAGCCATGCGGGCGGATTGCCGGGAAGCGCTTGTGCCGTTCTATGGCATGCACCGTTTTATTCCGGCACTGGTAAAAGGGTTCGGGTACAAGGTCGTGGAGGTGCCGGTCAACCATCGCCCGCGTACCCATGGCGTAAGTAAGTACCGTTTTGGGAATCGTGCCGTTCGTGCCACGTTGGACATGTTTGGCGTCCGCTGGCTGCTCAGCCGGCAACTGCGCATCCGGCTCAAGCCGGAAAAATCAGCACGCCTGTCCCCCCTTAACGAGGGCTAAGTGGTGCGGTCTTTGAGCGGTCAACGGGCACTGTCCGGGCACGGTTCCTGACGGTCAGAGCAGGGTTGGGCTGGTGATCAGAGGTCTGCACGGGCCCCTCAGAATCGGGAGTACGATAGAACCGCCCCGCGCGCCATGTGCGAACTTCCATCAACACGATTCTTTGCGACAACAAAGGAACGGAGCCAAGGCTATAATGAATACGTTTGACAATTTAAGCGACCAGACATTCCATTCGGTAATCGGCCGGAATGTCGTCGATCAGGGCGGCGAACACATTGGCACTTTGGATGCATTGTGGACGGACGAAGAGACAGGCAAGGTGGAATTTCTGGGTGTAAAAACCGGATGGCTTTTCGGAAAGACACACGTGGTGCCGGTTCGGGGAGCTGAGATTCACGACGATCAGGACCAGATTCGGGTTCCTTACAGCATTGACAAGGTCAAGGAGGCCCCGAGTTACCCTGCGCACGAAGAGCTGACGAACGCGCAGGAAAGCGAAATTTACAGCTACTATGGGGTATCCGGTGGGGGCGTTCATAGCAGCGCTGGCGTTGCCGGCGCGACCGGGACGACCTCTGAACGCACGGTGGTTGAGCCGACGGGAGTAGGCGGTTTCAGCGGGACGACGACCACGAGCGCACGTGCACCGATCGGTGAAACGACAGGAGTTCCGACGAGTGAGACACATTTGGCAGCTGATCGTCGGGCGGGGGGCGTGACGGAGCCGGTAGAACTTACGACCGAGGAAGAGCGCTTGAAAGTAGGCACCCGCCAGGTTGAAGCTGGCCGGGTCCGCCTCCGCAAGATCGTACGGACTGAAGAGGTTAGTGTGCCGGTGGAACTTCGACGGGAAGACGTTGTTGTCGAGCGCGTTCCGGCCGATCAGGTTCGTACAGGAGCCCGTTCAGACTTCACCGAGGGTGAGGTCGAAATGACCGTGCATCGCGAGGAAGCCGTTGTCGGTAAAGAAACCGTTGTCACAGGAGCGGTGCGCGCCCGGAAAACGGAAGAGGTCGAGCATCAAACCGTAAGCGACACGGTCCGCAAGGAAGACGTCGAGGTGGATCGTGGCGGCGTTGTTGAAACTGCACGTGAAACGGTCACGGGCCATGACGTGGGCACGACTGGGACAGCTGGCACCACAGGAACCATAGGTACAACCGGTACGACGGGAACAACGGGAGCGCGAGGGTTGAATCCGGACCCGGAAACCGGTCGGACCCTGTAAGCAATTCTGATTCGGGTTGGCAAAAACAATTTAAGACAAAAAGCCCGGTCGAAAGACCGGGCTTTTTGTTTTTCTTGGGTAGTGAAAGCAAACAACCGAGGCTAGCCCAGGGCCGCCTGTGCCGCTGCGAGCCGAGCGATTGGAACGCGAAATGGGCTGCAGCTTACGTAGTCAAGACCGAGCCGGTGACAGAACTTCACGCTTTCAGGGTCACCCCCGTGCTCGCCGCAGATGCCAAGCTTGATTTCAGGCCGTGTTTGGCGAGCTTTCTCGCACGCGATCTCCATTAATCTGCCCACACCTGCCTGGTCAATGGTGGCGAATGGATTGTTCTTCACGATGTCCAGCTCCTGGTAATGCGGCAGGAAGCTGCCGGAATCATCCCGGCTCATGCCGAGCGCCGTCTGGGTCAGATCATTGGTGCCGAAGCTGAAGAATTCAGCATCCTGGGCAATCGCGTCCGCAACAAGGGCAGCTCGCGGGATCTCGATCATGGTGCCGACGAGGTAGCTAAACTTACATTTCCGGCTCTTGCCAACTTCTGCCGCCACCCGGTGAACAAGGTCGATCTGCAACCTGAGTTCCTTCGGGAATCCCACGAGGGGAATCATAACTTCAACCTTGACCTTAGTGCCTTTCTTCTGCACATCGGCTGCCGCCTCAAAGATCGCCCGCGCCTGCATCTCCGTTACTTCCGGATACACAATGCCCAGACGGCAACCGCGGTGTCCAAGCATCGGGTTGAATTCATGAAGTTGGTGAACGCGGTGGG
>DASWVC010000355.1:0-7402 GCA_036401335.1 Chthoniobacterales bacterium
CGAATTCAATTTCCGCTGGGATCCGGGAGCGGCCAGCCTGGTCCTGGCGGAACCGTGGGCTCGAATTCTTGAAGTGCCCGTAGACCCGACGACGAAGACGATGTTCTCAAAGGGCTTGCTCGCGCAAATCACCGCGCACAAGAATGCCGTGACCGACTACCTTGAGCGCTACGTCCAAGCCTTTCCCATGTGGGACGAGCTTGGGGCCGCCGTCTGGCTCGATCCCACCCTCGCGACCAAGGTCGAGCATTGGAGGGTGAACGTAGACGTGAGCCACGGCGCCGGGTACGGCAACACGCTCAGTTGGGAACCCGGCATGGCGCCCGCCTTCGGCGGCGGCAACGCCGACGTTTTGCTCGACTTCGACCTGCCCCGCTTCGAGCGCTTCGTGGTCGAGACGTTTTCCAGGTAAATCGGGCTCGGGCCGGCCCGTTTCAGTGCCGTGAACGCACCCTGCGCCAGCCGGGCAGCCACATCCTGAATGCCACCGGTCAAAACTTCGGCCGGCCAGTTGCGAATGATATAGTCTTGGCTAAATGTGTATGCATGGTCTAAATCATGGCCGCACCTTATGGCCGCCAGCCGCCCTTCGTCCCTCAATCGTCACCCGGCCGATCCTTCTTTGCCCGAAGTCTTCCGGTCTGTTTCGGTCCCGCCAACCGGGCCGGGTTGGTTCGGCTTCTTGCGTAAGCTCCTCGCCTTTTCCGGTCCCGGTTACCTGATCGCCGTCGGCTACATGGATCCCGGCAACTGGGCGACCGACCTGGCCGGCGGATCGCAATTCAATTACGCCCTGCTCTCCACGGTCATCGTTTCAAGCCTGATCGCGATTTTCCTTCAGCACCTGGCCCTTAAACTCGGGGTCGCCACTGGCCGTGACTTGGCTCAGGCGTGCCGGGACCGTTACCACCCTGCGGTTACCGCCCTCCTTTGGTTGGGCCAGGAAGTTGCCATCGCCGCGTGTGACCTGGCCGAAGTGATCGGCTCGGCCATTGCCCTGAACCTTCTTTTCGGGCTTCCGCTGGTGTGGGGCGTCTGCCTGACGGCAGCCGATGTGCTCGCCGTTCTCTTTCTGCAAAACCGCGGGTTCCGCCTCGTTGAAGCCCTGGTTGTCGCTCTCATCGGCGTGATCGCCGCAAGCTTTGCCGTGCAACTCTTTCTGTCGAAACCCGAACCCGCGTCCATGCTGGCCGGACTGTTCAGCGGCCGGGAGCTCTTGCATTCGCGGGAAATGCTTTACGTCGCCATCGGCATTCTCGGGGCCACCGTGATGCCGCACAACCTTTACCTGCACTCGTCCATTTCACAGACGCGTTCATTCGCGCTGACCCCGGAAGGCAAACGCGAGGCGATCTTGTTCGGCACCATCGATTCGACCGTGGCCCTCTGTTTTGCGCTCTTCATCAATGCGGCCATCCTGATTGTGGCCGCCGCAACGTTCTACCGAAACGCCCACCACGAAGTAGCCGAGATCCAGGATGCGTACAAACTCCTGAGCCCGTTGCTCGGCACCGGGTTGGCCAGCTTTCTCTTTGCCGTGGCCCTGCTGGCCTCAGGGCAGAATTCCACCCTTACCGGCACCCTGGCCGGCCAGATTGTAATGGAAGGGTTTCTGCATTTGCGCCTGCCTCCGGTCGCCCGGCGGCTGATCACCCGGCTGGTTGCGGTCCTGCCCGCCGTCATCGTCACCGCGTTCATGGGGGAGCACGGGACGGCCCAACTCCTGGTGCTGAGCCAGGTTATCCTTAGCATGATGCTCGGCTTCGCCGTCGTACCCCTGGTCATGTTCACCAACGACCGGACAATGATGGGCGAATTCGTCAACCGCGCCTGGGTAAACATCGTGGGTTGGTGTTGCGCGGCCGTGATCGTCGTTCTGAACGTCTACCTGCTCTGGCAGACGTTCCGGGGTGGGGGAGCCGCGTAGGCCGTTACCCCCCCGGGGTTCGGGAGCATGTAACGGCGTGAACCCAATCTTTCTGCAATTGAGGCTTTGTCCATACGGTGCCCTTTCGAGGCTGACGTCGGCGTCCAGGTGCGATTCCTTCGCAACCCGCCTCCGCCTCGACAAACCGTGTGACGTCAAAGGCAGCGTGCCGGAGTAGTGGTGAGAGAAATTTATCCCAATGACCAGATGATCCGGGCCATCATTTTCGACCTCGACAATTGTTTAAGTGCAGCGGACGAGCCGGGAAAGAATTTTTTAGAACCCGTTTTCGACGCGATCCGACGCACCAACCGCGGCAGGCTTTCGGAGGGGGCGCTTGCGGATGCGTTTGCCGACTGCTGGCGCCATCCACTGGATTTCGTGGCCGAAAAGCATGGCTTTGCAGAGGACATGCTCGCGGCCGGATGGGCGGTGTGCGCCCGCTTGGAAGTGGCAACGCCGATGCGCGGCTATCCCGACCTTCGCTCGCTGGCAGAACTCCCGGTGTTGCGCTTCCTGGTGACCTCGGGCTTCCGGCGGCTTCAGGAAAGCAAGGTCAAAGCCTTGGGTTTTGAGCGGCTCTTTACCGCCATCTACGTGGATGCCATCGATGAACGCGACCGAAAAGGAAAGCAGCGCACGTTCGCAGAGATCCTGAACGCCCACCACCTCCGACCCGAAGAGGTCTTGGTGGTGGGCGACAACCCCGATTCGGAGATTAAGGCCGGCAATCAACTGGGGATCACCACGGTACAAATCTTACGGGCGGGCGTGGCCCGCGGCGCCAATGCAACCCACCACATTGGTGGGCTTGCTGAGTTGAAGGGCTTCTTGCGACAGGATCCGGAATGACCTTGGCAGGCCCGCGCGGACCCTCAGGTAGAGGGCAAAGGTTTCGCCCGGGGCCCGGCCGCGGAAAAACCCGGGTCGCACGTTAGGTGTCCAGGGGTTCGCCCGGCCAGAAGGGGACGCAGCACTGCCGTTACTCCATCGGTAAGAATCTGCCCGCCGATGCAGAGCAGGAAAAAAGCGGCGAGCCGCGTGACGGTCCTGTCGCCCGAATGACCCAGCAGTGTCGCCAAACGGTCGGCGCTCCGGTACGCGAGCCAGATCGTTGCCGCCCGTTGTTCCGGCGCAGAGAGAAGTCCCCATGCATACAGCGCAACCACGATGCCCCCAGCGATGCGCCGCGCAGCGATGGTGACCCCGAGAAGGCCAGCAAAAAGGCACCCCGCATTCCGGTGGTGGGCATCACCGATGCAAGCCGGGACCCGTAAGGGTTGTCAGTCAAAAAGACCAGGAGTCGCTTCCCTCGACCTATTTACTCCTTACGACAGAATTGGTGAGGCAGGCATCCGGACGAAGCTGTCTGATTACCTTCTGTGCCTGCAGCGACCGGGCACCCCGTGCCATCGGGGAAGCACCTGAGTTTTCCTCTGCAACACGCAACCGGCGGGATTGGTTCTTGCAATCGGTTCAGCGTGGCTGAAGCAGTCGCAACCAACCACGGCAATTCCCATGAAATTACTTTTAGAACACCCCAGCGACGCCCACCACAACCTGATCGACTACAAAGTGATCGACCAGAACGGCGCAGAAATCGGGTCCGTTTACAGCCTCTGGGCCGATCCAGCGAGCGATCAGCTCGAATTCATCGGGGTCACAACGGGCTGGCTCGGAGGTACCGACCGCGTGATTCCGGCCGAACGGGCGCAGGTTGATGAGGCCCAGCACGTCATCCATGTGCCGTACGGCGTTGAGCAGATCAAAGGCGCGCCTTCCTTTGACCCCCACACCGAACTCACCCGGGAACAGGCGGCCGGCGTTTACCAGTATTACGGGGTTGGCGCAGGCACCACCGCCGGGGTTGGCGCAGGCACCACGGCAGGGCTGGCGACAGGCACCACGGCAGGGCTGGCCGCAGCTCCGACGGGCGCGTCGGCCACCCGCCAGAAGGTCGGCGCCTCTGCCCGGGAGGCGCAGCCGGGTGAGGCCGTCGAAGTGACCCTGACTGAAGAACAACTTGTTGTCGGCAAACGCTCGGTTGAGGCCGGTGGCGTGCGTCTGCGCAAGATCGTGCGCACCGAACAGGTGAACGTGCCCGTGGAGCTGCGTCGTGAAGACGTCGTCATTGAGCGTATCCCTGCCACGGAAGTGAGGGAAGGCGTGGCTGCCAGCGCGTTTCAGGAACAAACCATCGATGTGCCGCTTCACCGTGAGGAAGCCGTCGTGGCCAAGGAAAGCCACGTCACCGGCGCGGTCCGCGCCCACAAAACGGAGGAAGTTGAACGCCAAACGGTTACTGACGCCGTGCGCAAGGAAGATGTCGAGGTAATCCGCGAAGGCGACCTGCGTGCCGGGCCTCAGGACATCGTGAAAGGTCGTCAGCCTTGACCGGCGGTTCGTAAACGGCCGGCTCGCGTCGGGGGTGGCATCCGTTTGTGGAGGGACCGGCGATACCTTCTACATTCTAGTGCACCCAACCGGTCGCCCTGCTTTGATGCGCGCTTCCACCTTCCGTTACCCTGCCTTGCCATGAAACCGTTGACCGCCCGCTCCAGCGCTGACCCACAAGACCTGCTTGGCTATGAAGTCGTTGACCGGCACGGCAACCGTGTTGGCATTGTGCAGGGCCGGTGGGCAGACCCGGCTACTGGAACCCTGACGTTCCTGGGCGTGACCACTGGTGAGCTTGCCGTCGGCAACCACCTCGTGCCGGTTGAATCCGCTGAAGTCGACGAGGGCGGACGAATTGTCCGGGTGCCGTTTGACGCCGGTTTGATCGGGGCGGCACCCGGTCTGGACACCGGCGCCGCCCTGCTTCCCGAGCGGGAAAAGGAGGTTTTACACCACTACGCCAGCCCCGGAAACGCAACCACCGGGGCCGCGACAACGGCGGGCGTTGGCACCTCCGGATCCCGCACCGGAGGAGAAGCCGTTGAGTTGGTGCTGGCCGAGGAACAATTAAAAATCACCAAACGCACCGTGCCGGCCGGCTTCGTGCGGGTGCGCAAGATTATTGTGACCGAGCAGGTGCAGGTGCCCGTCGAGGTGCGCCGGGAGGACGTGGTCATCGAGCGGGTTGAGGCTGGCGATGCCATGGGCGCGGACGTCGTGCCGTTCGACGGCAAAACCTTTGAGATTGTCCTTCATGAGGAACGGGTGGTTGTCTCAAAGGAGATCCATGTCAGCGGCGCCGTGAGGGTGCGGCGGACGGTGCAAATCGAGGGTGAGACACTTCGCGAAACGGTGCGCCACCAGGATGTTGAGGTCTTGCGCGCGGGTGAATCCGGCGATTGGCGCCAGGACGCGCCGCTTGCATCCTCCGCGGTCGGCGGACCGACACACCTTCACCAAACCGAGCTTCCTTCGAGCCCCAACCCGCTGGCCGCAGTCGATCCCACCGCAAGCCTCGGAGCGGCAACCAATGCTGGCGCCGTTCCCGAAGCTGCCCCCGAAACGGGCAAAGGATCCAGCAGCGGCACCGGTCGGGTGTAGCAAGGAGGCCGGTCGGATCGCTTGCCGCATGGGCGAGGGGGGATTGAGCGGCAGTCCGGTTGAGCGGCGCGTCCCTTCGCCGCTGGGAAGGTGTGACGCACCCCCGGTCCTGAGCACGCCGCGAGACGAGGGCGCCTGCTCCGCGCCATACGCCCTTACCTCAGCGCCACCGCCCCCCCGAGCTTTACTTACGCCACGATAAAGTACTGCCTGCAGATGAAGGAGAGCTCATACAGGACTCCCACCACCGCGAACACCGCGTGAAAACGCGGGTTTTTTGTCTTCATGGCGATCAGGCTGCAGGCAAGGTAGACCACCACGCGGATCTCATACTCGAGCCCAAGGGTGTGAAGACGCGTGCGCCCCTTGATCAAGGTGTCCGCGTAATCAATGATCCACATCATGGCCAAGGTTCCGAAGAACCACTGCCTCCGCTGAAAGAAGTACTCCCTGTACCCGCGGTAGTCCCTTAGTTCTTCAGGGAACAACAGCGCACACAGCAGGTACAAAAGGATGCCATAGACAATCACCAGCAGGTACAGGGCAAAAGTCCAGGTCCGGATCTGTTCCAGACGGTACTCCCACCACCAGAAGGTAATCACGTAGAAGAACACAAAAAGGGCCCAGAGCAGGTGAACCCAGTACACCTTTTCCTTACTCGGATGTTGGATGAGGCGTGCCAATCCCCCAAGCAGGTGGGTCAGGCTGAAGCCGACCAGAATAGACACCACCACCCGGACGTGCTGATACAGTTCCATGCTAGGTGATCAATGTGCGGCGCCCTGACGGGGGAGTGACTTCGCCGAAAGCCCGTAATGATGCCACGGGCCGTCCCGGGGAGTCAATCCAGCCGACCGAAGGCGGCAGCGATAAGGTTCGTTAGACCGGACCCACGGCCATCCGATCACTTTCCCAGGTCACAGCGTTTTTATAGCTTCTAGACGGATTATACCTTGCAATACTAAAACGGTTATTCTAGGTAGCTAGAGGGCTGGACCGCACCGGAGGTGTTGGTCCTTTCCAGTTTTTCCCCTCAAGCCGAAAACGATTCTGCCCTGTGCAAACTGTTTCCTCTCCTTCAAGCAAAGCACCGGTCCTGCGCGCTGCGCGCGGGCAGCACCTGCTTCCCGGACTTCCCTCAAAGCTTACGCAGTTGCTGCTTCTAACTGACCTCGGACCAGGGTCAATTGCGGCCGTTGAATGCGCGATCGACCTGGCCGGGCTATTCAGCGCTCGCGTCGCCTTGATGAATGGGGAGCCGTTGCGGTCGGGTCACCATCCTGTCCGAGACGAGTTAAACCCATCGCCCGACGCCGATCCGGCCCGGCCCGCGCTCCTCTGCCTTATGTGGGAAGTGCGGCAACGCGGCGTGGAGGTTGGCCTGTGCACCGACACTGGCCACACGCCAGAGCACGTCTGGCGCACCGCAGCCGATCGCCAGGTGGACCTGATCGTGCTGCCCGATGCCCTTTTCCAACCGTTCTCAGCGTCGGCAAACCGCGCTGAAAATTCCATCGAAGGTGCACCCTGCCCGCTGCTGATCGTGGAGGACCAGCCGAACCTTCCGCTGGCGGCGGGTGGATCAAACTTCCGCTAGACAAGCTGGCCGCGTTCCGCCGCAAGCCCGCTCAAATCAAGAAACCGCCCGGAGAAAAAGCCGTGTCCGAGACGATGATGATTCACCTGGCGAACCACGGTAACGTCGACCGGGTAGTTACGGTAGAGGACCTTTGTGCGTTGCACCTGCCCCGGTACCCGCTCGTGAAAGACGTGTTAAGACCTTCGGAGCAGCGCCCGATCCAGGTTACCCGCGACGCGCCTTTCCGAGGGCCCGGTTCCATCGGTGCAGGTTGCATCCGGGTTTTCTATGCGGATGGAAACTCGCGGACCTTGACGGTTTGCGAAGGCGACGCCGTAGAACTGTAGCGCGACGCCGCTGCCCGACCATTCAAACCGATAAATCCTTTAAGTCGTGGG
>DASWVC010000356.1:0-25664 GCA_036401335.1 Chthoniobacterales bacterium
ACCCAGAGTAACCGCGAGTTGGCGACCGTCAGGGCACTGATCGGGGGCAACCGGAAAAAAATGCTTGTCGGCTGCCGGGTTTTCAGCTGGCTGTTTTGAAAGAGGTACATCCAGCCTGCCACGCAGGCCAAGGCAAAGGCGCCGCAGGCGATCAGCGAGAAAGAGGCATGCGCCTCAAGCCAGGGATTCACCGGCTGGGGCGGTGCGAGCGGCCGGCGGGGCAAAAGCAACGCCCACACGAGCATGGCAGCCACCACGGGAGCCGTGAACTCACCGAGCAGGGAAAGCCGGTAGGTAGACCCGATGGCCAAATAGATCGCGACCGCCGACCAGCTCATAAACACGATCACTTCAAACAAGCTCGTGATGGGGCATCGCCCAATGGCGTGGCCACGGCGGTACAGAAAGAGCGTTTGAAAAAGAAACCCCGTCGCAAGCGCCGCGAAGTTCAGCGTTCGCGGCAGGGCTTTCCCGGTGGCCAGGGCATGGGCGGAAATGCCAAAGCCAAACAGGAAGAGAAGCAGCGCCCCCACGATCCATCCGCGGTCGGGTTCAAGGGCTGTCACGCTCGCAAAAACAGGGTGCATGAAAACAAACAACTGCTACGCTCGGCCAACTATGAACGGGGTCTCCCTAGCACAAGTCCAATCGGCGATCCGCGACATCCCCGATTTTCCGAAACCTGGGATCATATTCAAGGACATAACGCCGGTTCTGGCGGATGCAGCCCTGTTCGGTTGGGTGATTGACAGCTTGGCGGCCAAGGCCGGGCAGGCGCATCCGGACAAGATCGTCGGCATCGATGCACGCGGCTTTCTTTTCGGTGCGGCCGTGGCTTACAAGCTCCGCTGCGGGTTCGTGCCGATCCGCAAGAAGGGCAAGCTGCCCCACCGGTGCGTTTCCTACGCTTATGAACTGGAGTACGGCTCGGCCCAGATGGAGATGCACGTGGATGGCGTACGCCCAGGGGAACGGGTGGTCCTGGTGGATGATTTGCTGGCCACCGGAGGCACCTCGGGCGCAGCCCTTCATCTGGTGCGGGAAACCGGGGGAAACGTGCAAGCAGCCCTTTTCTTCATTGAGCTCGCGTTTCTGAAAGGCCGGGAACGGCTGCTCGGGGTTCCCGTCCAGGCATTGATCCGCTATTAGGTTGAAGGAACCCCCTCCACGCCGCAGCCTTTCCCGCCAATCCACCGCCCTGGGCATCAAAATTCCGCCGGCTCGCCTCGGACCCTTCTAAGGACCCTGCCATGCTTCGATTTATGGTGTACCGGGCGCTCAGCCTGATGGGTGTGCTTTTCTCCGTGGTGACCATCACATTTTTTCTGGTGCACCTCATGCCGGGCGGCCCATTCGACCGGGAACGAAAGCTCCCCGAGCAGGTTGAGCGGCAACTGCGGGCCAAATACCGCCTGGACGGACCGGTCCTTGGTCAATACGCCGGCTACCTCGGCGACCTTTTGCGGGGAGACCTCCGGCTTTCGACGAAGTACCGCAACCGTTCGGTGAACGAGATCCTGGCGCAAGCCCTGCCGGTGTCGGCTGTCCTCGGTGGGGTCGCCTTGGCGCTGGCCGTTGCTGGCGGCGTAGCGGCCGGCAGCGTGGCTGCCGCGGCCGGCCGCCCCTGGATGGATCGCACGGTCATGCTCCTGGCCCTGGGGGCGATTTGCCTGCCTCCCTTTGTCATCGGCCCCTTGCTGATCCTGCTGTTTTCTTTTACCATCCCACTCCTCCCCGTTGGCGGTTGGGGGGATGCCCGCAGCCTGGTTTTGCCGGCCGTGACGCTGGCAGCCCCTTACGCGGCCTACGTCGCCCGGCTTACCCGCGCCAGCATGCTCGAGGTGCTTAGCCAGGATTTTATCCGGACCGCGTACGCGAAGGGTTTGAGCCGGTTCGCCGTGGTCTACCGGCATGCGTTGCGCGTTGCGCTCCTGCCGGTGGTGTCCTACCTGGGGCCGCTCGCGGCGAACCTCCTGACGGGATCGATCGTGGTGGAAAGCATCTTCAGCATCCCGGGCGCCGGGGGATTTTTTGTGAATTCGGTGTTGAACCGGGACGGTTTTTTGCTGGCCGGGGTGGTGATCGTCTATTGCTCCCTGTTGGTTATCTTCAATCTGGCGGTCGATCTGCTCTACGGTTACCTGGACCCGCGGATCGTTCTGTATGAGTGAGGGCACGGTTTTGGGCCGGGCTTGGCGCGCCCGGGGCGTGGCGTGGCCTTGCACGGTGCTTCTTCTGGTGGCCCTCTCGGCCTGTGTCGGGCCTGCGCTGCTGCCGAACAATTTGCAGCAGGTTTCGCGAGAAAGTTTCCTGGCCCCAAGCGCGGCCCATTGGTTCGGAACCGACCTGAACGGCCGGGACCTGTTCTACCGGGTATTGCTCGGCGCCCAGGTTTCGTTGCTGGTCGGGGCGGCCGGCGCGACCGTCAGTTTTCTGATCGGCGTGGTTTACGGAATGGTGGCGGGGTACGTCGGCGGGCCGGTCGACGCCGCCCTGATGCGGATTGTCGACGTGCTCTACGCAATTCCGCGCCTGATCTTTTTGCTGGTGCTCATCAGCGGGCTTGACCCGATTCTCCGCAAGACCATGGAAGCAGGCGGATTGGGTGACTGGATCGGCTATTCCAAAATCCTCATCCTGGTGCTGTGCCTCGGGCTGACGGAATGGCTCACGATGGCCCGAATCATCCGTGGCCAGGTGCTCAGCTTAAGAAAACAACAGTTTGTGACCGCCGCGCGCGCCATTGGCCAACGGCACCTCCGGATCATCTTTACACACCTGTTGCCCAACCTCCTGGGGCTGGCCACCGTTTACCTGACGTTGACCATTCCAGCCGTAATTCTCGACGAATCGTTCCTGAGCTTTTTAGGGGTCGGCGTGCAGGCGCCCCTGGCAAGTTGGGGCCTGCTGTTGAGTGACGGCGCGCAGGCGCTCAACCCCATTAAAGGTTGTTGGTGGCTCTTGCTGTTTCCTGCGGCGGCCATGGCAGTGACGCTGCTGGCATTGAATTTCCTGGGTGACGGCCTGCGGGACGTGCTCGACCCGCGACGGCGTGACCAGCGTTGAAGAACCGGCCAGCCATGGTAAGTTCTCGGGACAATATGGGCCGCATTGTTTTCCTCGTTATCACTTCTGTTTTCATGGTGCTCCCGAGCTTACAGGCCGGAAGGATCGACCACCGAAACTTTGCCATCGACACGTATTATCCCAGCCCGAACGAGATCCAGATTTCTGAAGGCCGGGCAAAACGGTTTTGGGAGCGGCACGGATCGCGTTTCGGGCCGGAGCCAAGGTACCTGGCGGTGGAGACTTCAAGGCTTTTTCCGAGCGAGATCGTGCAGGACCTCTGGCCTAAACTGATGAATTCAGAGACGACCGCAAGCTTCTTCGCCCATGGACGCGAGCAAGGGGCTTACAGCAGTTTAGACCTTCACGGGATCATGATCTATGACACGAAAGCGGGACGGGTGGTTGGCCGTCAAGGCTACGTGCTGGTCGACCTGCCTTCCCGGGGAACCGTTGCGCAGTTCGGCGATTTCACGGCCCGTTACGTCGGCACGGGTGCATGACCGAAGGTGCCGCCGGCAAACCAGAGGCCCCGGGGCATTTCCCGGCGGGGGGGAGAAACGTACCCGGTGGCGTCGCGAGTCCCTTTGCGACCGCAACGCGATGACTGAGTGACTGCCGGTTCCGGTAAAGGGCCGGCTTCTATGGCCGGGCATTTGCCCGCCTGCAAAAGAAAAGGTGACAAACCGTGACCCGCACGAATAGTTGCGGGCTAGGTTTTTTGTTCGGTGGTGGTTATTGCGATGAACCTTTTATCGGAACTCCAAGATTCGGTCCTCTGCGGCGACGGCGCCATGGGCACCGAGTTGATGGGGGCAGGCGTTCCGATGGAAAGGTGTTTTGAGGAACTTTCGGTGACTCACCCCGACTTGGTCTCGGGCATCCACACTGCTTTCGTTCAGGCCGGCGCGCGCCTCATCGAGACGAACACCTTTGGCGCCAACGCCGCCCGTTTGCAACGGCATGGGTTGGAAGGTCAGGTGAAAGCCATAAACGTAGCGGCGGTGCGCCTGGCCCGCAGAGCGGCCGCCGGCCACCCCGTCTGGGTGGCTGGAAGCGTGGGACCGCTCGGGCTCGGGTTGCCGGAGTCTGGCGCGGCGCAGATCTCGCCTGAGCAGGTTTTTGCGGAACAGCTGGCTGCCTTGCTGGAAGCCGGTGTTGACGCTGTTTTTTTTGAGACCTTCGTGGATTTTGAAGAGATTCGCCTCGCCCTGGGCCAGCTGCGAAAACTAGACGCCACGATTCCCGCGATTTGCTCGTTGGTCTCTTCCGAAGAAGCCCGGCTCTCCTCCAGCCTGCCTCTGGTGCAAGCCTTTCGTGAACTGGTCCGGCTTGGTGCGAACGTGGTGGGAGTAAACTGCGTGACGGGACCACACGCCATGACGCACGTGCTCCAACGCATCCCGGATGGTTTCCTGGTCAGCGCGTTTCCCAACGCCGGCTACCCGCGGTACCAGGATGGGCGTTTTCTCTACAATGCCGCTCCGGAATACTTTGCGGCGGCCGCCAAGGATTTTGTGGCCAACGGCGCGCGCCTGGTCGGCGGTTGCTGCGGCGTGGGTCCCGCGCACATCCGCCGCATGGCCGAAGCCGTGGCGGGATTGAAACCTTCCCGGTCCAAACCGGTCATCACCTACCTGCGCGTGCCGGAAGATTCCCGGCAGAAACGTCCGGCCGAAACCAGCCTGCTTGACCTGATTGGGCGCGGCCACACCGTTGTGGTGACTGAACTTGACCCGCCCAAAACCCTTGACCTTGAGCGTTATTACACCGGTGCACAGACGCTCATCGACGCCGGCAGCGACGCCATCACGTTGGCTGATAATTCGCTGGCCATCTTGCGTGTGAGTAACCTGGCCATCGCGGCCGTTCTGAAGCAGCGGTACAACATTATGCCGTTGGTGCACCTGAGTTGCCGGGACCGCAACCTTATCGGGCTGCAGAGCGACCTGTTGGGCGTGGCTGCCCTTGGCATCAGGCACGTCCTACCCCTAACGGGTGACCCCGCGAAATTTGGGGACCAACCGGGCGCCAGCTCCGTTTACGACGTGAACTCTGTCCAGCTCATGCAAATCATCCAAGGGCTGAACCGCGGGTATAACTTTGCTGGCAAAACGATCAAGTACCCAACGGATTTCGTTGTAGGTTGCACGTTTAATCCGAACGCAAAGAACATTGATGCACAGCTCAAACGGCTGGAACGAAAGATCGAAGCCGGGGCCGCTTTTGTGATGACTCAACCGGTCTTCGATCGCACGCTGGTCAGGCTGATGCACGAACGCACGCAAAGTTTGCGTGTTCCCATTCTGACCGGGATTTGGCCCTTGCTCAACCACCGGCAGGCGGAATTCCTTCACCACGAAGTCCCCGGGATCGTGGTGCCGGACGAGGTGCGGGCGCGCATGACCGGCAAAGAGGGGCCAGAAGGTCGGAAGCTGGGCGTGGAAATTGCCAAAGAGGTAATCGAAACCGCGCTGGAATATTTCCCCGGTCTCTACCTGATCACGCCTTTCCTCGCTTATGACACCACCGCTGAACTCGCCCAGTTCGTCCGAGGCTTATCCTAGATTACCTTGGAGCTGGATTTTCCAAGTGGCCGGCTTGGGGCTTGCCTGCGGGCTTGTGTTCTTTTTGTCTGCGCGCTACCCGCTTCTCGATTACCTGGCCGATGCACGAACCACCGTCGAGCAACTTGGCGTTTGGAGCGGCCTTATTTACCCTTTTGCGTGTGCTGGGTGCAACCTTCTCTTGCTGCCAGGAGGGGTCCTCAGCATTGGCGGCGGGTTCTTTTTTGGCCTCTGGTGGGGCTTTCTGCTGATCCTGGGGGGAAACCTGCTCGGTGCAGCCAGCGCGTTTGTGATTGCGCGTCGCTGGGGACGGGAGCGGGTCGAGCGGTTATTGTTGACCAACCGCCGATTGCAGTTGCTGGATCGGGCATTGGAGCGTCATGGCTGGAAGATTGTCGTGTTATCGCAGCTGAACCCGCTCGCGCCTTCGAGCCTGCTAAACTATCTCTACGGGCTAACCCGGGTCGACATGAAAAAATGCCTGGTCTGGGTGGCGTTCGGCCAGATCCCTGGCCTATTTTTGTACACGTTTATCGGCACCCTTGGCCAGTTCGGCGTTGAATGGGCACGCGGTCACCGGCATCCGTTCATGCACGAATACGTGGTGTGGGGAGCGGGGTTCCTGCTGAGCGTTTCGACAACCTATCTCCTTGGGTCTCTTGCCCGCCGGATCATGAACGAGGTCGAAGCAGAGATCGAGGGTCCACCTTGACTCATGGCCGAAGAAGCTTAACTTCACGCAGAAGGTGGCTGTCAGTGGATGAACGGTTCCCCAACCAAGGTTAGCGACGCCGATTACGCAGTTTACCTCGACTACGGAGCAGATTCGTATTTCGGTTACTTCAATGAACTTGCCCTTGATTCGCGTGGGATGCGCCTATGTGCCCGCTGGCGATTTGCCGTGGGCACCCAACTGGCGTTGCGGTTGAGCTTTGCGGGCCGCTACGCCGGGCAACCGTGTATGGAGGGCGAAATCACTGGTCTGGTGGTCAATTGCGACCCGCACCTCAATGGGGCGGCCGCTTATGAGACCACCGTGCTGTTTTTAGATGTACCGCCTTCATTGCAAGAAGTTTTCGACCTCCTGGCGGCCCGACCGGAACTAATGGGTAACCTGAACTAAGCCGCCGGATTTGCGTCCGGCACGGGAGGAGCAGGAACCTTTGCCGCCAACGCAGAGACAGCTTTACTGGCACGGCTTTTCCGCCGGTCAGCCAGGTTCCGCGAAACCACCCGGCGTTTCGCCGCTTTATCGAGACGGGAAGCCAATACCTGGAGCTCAACGGCCGCCCGCGCAGAATCACCGGAACTTAGAGCAGCTGCGAAACTCTTCTGTTGGGTCCGAATCCCGGTTAAAATGCTCTTGTTCCGCAAAGTGCGCCGCTCGGTCTGACGGGCACGCTTTGCTGCTGATTTGATGTTGGCCATACAATTTGTCGAAAAGAGGGAGGGAAACTAACCGGTTCACTGCAGGTGTCAACCATTGCCCGGGTTGTACCACTAGCTTGGTGAACCGTCGCGCATGTTCTCGATGGCCTTGGCCGAACCTGGGGCGGACGGAGACGCCGGCCGGTTAAGCAGCGCATTGAATACGCGACGGGGCAGGCTTTGACCGTCCTCTTCCTGTTCAAGCTCGCTCACGGCGCTTCGTTTGGCCTCCTCCCAAATGGCCGGAAAACCGGGCGAACTCGAAACCATCCAACGTTCTGCCCGGGCAAAAATCTCCAGCTCGCGTTGCAAACGACGGTCTGGCATCTGATTCAGGTTCGCCACCTTGATCCGCAGGTTCTCATTCTGTTGTTTGTACTCCTGCAGGTCCACCCGCAACCGGTTGGTCGCTTCCGACTCCAGTTCGAGTTTATCGGAAAGGTGCCGTTTAAGCCGCCTCACCTCTTTCTTGGCGTCGAGAAAACGCAGCGTGAGAAATCCGATCCCTAGCAGACCCAAGAACAAACCGGCGGCAAAGGCCCAGAAAGTGTGCTGATGAATCAGTTCCATATAGTGAGGACACCGTACGAGAATCCGTCGGTTGTTCAACCGGAACCCGGCCCATAAAATGCCAGGGGGGAGAGTTGAACTCCCGACCAAGGGCTTATGAGTCCCCTGCTCTACCACTGAGCTACCCTGGCGCGCGACGGAACCAGGAGGTTAGGACGGTTCCGACGCCTTGCAAGCAGAAAGCCGGAGGCTGAGCATTGCGGAAAAACAACAAACCGCCCGCCTCCCGTGCCACCGGGCACCCGCCCTGCTTTGTCCGTTGCCATTGACCGCCCCTTGCCGCATCCCAGCAAACCTCCCCATGAAAATCGCCCTGCTCCATTACTCTTCCTACCCAGTAATCGGCGGCGTAGAGACCGTGGTGCGGCACCAAGCCCACCTTCTCGCGCGGCATGGGCACGCGGTGACCATCCTGTGCGGCCAAGGTAAGCCTTGCGGAGGCGGCGTTAGGGTGTGCACCGTGCCCGCGCTCCGCAGCCGCAACCAGTCCGCTGAACTGCCCCCGAAGGGGACGGCACGGGATAAGTGGGTGGCCCGATTCTTCAAGCGGGTCGATGCCGCCCGCGCCGCCTTTGCGACGTTCCTGGCCCCCTTTGATGCAACCATCGTTCACAACGTTCTGACCATGCCTTTCAACCTGGTCGCAACCCATGCACTGGCCAGGAGCGCCGCTGCCGGGGGGCTGATCATCGCGTGGACGCACGATTTGGCTGCCCTTAACCCGGACTACCAGATCCCCGTCCACCCCGTTTTTGATGTTCTGCGAACCCGTCAACCCGCAGTGCGCTACGTAGCCGTTTCAAAGGTGCGAGCCCGGGAATTTGCCGTTCTGACCGGCACACCGGCGGATGCGGTCATCCCCAACCGCCTTGACCCGGCGTTGACCCTCGGGTTAACGCCGGAGGTTAACGCCTTGCTTGGTCCCCTGGCGGCTGAGGCCGCCCTTCTTCTTTGCCCGACGCGAATCCTCCGGCGGAAAAATCTCGGACTCGCGCTCAACATCCTGGCCGCGGTCCGCTCCCTGGATTTTCCCGCCAAGCTGATCGTTACGGGAGCCGTCAACCCCCACGGCTCGCTGGATGTAAACCATCTCGAGGAGTTAAAAAGGCAGGCTGAGGAACTCGCGGTGACCAACGACGTGCTGTGGCTAAGTGAGCATTGGCCCGTGACCGAACGGCAACTCCGGAGCGTTTACCTCTTGGCAGATGCCGTTCTTTACCCCTCACGGCAGGAAGGTTTCGGGTTGCCGCCACTCGAGGCCGCCGCGTTCCGCCTGCCCCTGTTCTGTGCGGACCTGGAACCATTCCGCGACCACCTGCCGTTCAATTCGGTAAGGTTTGACCTGAACGCTTCCCCTCGAAATACTGCTGAAAGGTTGATCCGGGCGTTGCAGGACGATAAGGCGTACCTGAGCCGCAAACGCTTGTTGCGCGAACATTCTGCAGGCATAGCCTACGCACGACAGATCGAACCTTTGTTGAGGAAATAAGATGAACGCCACGATAAGCTCCCATGACCTCCATCGGTTGGTGCACGCCGAACACGATGACCCGTTCAGAGTGCTGGGTCAGCAGGAAGTGGGATCCCTCCTCGTTGTGCGTGCTTTCCGGCCGGAAGCCAAAGAATTGGTGGTGGTAGACCGCAACGATGCCGGCCGGCGGTTCAACGCCAACCGCATCGCCGAAGAAGGGTTTTTTGAAGCGAGCATCGGCGAGAACGTTCCCCGGTTCGATTACCTGCTCGAGATTACCGGCTGGAACGGCGAGGTCTGGCAAACGGCGGATTCCTATTCCTTCGGGCCGATCCTGGGTGAACTGGACATGCACCTGTTTCGCGAAGGAAACCACTACGAGATCTATGAAAAACTGGGTGCCCACCTGGCCATCATCAATGGGCAGCCCGGAGTTACGTTTGCCGTCTGGGCGCCAAACGCGCAGCGCGTAAGCGTGGTGGGCGATTTCAACGGCTGGGACGGCCGCACCTTCCCGATGCGACGCCGGTTGGAAGGGGGCATCTGGGAAATCTTTATCCCCGGCATCGGTGAAGGCGCCCACTACAAATACGAAGTTCGGGATGCGTTCAGCCAAAACGTGTTAAAAAGCGACCCGTTCGGTTTTTTCGGCCAACACGGCATCCAGACGGCCTCGCTTGTGTTTAACCTCGACCGGTTCACGTGGAGTGACCAGGCCTGGGTGGAAGCGCGCGACCGTAAGCGATGGACCAGCGAGCCGGTGAGCATTTACGAAGTGCACCTCGGCTCCTGGGCGCGTGTCCCGGAGGAAAATAACCGGTACCTGAGCTACCTCGAACTTGCTGAACGCCTCATTCCTTACGTCAAGGAAATGGGTTACAGCCACATCGAACTTTTGCCGGTTGCCGAACACCCGTTTGATGGCTCGTGGGGGTACCAGGTAACTGGCTATTACGCACCCACCAGCCGGTTCGGCAACCCCGATGAGTTCCGCCACTTTGTCGACCAATGCCACGTTAACGGCATCGGCGTGATCGTCGACTGGGTGCCCGGCCATTTCCCGAAGGATCAGCATGGGTTGGCTCAGTTTGACGGCACCCGCCTTTTCGAACACACCGATCCCCGACAAGGCGAGCACCGGGACTGGGGCACGCTGATCTTCAACTACGGCCGAAATGAGGTCCGCAATTTTCTAGTCGCCAATGGGCTGTACTGGCTCGACAAATTCCACATCGACGGGCTGCGGGTGGACGCCGTTGCATCGATGCTCTACCTCGACTATTCGCGGAAGCCAGGAGAATGGATTCCCAATGCCTTCGGCGGCCGTGAGAACCTCGAGGCGATTGCTTTTCTCAAACGTTTCAATGAGGTCTGCTATGAACGGTTCCCGGGCATCATGACCATTGCGGAGGAATCTACCGCTTGGCCGGGTGTGTCCCGTCCAACCTACCTGGGGGGGCTCGGCTTCGGTTTCAAGTGGAACATGGGCTGGATGCACGACTTTCTCGACTACATGAGCCGCGAGCCCGTTTACCGGAAGTACCACCAGGGCGCGGCAACCTTTTCACTGGTGTACGCGTTCCAGGAGCATTTCGTGCTTGTGTTAAGCCACGATGAAGTTGTGCACGGCAAAGGCTCCTTGATCAACAAGATGCCAGGGGACGCGTGGCAGAAGTTTGCCAACCTGCGCATGTTCTACAGCTGGATGTACGCGCATCCCGGCAAAAAGCTGCTCTTTATGGGTTGCGAGTTCGGGCAATGGCGCGAGTGGAACCATGATGCCAGCCTGGACTGGAACCTCGTGGACCAGCCGTTGCACGGGGGGTTGCGGCGTCTGGTGCAACACCTCAACCATTTGTACAAAACCGAGCCGGCCCTGTTTGAACAGGATGACAGCTACGAAGGTTTCGAATGGATCGATTTCCATGATTCCGACCACTGCGTGATCGCCTTCATGCGGAAAGCCGCCGCGGGAGCGCCAATTGTTTTTGTGGTAAATGCCACACCCGTTCCCCGCGAAGGGTACCGGGTCGGGGTGCCGGGCGAAGGTTGGTACGAAGAGGTTTTGAATTCCGATGCGGACCTTTACGGCGGGAGCAATGTCGGAAACTATGGCGGGATGCACGCGCAGCCGATCCCTTGGCAGGGCCGAAGCCATTCGCTGACAATCACCCTGCCGCCATTGGCGACGGTGGCGTTCAAGCGCCACCCGTAGGGAGGGTGGAAGGGACTGGCGTTTGCAGCGCACCGTAGCATCGGCACCGGGGCAAGGAGGCCGAGAGCTGGGTGCGGCAGGACGCAGCGAGCGGATGCCGAAGGGTGAGCAAAGATTGTCGTAGGCCCGGTAGCCTGAAGCACGCCGCCCACGACGGTGGGCAAATGTTATACTTACCATAAATATAATATTTTTCAGGTAAATAGGCCGATCGGGTGAGGCTATGGTTACCTTTATCCCTGTCCTCGCGGCCGTTGCCGCCTTCTTTTCCGATCCGGTTGTTATTGTTTCCCAGCCTTCCTACCCGGTGGCAATCATCGTACCCCGGCCGCCTCCAGGTGAAGCGGTCGCACTCATCGTACCCCGGCCGCCCCCAGGTGAGGCGCTGGCGTAGTCGGGTCAGTAGTGAAAAGACCCTTTGGCTAACCTTGAGACGTGCGGGGTTGGCGGCCGCCAGCGGCCGCTGTCAACCTTGTGACGGGTCTGAGCGGCCTGCATGCACTGACCTGCAACCAGCTTGGTCAGCGCGGGCGCAGGGCTGGCGTTGACATCACGCTCACGGTGTTTCCGTGGCGGAAGTGCTGCCCTGAATGATGCGCCAGCCTTCGGGCAGCTTGCGCCAGGTGGAAATGGTAAATCCCCGCACCTTCGTACGGGGAAAAGAATCGGTCCACCACTCCACGGTGGTGGCAGTATCCTTATCGAGGAGGGTGGTCTTGAGCCGATCCAGCGCGACATTGCCCATCGCATTTTTATCCGGGTAATCGCGGTTCAGGTGACTCCGAACGTCCTCCCAGCCGGTCCATACCGAGGACTGCACGCCATAGAGGAGCAGGGGCGACCGCCAAAATGCAACCAT
This sequence comes from Chthoniobacterales bacterium, assembly GCA_036401335.1. Taxonomy (GTDB): domain Bacteria; phylum Verrucomicrobiota; class Verrucomicrobiia; order Chthoniobacterales; family JAFAMB01; genus DASWVC01. The sequence continues at coordinate 12,177 of DASWVC010000356.1, forward strand.
GTAACCCTCGATGTCCCGCGCATTCCAGGCTGTGTACTGTTGAGCGAGCAGGCCTTTGATCTCCAGCTCATCGCCCGCCTGCACAGGGGCATTCTCCACGGCACGGCTGGACGGTGGCACCGGCGAGGGCGCCACATCAGGGTTCAGGGCCATGGCGATGAAGAGGAGGCCGGTCAACATGGAAAGCGCGACTCGCTACCCGAGAACCTACGGCGAAAAGACGGACCCCTGAATTTGTTAAACTTGTTATCATGGTAAATCAGCCCGAGAACGGCCGGCGGCTGCGTTCACGACAGCAGATCGGCGTGCCGTCTGCTCGTGCAAGGCCTTACGAGCGGAGGAACGGGTCGGGTCAGGCCGGTTTTGGCCCTTCGGCGCCCGGCTGGTCTTCCACTTGCGAAAACAGCTCACCGTCGCTCAGTTGGGTGCGGAGGCGTCCGTCGGGCGGCACCTCTTGGAGACGGCTGAGGACGTGGCCGAACCGATCGCGGGTGATGCTGTACCCGCGTTCGAGTGTCTGTTGCGGCCCAAGCAGCCCCAACGAGCGGTCGGCCGCCATGAGGCGTTGCCGGGCCGCGACCAAGGCCAAAGTGACCGCCCTCTGAAGCCGCTCGGTGAAGCGTTCCAACTCACGGTGCCGGAGCTCAATCCCGTGGCCCGGCCGAAAGGCTTGGAGGAGGGTGTGCGCCTGGCGAACCCGCTGGCCGCCTTTTTCCAAACATTCCCTGCGCAGGGCCTGCAGCCGTTCCTCGAGCTGGTCAAGCCGCTGCTGTCGCTCTTGCAGAATCCGGAGTGGTTCACGCAGAAAAATCGATCCGGCGTGGCGGCCAAGGTGCAATCGGCGCACCTCCACCCCTTGTCGCATCCCGCGCTCAAGCCCCGACCTTAAGCGTTGCAAGTGGTTGGTCAACGCACTCAACTCGGGGGCAACCAGCTCGGCGGCAGCACTCGGGGTGGGTGCGCGCAGGTCGGCAACAAAATCTGCAATGGTAAAATCGATCTCGTGGCCCACGGCCGAGATGACCGGGATGCGGGCGAGGTGGATCGCATGCGCGACCGGCTCCTCGTTGAATGACCAAAGGTCTTCCAGGCTGCCTCCCCCACGTCCTACGATCATGACCTGCACGTCCAGTTGATCCGCATGCTCACTGACGTACCGGACGGCGTCCGCAATGTCGTCGCACGCACCCTCCCCTTGCACCCGCACGGGGCAGATCAAGATCCGCAGCCACGGGCTCCGGCGTTGCAGGACGTTGAGCATGTCCTGAATGGCCGCCCCGGTTGGGGAGGTAATCAAAGCCACCCGCCGAGGAAAGGCTGGCAGCGGCCTTTTCCGAGCCTGGTCAAAAAGGCCTGCCGCCTGTAGTTTTTGCTTCAGCGCTTCAAAACGAGCCTGAAGTGCACCCAACCCTTTAGCCTGCACCAACTCCACCAGAAGCTGGTACTGGCCGCGCGTCTCATAAACGGTTAACTGACCATAGGCCTGCACGCAGAGGCCGTCCGCCAGTTTCTCGGCGGCCTGCGCCCCGTAAGCCCGCGCAAACATGACGCAGTTCAACTGCGCGCGTTCATCCTTTAACGTGAAGTACTGGTGCCCGGAGCTTTGCCGTCGGTGATTGGAGATTTCTCCCTCGACCCAAACTCGCCCCACGTTTTCCTCCAGCAAAGCCCGGACGCGGCGGGCGATCTGGCTCACGGAATAGATCGGAGTCACGAAAAACCTTAGCCCAGAAAAGCCTGGTGTGCCGGGCCTTTCGGGTTGCAAAGGCCGGAAGCTGCCCCTAATCTCTGTTCCGCTTTCGCGCGCGATTAGCTCAGCGGTAGAGCACTTGCTTCACACGCAAGGGGCCGCAGGTTCGAACCCTGCATCGCGCACCATTAAGTCGCTTTGCGACCAGGTCCTTCGCGAGTCGGAAAGGGACACAGCCGAAAGGTTCGGTGTGAGAAACCGTTGGCGCCTGGCCGGTGAAGTGGTACGCGATGGCTGTGCTGAAAGGCGCGATCCGCGTCGCGTCCGCCAGCCTGCCGGGCCGTTCAAATCGCGCGCCATCACGCGTCACTGCGCAGACGCGTCAGAAACGACTGGCCCGAGCTTTGGAGCTTTTCTTCGAGTCGACACGTGCAATCGCACTCCGAGCACGCCCACGGTTCGGTGCCGTTCAAATCGCGGCAGTTCCGACGCGCGTGCGCATCTTTGACGCTGATCAAATCGAAGTATTCCTCCCAATATGGTCGCTCTTCCTCGAGCGGAATCCGGCAGAAGCAAACCTCCACCCAATGGGCCGTGCCGTCGTGAGCCATGCGCGCCTGGTGCATATCCCAGAGGTACTCGCCGCCTGCGACGGAGCCGCGGCCGAGCCTGCCATTTTCAATCGCCCTGAGCAGAGCCTGCTCTTTGCCGGGCTTCACGCGTGCTTTCACTAAATAGCGCATGGTTCAAAACGTTTCCATTTGCTCTCCTGTCTTTGTGAACTTGCCTACTCCGACTTAAGCGACGCTTTATCCCTGCAGAGTCGATACTTTAGTTTTATTCGTCTGCTGTTCCTTTTTTATGCAATCAAGGCTTCACCATGACCTTGACCGCTTTACGCTCGTTCATCGCGGCGAGGCTCGGCGAGACCATCGACCCACAAGCAAAGGGCTGCGCTCGCGATCATGCGGCCCCTGTTGGATTCTTGCTCAAGAAAGCCCCTTCCTAAAGGGCCGTTGGGGATGTCACCGATGAATGCAAATCAGCGGCTTTCCCTGCGCAGGAGGTGCGTCGGCGGAGGTCGGAGAAACGGCATCGCCTCCGGTGGCAACGGCGGGGGCGGAACAAACCCTTGCGGCGGGGCGCCGCCTTCTTGCCGGCACCGCAGCGGACTCCCTCGCTCCGGAATCCGGGCAGGTGGGAGCGCCACGGGCCCCCAGGGGACGAATCGCCACGAAATGATACTAAGACAATGACCTACCACACCGGCTTCAAAGACCCCGCAGACCACCCGATCTGGCGGGAATTTACCAGCGCCGAACGCGCCCAGTTGCAGGAGGGAAGCCCCGTTTTCGTCCTGATCCCTGGAGAAGACCACGCCCGCACGGCCCGGTTTTTGAGGTGGTCGCGCTGGGCGGCCAAGATCTTGTATGATGGCGAGACGGGTCCGGATTTTGTGGGACCGTTTTCCCTTGGCACGCGCCGCTGACCCGGGCAATGGGACCAGGACACGCCGGCGGCGAGGGACCGCCGACCCTACCGGCCCCCTCACCCCAATCCAAACACTTTCGCCACGGTGCTTACCGTGTTGGCGTGCAAACGTGCTGTCATTCCGGGCGCGCGGTTGTAACCGCCGCCGTACAGGGCCGCCAGGGGCACCTCGTAACTGCGACAGAGTTCAGCCACAAACCGGTCGCGTTTGGAGAGGTCATGGGTGGTAAGGCGCATTTGGCCGAACCGATCGTTCTCGTGAGGGTCCGCTCCGCTGATCCAAACCGCCAGGTCAGGTTCGAAACGTTCGAGGACAGCCGGCAGCGTCTGGTCAATGTCGCGAAGGTAGGTTTCACCGTCCACCCAACGGGGCAGGCCAACGTCCAGGTCTCCCGGCTCTTTGACGGTCGGGTAATTCTTCTCCACGTGGATGGAGTAAGTGAAAACACGAGGATCCTGGCGGAAAATTGCATGTGTCCCGTTGCCTTGATGTGCGTCGGTGTCAATCACCAGCACCTTGACTGCGGGCGCCATTCGCTGGAGCCCGCGGATGCCCACCGCGACATCGTTGAGCACGCAAAATCCCAGGCCCCGGTCAGAAAACGCGTGGTGGGTGCCGCCGGCAAGGTTGGCGGAAACGCCGTCGGCGAGCGCCGCGGAAAGCGCCGCGACCGTTCCGCCCGTCTCGTACCGGCATCGGGTGAACAGTTCGGTCGACCATTTAAATCCCAATCGAAAGGACTCGGCATCACTCAGGCCACTCCCGGCAAGCTTGCGCAGGTAAACCTCGGAATGGACCCAGCCAAGGTCTGCGAGCGACGCCAGGGGGGCTTCGCACACCTGCAATTGGGACCATTCCGTTTTGAGGAGGGCATAAGCCTGCGGAAACTTTTCCATGGGAAACGGGTGATCCGGCGGCACCAGATGCACGTAACGGGGGTGATAGTAAAGGCGCATACCCGGAGAAGGTCACTGCCGGTACGAAAGATCGGTCGTAGCTACCAGGAAGCGGGCCAAACCTGCTTTGCTGTCGGCATGATGAATGAGCCCGGCCCCGGTGCAGACGCCGAACCCGGGGCCGTAGGCACGCCCGTTGACCACGCAACCATTCAGGTGATGCTCCGTGATCTGGCGTTGTGCCTTGGCCAGCACGGCCTCCGGATTGCCGTCCTGCTCCAGTTTCCACCCGATCAGGCGGCTGACCGGGAAAAGATTCCGGAGCCGGGCTATCACTTTCGGTTTGGGCTCGAGCACGAGCGACCATCCCTGCTGGCCGCTCGGGAGTTTCCCGAGCGCAGCCGGCCGCTGGTGGGAGTCGACGGCACGAACGGAGAAATCGGACAAGGCAGCGGCGTGCAGGACCAGCCCGACTTCCTGGCGCCGGGCAATCCCTTGCAGCAGGGATTCCAAGTCTTCGTTACGGGTGAAGGCCTGCGCTTCGGGCCGGCGGCACACAGCTCCACGACCGAGCAGCAACTCCACTTGATGGCCTGCCGCGATGAATTGCTCGTACAGGGTAATGGCAAGTTCGCCGGTTGAGGTGTTGGTTAAGACCCGCACCTCGTCAATCGGCTCGCTGCTTGGTCCACCGGTGATCACTACGCGCATGTGTTTTCTTTCATTCAGCCGCAAGATCGGCAAAGGTTGATCCCAGCCCCGCCCAGCCTGTGGTATTCTAAATCGACAAGCTTATCCCGGGTTTGTTTTGTTGCTTCACTGAACCGTATAGTTTTAAGCGATGACGCCGAAAGCCGCCTCTCACGTCCACCATGGACCGTATTCTGAAGGGGACCTCATCGAGGCCTCCAAAAGTCTCCGGGACCGCATGGGCGTGAATGCTTCCATGGGCTTTTTCTTTGCAACCCAAGGATGGTCTGAAAACCTTGAGGACAGCCTGGACCTTATCCGCTTGCATGCACACGTTTCGCAGCTGATCGGGTGCTCCGGCTTCGGCGTGATCGGCTCGCGCACCGAAGTGGAGCAGGCCGGATTCAGCCTGCTGCTCCTCTCGTTGCCGGCAGGCAGTTTTCAAACCTTTGGGTTCACCGACACAGACCTCGACCTCGCGGGCGGAGCCGCCTACTGGCACCGGAAAACGGGGATTCCGGCGGATAAAGCCCGTGCCTGGGTGGTGGTTGCCAACCCGGCCTACGGCCGCTTGGAATCGTGGTTGGCCACGTGGAATGAGGCTTACCCCCAAGTGCCGACGATGGGAGGCATCGCCGGCGTGTCCGAGGGTGAACCTTTTATGGTCAAAGACGGCGAGGTAACCGACGCCGTGGTCCTGGCCGTCGCTTTCAAGTCGGGCGTGGTCATCCAACCACTCGTCAGCCAAGGGTGCCGCCCGATCGGCGAACCCATGCCGATCACAAAAGCTGAAGACAACCTGATTTTGGAGATTGGCAATTTGCCTGCTTACCAGGCACTGGAAAATGCGTTTCTCAGCATTCCGGCGGTCGAGCGTACCGCCGTCCGCAACAACCTTTTTCTCGGCCTTGCCGTGTCGGAATACATTGAAGATTTTAAGCAAGGAGATTTTCTCATCCGCAACATCCTGGGGGCGGATCCGCAGATCGGGGCGTTGGCAGTCGGCGCTAACCCGCGCGCTGGCCAGACGGTGCAGTTCCAGCTGCGCGACATGCGCACCGCCCATTCCGACCTGATTGAGGCGGCACGGGCGGCACGGCAACGGTGCCGGGCCCCGTTCGCGCTTCTCCTCTTTGCCTGCGTGGGTCGCGGAAGGGGCCTTTTCGGGGTGGACCACCACGACGCCACCGCTTTGGCCGAAAACATTGGCGAATTGCCGCTGGCCGGCTTCTTCTGCAACGGCGAGATCGGCCCGGTGGGCAACCAGAATTTTCTGCACGGTTACACCGCATCCGCCGCCATCCTGAACGCAGAATGAAGCGGGACGCCGAGTTTCACGAGGGCTTGCACCTGGTGCTTCGCGCGCTGGCATTTGCGGCGCGTGCCCACCGGCACCAGACCATGCCGGACGGCGTCACACCCTATTACAGTCACGTGGTTCGAGTGACCTGGATTGCCCGAGAGCTTTTTGCCTTGGAAGATGCCACGGCCCTGGCCGCGGCGGCCTTGCACGACACGATCGAGGACACAACGGTGGGCTGGGAAGAGTTGGCCCGGGAATTCGGCGTTTCAGTCGCTGACCACGTGCAATGCTTGTCCAAGGCGCAAGACGGACCAGAGGAACGCCGGGAAACGGATTACCTGGTGCGGCTCAGGAAAGCTGCCGAACCGGTGGCAATCGTAAAACTTGCCGACGTCTACGACAACGTTTCAACTCGCCGGGGCACGGCCAAGATGCCGAAGACCCTGCGCAACGCACGGCGCTACCTCGATGCCCTTGAGGGCGCATTGCGTTCGGTGAAAGCCAGGGCTGCCCTTGGCCACGTGGAAGCTCTTCTGACCGAAGTGGAAGGTGGACCAGTGCTTTCATGAGCCAGTCGGCTGCACCACGGCGCCGTGCAGAGTGCGCGGTTAAGGCCGACATTTTGCCATGAGACGCCGTGCATTCACTTTTGTTAGAGGGTCCAATCTTTTCGATTGTACTGATCGGTCAAATTCTTAAGTTCCTCTTCGCCAGGCGTGTGCAACGGCTTTTGGGTCTGCGTGCCGGAGCCTGGCTCATGTTCTGCTAAGATTAGTAGCCCGCACCATGTGGATCGTTAACCTAGCCCTTCGCCGGCCTTACACCTTCATCGTCCTGGCCATTTTCATTTTGATCGGGGGCGTCCTTGCGACCCAGAGCACCCCGAAAGACATTTTTCCATCCATCAACATCCCGGTGATTTCCGTTATCTGGAACTACGCCGGGGAATCGCCCGAAGACGTGGAGCAACACATCACGTCTTCTTATGAGCGCATATTGACGACCACGGTCGACAACATCGAGCACATCGAGTCGCAGTCCCTCTACGGCATTGCCATCGTCAAGATCTTTCTTCAGCCGAATGCCAATGTGCCGACGGGCATTGCCCAGGTTACCTCGGTTTCCCAAGCCGTGCTCCGGCAATTGCCGACCGGCATTACGCCGCCCTTGGTGCTGAGTTATTCGGCATCCAACGTGCCGGTGCTGCGTCTAGGGCTGAGCGGCAAGGGCCTTTCGGAGCAGCAACTTAACGACATCGGTCTGAATTTCGTCCGGACGCAGCTGGTTACAGTGCCAGGGGCAGCCATTCCCTACCCCTATGGCGGCAAACAGAAGTACATCGCCGTTGATTTGAACTACCAGGCATTGCAGTCCCGCGGTCTGGTGCCGACCGATGTCATCAACGCGATCAACGCCCAAAACTTGGCCCTGCCCTCCGGCACCATCAAGATCGGGCAGTTTGAATACCAGGTCGGCCTGAATTCAAGCCCTCGAACCATTGAGGAGCTGAACGCCATTCCGATCAAAATCGTCAATGGCACGACCATTTACATCCGGGACGTCGCCAATGTCCGCGACGGCAATATTCCGCAAACCAACATCGTCCGTTTTAACGGGCTGCGGGCGACGATGTTAGACATTCAGAAAACGGGCAATGCCTCCACGTTGGAAATCGTCAACAACATCAAGGGGCTGCTTCCCAAGCTGAAACCGACGTTGCCCGAGAACCTGGACATGCAGTTGCTGGCTGATCAATCGATTTTTGTGACGGCGGCACTGGAGGGCGTGATTCGCGAAGGCGTGATCGCCGCCTGCTTGACGGCGCTGATGATTCTGCTCTTTCTCGGCGACTGGCGCAGCACGCTTATCATCCTGATCTCGATTCCCCTTTCCATCCTGGCCTCGGTCATCACGTTGAGTGCGCTGGGGCAGACGCTGAACATCATGACCTTAGGGGGGCTGGCCCTGGCGGTCGGAATTCTTGTCGATGACGCCACCGTGACCATCGAGAACATCGACCGCTACCTGGAGGAAGGGCACGACCTGCTGGATGCAATCCGCGATGGTGCGGCCCAGATTGCGGTCCCGGCTTTCGTTTCGACGCTCTGCATCTGCATCGTGTTCGTGCCGATTTTCTTTCTGTCCGGCGTGGCCAAATACCTGTTTATGCCGCTCGCGGAAGCGGTGATTTTTGCGATGCTCGCCTCGTACGTTTTGTCGCGAACGCTGGTGCCGACACTGGCCATGTACCTGATGCGCCACGGCGGCCCGGACGGGGCTAAAAAGGGCGAACAACACCCGCCCGCGAAGCAAAACCCGCCTCGCAAGCGGTCCTGGCTCGGACGGTTGGCAGTGATCGGCGTGGTGTTCAAACCCGTTTTCGCCGTTCTCGGCTTTGTGCAGCGGGGCTTTGAACGTCAGTTCGACAAATTCCGGGAAAGCTACCGCGACTTTCTGGGGGTTTGCCTGCGCAACCCTTATTCCTTAATTGGGTTGGTCGTGGTCCTCGTGGGCGGCACGGCGTTCCTTTACCCGTTCCTCGGCCAAAACTTTTTCCCGGCGGTGGATGCCGGCCGTTTTGACCTTCACGTTCGCTTAAAATCGGGAACGCGCATCGAAGAAACGGCCCGTACCGTGGACCAGATCGAGGACATGATCCGGCGGGTGATCCCGGCTGATCAGGTGCAGGGCATCATCGACAACCTGGGCATTCCGTACAGCGGCATCAACCTCTCTTACAACACCACCGGGACCATGAGTCCGGCAGACGGCGACATTCTGGTTTCGCTGAACCCGAAGCATGACCCGACCGACACGTTCACGCAGCAGCTTCGTTTACGCATGCAATCGGAGTTTCCCGATGTTTCGTTCTGGTACCCGCCGGCTGACATTGTGGCGCAGATCCTGAATTTCGGCTTGCCGGCGCCCTTTGACATTCAGGTTATTGGAACCAACAAAGCCGCCAACTCTGCTTTTGCGAACCGGTTGCTGGCGCAGATCCAGCACGTGCCTGGAGTCGTGGACCTTCGGATTCAAGAGCCCACCGACACCCCGCGCCTCGACATCACGGTTGACCGCACCAGGGCCGCCTTGCTCGGCCTGACCCAAAACCAAGTGGCAAACGGCGTCCTGGGCGCCCTTAGCGGCTCGCAACAGGTGTCGCCGAACTTCTGGGTCGACCCCAAAAACGGCGTTAGCTACCAGGTGAATGCGCAGGCGCCCCAATACGAACTGGATTCACTGGACGCGTTGCGCAACCTGCCCATTCTGGGCGGCAACAACGTGGTACTGCAGATTCTGGCGAACGTGGCCAACATCACACGCAGCCAGACGAGTCCGATCATTGATCACTACCAGATTCGCCCGGTGATCAATATTTATGGCAATACCTACGGGAAAGACCTGGGGTACGTTGCGGATCAAGTGGATAAACTGGTGGATGCCGCCAAGAAGGATTTGCCGAAAGGCAGTTCCGTAACGGTGCGGGGCCAAGTCCTGACGATGCGAGCGTCGTTCCAGGGGCTGTACTACGGATTGGCGTTTTCCATGCTTCTGGTTTACCTCCTGATGGTGGTCAACTTCCAGTCCTGGCTGGAGCCGATGATCATCATCACGGCGCTGCCATGCGCTTTGGCGGGAATCATCTGGATATTGTTTCTGACCAACACAACCGTCAGTGTGCCGGCCCTGATGGGTGCCATCATGTGCGTGGGCGTTGCTACGGCCAACAGCGTGCTGGTGGTCACTTTTGCCAACGAACAACAACAGGAATTCCAAGATTCTTACCGGGCAGCCCTCCAGGCCGGTTACGTCCGGCTCCGGCCGGTGTTGATGACGGCGGCAGCCATGATCATCGGCATGGTGCCGATGGCCCTGGGGTTAGGGGAAGGCGGTGAACAAAACGCGCCCCTTGGACGCGCCGTCATTGGCGGCCTGTTGTTTGCCACGGCAGCAACCCTGTTTTTTGTCCCGACCGTGTTCATGCTGGTGCGGAAGGGCAAGTCCACCCGGTCACCCCAGGAGTCCCCGGAACCGGCTCAAGCGTAACTTTAGAACGACGAATTCGAAACCTATGAACGATGCCGCGACTGTCTCCGAACCGCGAGACGCCAAGATGCCCCCCCGCGAACCGGATGGAACAGGCCAGCAGCCAGCGCGCGAGACGCCTGAGGCTCCCCAACACAAAATGCGAGCGGGGCCGATTCGGATCATCCTTTTTCTTGTCGCTGTTGCGTTGGCCGTGCTGGCCTTCATGGGCATTTCGGCCCGCTCTAAGACAACTCAGGAGACGAAAAAGGTGGCGGACCATGCGGCCGAAGTGACTGTCAACGTCGTCACCCCGGAACGTGCCGCCGCCGCCGTTGTCCTTGATTTGCCGGGCCAGACCCAGGCATACACCCAGGCACCGATATTTGCGCAGACCAACGGTTACGTGAAAAAGTGGTACTTCGACATCGGCGCGAAAGTAAAAGCAGGCGATGTTCTGGCCGAGATTGACACGCCGGAAGTCGACCAACAACTGGCACAAGCCCAAGCCCAGTTAAAAGAGGCGCAGGCCGCCCTCGACCTGTCGCGGGCGACGTACAACCGGTTTCAGGATCTGCTCAAGAACAAGGTCATTGCCGCACAGGACTTTGACAACCAGGCAGGCGATTACCGGGTGAAAGAGGCAACGGTAAACGCAGACAACGCCAACGTCCGGCGCCTTGAAGCGCTTGAAAACTTTAAACAAGTCCGGGCACCGTTCGACGGCATCGTGACTGCACGCAACACCGACCTCGGCGCCTTGATCAATGCCGGGTCAGGCAACCCGCTGTTCACCGTGGCGCAAATCACACCACTGCGCGCCTACGTCAATGTGCCGGAAAGCATGGCCCGTTATGTCCGGGAAGGCGGCAAAGCGGACTTGTTCTTCAACGGGTTTCCGGGCCGCGATTTCACAGGCAAAGTGGCGCGCACATCCGGTGCCATTGACCCAAACAGCCGCACCCTCCTGACGGAAATCCAGGTGCCTAATGAAAACGGGGAACTGTTTCCCGGTGCTTATGCCATGGTCCGCTTGCAGGTAACCGGGGATACGGACACGTTTCTGGTGCCGGCAAACGTATTGCTTTTCCGTTCTGAAGGCGCGTCGGTCGCGGTAGTGAATCCGGAAGGTAAAGTGGAGATCCACAAAGTGAAGATCCGCCGCGACCTGGGCGCCAAACTGGAAATTTCGGAAGGCGTTCGGCTGACCGATCGCGTCGTGGTCAACCCCGGGGACGGGATTGGCGACGGAATGAAGGTGAACGTAAACTCGCCGGACAACAAACCGGTGGCTAAGTCCTGAGGCGGCGAGACCGGGGTTTCATGCGCCCGCTGTTGCCCCGCTTCGGTGGACCGGAGGCATAGGACGTTTTTTCTCCTCAACGGACACAGGCAGGAAAACCAGTTCGAGGGCAGTGCTTCTACCGGAGTAGAAACTGCTTATACCTCGGTCACCTTTTCCGCTGCACGAATGATCTGAGCAAAGGACCGGGGTTGGAGGCTCGCCCCTCCAACCAAAGCCCCGTCGATGTCTTTCTGGCCCATCAACTCCCCCGCATTTTCCGGCTTTACGCTGCCTCCGTACTGAATGCGGACTTGATCTGCGGTTTGATTGCCGGCAAGCGAGGCGAGCACAACGCGAATAAACCCGTGCGCCTTTTGAGCATGCTGAGGAGTTGCGCTCTGGCCGCTGCCGATGGCCCAAATGGGCTCATAAGCAATTACAACTTCTGCAAACTCCCGAGCGGTCACTGCGGCAAGTCCCTGCCGGAGTTGGTATTCCAAGACCTTCTCAACTTCTTCATTCTTGCGCTGTGCCAAAGTTTCTCCGATGCAAAGGATCGGCCGCAGACCTGCCTCTAATGCAGCCCGCACCTTGCGGGTAACCATTGCGTCCGTTTCACCGAAGAGCTGCCTTCTTTCGCTGTGGCCGATGATGACGTATTCGACCCCTAAGGCTCGGAGCATGCTGGCGCTGATTTCACCCGTGAAAGCGCCACGCGGTTCCCAATGCATGTTTTGGGCGCCCAACCGGATGAAGTGCGCACCGTCTGCCCGGGAGGCCAGAGCCGGGAGGGAGGTAAACGGCGGGATCAGCACCACCTCGACACGATCCACGTCGCGAAGATCTTTCAGCAAACCGTCCCAGTAACTCTCTGCTTCGGTTTGCGTCAGGTTCATCTTCCAATTGGCCGCCAGGATTTTCTTGCGCATTCTACTTGTCCGTTAGCGCCGCTACCCCTGGCAGTTCTTTCCCTTCGAGCAATTCCAGCGAGGCGCCTCCTCCGGTGGAGATGAATGTCATGCGGTCGGCGAGCCCGAATTGTTTCACGGCGGTCACGGAATCGCCGCCGCCGATGATCGTCGTGGCCGGCGCCGACGCCACGGCCTCCGCCAGCGCCCTGGTTCCATGGGCAAACTCCGCGATCTCAAAAACACCGACGGGCCCATTCCAGAGAATGGTTTTCGCCTGCGCAATTTCCGTCCTGTAATGTTCGATCGTTTCCGGGCCGATGTCGACTGCCTGCCACCCTTCCGTGATGCCGTGACCAGGTGAGAGCACCGGCGTCGCACGGGTTTTCGCGCCCGCTTTAAACTCATCCGTTTCCACGTTGTCCACCGGAAGCAGGAATTTGATCCCTTTCGCCTTGGCCAAATCGAGCAGCTCCTGCGCGAGGTGGACTTTGTCTTCCTCGACCCGGCTCGCCCCGGTGGGAATCCCGAGTGCCCGATAAAAGGTATAAGCCATGGCGCCGCCAATGAGAAAAACATCCGCCTTTTGCATCAGCGACTTGATCACACCAATCTTGTCTGAAACTTTGGACCCGCCCAGGATCACCAGAAACGGTTTGGCCGGATCGGCCAGTTCGTCTTGCAGATATTTCAACTCCCGTTCCATGAGCAAGCCCATGGCAGCCTGAGGCAGGAGCCTGGCTACTCCTGCAGTGCTGGCGTGCGCGCGATGAGCTGCGCCGAAGGCGTCGTTGACGTAAACGTCGCCGAGCTTGGCCAACGAGCGCGCGAAGGATTCATCATTCGCTTCTTCCTCCTGGTAAAAACGCACGTTCTCCATCAGCAGCACGCCTCCGTCTGGCAGCGCACGGCTCGCTGCCTCGGCCTGGTCGCCGATAACGTCCGATGAGAATTGCGCCGAGGAACCCAGCAACTCACGCAGGTGCTCCGCCACGGGCCGCAAGGAGTACTTTGGGTTCACTTTCCCCTTGGGACGGCCGAAATGGGCGAGCAGCACCACCTTCGCCCCGTTTGCCTGCAACAGCCGGATCGTCGGCAGGCTTTCTTGCATGCGCGTGTCGTCAGTAATCCGGGTTTTCCCGTCCACTTCTTCTACCGGCACATTGAAATCCACGCGCATGAGAACGCGCCGACCTTT
>DASWVC010000357.1:0-1598 GCA_036401335.1 Chthoniobacterales bacterium
GACTTCAATGATCGGCGCACCGCCAAATGCGCGCGAAAATGCCTCCGTATCGATCGTCGCCGAGGTGATGATGAGCTTCAGGTCCGCACGTTTCCGCAGCAAACCGTGCATGTAACCGAGCAAAAAATCGATGTTCAGGGATCGCTCGTGCGCCTCATCCAAAATCAGCGCCGAATAGGCACGCAGCAAGGGGTCGGATTGGATTTCCGCCAGCAGAATGCCGTCCGTCATGAACTTGATCCGCGTCGCCTGTCCGGTTTCATCCTGGAAGCGAATCTTGGATCCGACTTCGCGTCCCCACGTTACACCGAGCTCTTCGGCCACCCGCCGGGACACGCTTAAGGCCGCCACCCGCCGCGGCTGGGTGCAGCCAATCCGGCCTCGATCTCCCAGCCCTGCTTCCAGGCACATTTTCGGCAGTTGCGTGGTCTTGCCCGACCCGGTCTCTCCCGCCACCACAACGACCTGATGCCCGCGCAAAGCCGCCAGGATTTCCGTGCGTCGCGCACAGATCGGCAACTCCTCCGGGTAACGAATGGTGGACATGCTTGGGAACTCCGCCGCGGAACCAGGCGGCCGGCTTCGGTTCGTGCCCGGGCCATCAGGGCGCTCGCCCAGGGGGTCCATTGGACGGCCGGGGCGCGCGCGTTTCCAAAATTTTTTGCAACACGCTCCAGATATTGATGGCAACGCGTTTCTGGCCTTCAGCAGTCGGGTGAATCCGGTCGGGTTGATTCAGCTCAGGGACGCCGCCCACCCCGTCCAGGAGAAACGGCACCAGCGCCGCATTGTTCTCCGCCGCCACGCGTGGGAAAAGCGCGCGAAACTGCTCCACGAAATCGCGGCCCAGGTTTCCCGGCATCTGCATCCCGGCCACGATGACCGGGAGGCCGGGAATTTTGGCGCGGGCACGCTGGATGATTTTGACGAGGTTTTCCTCAGTCCGCTTCGGTGAAATGCCGCGCAAGCCGTCATTGCCGCCGAGGGCGACGATCAGCACGTCCGCGCCGGCACTAAGCACCCAGTCAACGCGCCGCAAGCCATCGGCGGTGGTGTCTCCACTGACCCCCGCGTTCACGACCGTGAACGGCAGCCTGGCCGCATCGATTTTCTGCTGCAGCAATGCAGGGTAGGCTTGCTCCGGATCCAGACCGTAGCCGGCGGTGATGCTATCGCCAAGAACGACCACCCGGCCCCGTGACCCGCTCCCTCCGGTTGTGGTGGAAGCATCCGCACACCATAGTGTTCCGCTCGTCCACAGGAAAAGTAAAAGCGTAAAAGGCCTCGATGAAGTCATTCGTTCCGGATCAATCTGCAGTAAACGTCAGCGTCGAGCACGGTGCCGGAGCTGTCAAACCGCCCATCCTCGAAATCCGGGACCTGCGCAAAACCTACCGTAGCGCCGGGCACGAGTTGACCGTCCTGCGCGACATCAACCTTACGCTTCTTCCCGGCGACACCTGCGCGATCATCGGCCCGTCCGGCAGCGGCAAGACCACCCTGCTGGGCCTGTGCGCCGGACTCGACGACGTCACTTCGGGCACGGTCCGCCTTGACGGGCAGCCTCTCGAAACCCTTGCCCAGGACGCCCGGGCCGC
>DASWVC010000358.1:0-12979 GCA_036401335.1 Chthoniobacterales bacterium
CTCGCCTGTGCTGCCCGGGCGGACACGTTTGTGATCGACAAAGC
Organism: Chthoniobacterales bacterium; assembly: GCA_036401335.1. Taxonomy (GTDB): domain Bacteria; phylum Verrucomicrobiota; class Verrucomicrobiia; order Chthoniobacterales; family JAFAMB01; genus DASWVC01. The sequence goes on from DASWVC010000358.1 coordinate 45, forward strand.
CCACTCCAGCGTTGGCTTCCAAGTGCGCCACCTGTTCTCGAAAGTGCCGGGCAAATTCACCGATTTTTCAGGTCGGATTACGTTGGACGAAGCTGCCCCGGAAAAATCAGGCGTGGAAGTGTCCATCAAGACCGCAAGCGTGGACACCTCCAATCAGGCGCGGGACAAAGACCTCCGGTCGGACGAGTTCTTCGCCGTAGAGAAGTTTCCCGAGATCACTTTCAAAAGTGAATCCGTCAAATCCACAGGACAAAACACCGCTGACGTCACCGGTAAGTTAACCATGCACGGCGTCACCAGGGATGTGGTTCTGAAAGCAGAACTCCTTGGCAAAGGTCCGGGCATGCAAGGCAAAATTGTTTCCGGTTGGGATGCGACGACCACGTTGAAACGAACCGACTTCGGGCTTAACTGGAACAAGGTGATTGAAGGAACTCAAGTGGTCGGAGAAGATGTGCAGGTCGAGCTTCACATCGAGGCCGACAAAGGGCCTTAACCGCAATCGCTGACAAACCGTCACTCCGAACTCTTCATAGGGATGTTGCGATTGGCAAGAGTGCTCGCTCCGGGTCGGATGGTGATTGCTTCGGCGTAGGCATCCCGCTTAGGGCACCTTTTGGGCGCGCGACCGGAAAAGGTGCCCCGCCCTGGCGCCCCACGACGCCCGCTTCAACCCTCACGCCTAGCTTGGTGAGTTCTTGACACGCCACAAACCCATCGGCGGCGCGCATGAGCTCCCAGGCGACGTTTTGCCTGAGGTGGTATCCTGCCGCGCCAGCGCCATCGACCACCCGGTAGGGTATCGCATGGTTTTGCGGCAAGTGGCCTCCCTCGACCAACCGGCGAAGGGCGGTGGCCTCCGCTTCGTATTGGCCGCCGGTCTGTTTGCACTCGGCATGGGCTGGGAACTGACACCGCGAGGGCGAAAGCTCTCATTGTGCGCCTCCTTTCTGTTGATCGTTGGCCAGGGCGTTTTGCAGATCAATCACAAGGTCCACAGCGCCGAAGACATTGATGTCAACCAGCCCGGCTATCGCGTCGTTCAAGATATCCTTGGCATCGTTGAATTGCACCGTGCTCAAGACCTCCCAAAGGCGCAAGATCGTCTCACGGTCGGACCGGGAGTAGTGAACCTCGGCGGGGTTCGTAAGCATCGCGTCGAAGCATAACCCCGGCGCTGTTCATCAAAATCGTAATGCTGGGTCGAACGCGAACCAACTTCCACAACCAAGTCCGGGACGCCCACCGCACTCATGTCGGCAAGCCGGTTCAGGTGCGCGCGGGCGAAAAACATCACGTCGGGCGGGTAGCGTACTGGACCTTGGGCTTCCTTCGGCCTTACCGCGGAAGGTGCTTGTTACGCCTTCCCTGCACCGGGATGAGCCCGCAACCAGAGGCAAAGTTCAATGAAAATTCCCTCCGCGAGGTGTTGGTGAAAGCGGATCGGTGTAGGCTCCACTGCGTTCAACCAGGTACACCAACGTAATACCAAAAACGGCCTGATCTCAATCCCAGATTGCCAAGCAACGGGTCGGTGCGAGGTGAGCGAGGAACTGCCCCTGGAGCTGGGGCCGACCACTGGTCCGGTGCCCCCGCCGGGCGAGTTCATCCGTGGCGAGAGATTGGTTCGTACATCGATGACGGACGGGGCAATGGCACTAAGGCAAGGGGTTTTGGGGCGCAAAAAGGGCCCTCGTCCAGGGTGCGTCCGCACCAGGAGCGGGGTCCGGCAGGGCGGCGAGTCGCTTCGCCGCCGGGGAGCGACCGCGCCTCCGTCCGGCCCCTCCCTGGGGGCAGGGCTTCTCGGAAAGGATGTCGGACACCCTCGAGCGGAGGGCGTTTGGACCCCGCAGCCTCGTCGTAAGTGAAGGCTTGGGGGTGCGCCGGCGTGAGACCGCTTGGCCACCGCTTCGATCCGTTCGCGTCGGGTCGGCACCTTGAGTTGCTCCGTCAGGTTGCTGCCCGTCCTGTCTAAAGGGGGTGGGTAACGTTTTCGCGAGGCAACAACCCATTACGGGCAGCAAGACTCGCGAGTCAATGCGATTGAGATTTTTGTGATACCATGCTTGATGACAAGGCGTTAAACGCGGGACTGGTTGGTTCATCGCGCAGATCAAAAGCACGGTTGATTCTGACTCGACAGTCGGTTCCCAACCCTTTTATACTGTGGTATGAAGGTTTTCTGGATTTTGATCATGGTGGGTGCTGCGCTGAGCTGTCAGCTTTTTGCTCTGGAGACGATCACCGTGGATGCCACGGGTGTGGGTGCAACGGCCCAGGCGGCAGAAAAGGCGGCGCTCACCAATGCCGTGCAACAGGCGGTCGGGCTTTTTCTGGATAGCGAAACCCTCGTAAAAAACGAGCAGATTATCTATGATTCGATCCTTTCACTCAGCGACGGGTTTGTGACGAAGTACGACGTCAAAACGCCGCCGCGACAACGTCCCCTGGACGGGTTATTCGAGACAACCATCAGCGCCGTTGTTCAGAAAGGTAAAATCGGAGCCGAGCTTAAAAAGCGAAACCTGATTCAAGCGGTCGACACTAAAGACGCATGGGCTCAAGCGGTCACGACCGTCAGATCTTCGCAAGACGCGATCGACGTCCTGACGCGGTTGCTTCCGGATATGATTACCGGCTTGCTGGAAGCCCGCTTCTTGGCCGGCGAGAACCAAAAAGCCGGCGATATCCGTCCCGAGATAAAACCTGATCCGACGACCGGCCATGCCTGGTGTGCCTGGAACGTCAAGATCGGGTACGACCATGAAGGGTATTACGATAAGGCGGTGCCGCTGCTGCAGAAAGCGTTCGATGCCATTGCCGATCGCCAGCTTCCTGATTTCACCCTCCAAGCGCCTACCGCCGTAGTGAGTCGTGATCCGAACTATGGACGGACGATCATTCTCGGCACTCCCGCGCGTTCTCCGAAGATGGATGTGCGTTTCCCGGTTGTAGATTCACGCAACGAATTCATTATCTGCCTGAACTATGCTGCAGACACCAGCCGGCAAAACCTCCGGTTTCATGCCTGGGCGGTGGACCGCAAGCTTTACGAGCGATGGCTGAAAGATCTATTTACCCCGCGCAAACTCAAGATCAGCTTTCTGGATGACCGGGGTGAAGTCGTGGTTGATGACGAGCTTGCTTTATCCTCGACGCTTTTGATGCCGAAAACCGGTGCTGTTGCCGAAACGCAAGCGTTTGCGGGGATCAAAACCCGTGTTCTTGAACCCCCGCTGGTTTGGTGGGGGCAGGCCGTTTTAGAGAGTCGTCGTTCTTGCCAATCTTGCTGGGTGGTGCCAGACTTTCTGGAATATCCTCCCGTTCTTTTCTTAGACAGCTTGGTTATCCGGTGTGAGGTGTCGCTCGACCCGGACGACATCAAGAAACTCAAGTCTGCCCAACTGGCGTTTGTGCCGGCGCAATCCTGATGACCCAAAGGCTTAGGCGACTCGGTATTTCACCACGCCGTGTTCTGAATTCTAAAACATTTCAAGAGCGTTGCATTCAGTTTCGTCTCAAAGAAAGTTCTAGATATACATGAAAGCAGCAATGTTCATATTGGTGGTCGCGAGCGTCTTCGGTAGTGGTGGTTTAGCCGCCCAGGAACCGGCCAAAGTCCAGCTCGAAGGGCCGAAATCCCCCGATCTGATCGCGGAATTATCGAATGAGCCGGACGGCGTGCTCCGGATAAAAACCAATGATGACGGGAGTTTTAAGTCGTTGGTAGTTAAAGCTAGCGTTGAGATTGAAGATGCGCTTGGTGCACAGAAGGGCAAGCAATTGGCGCGGAAAGAGGCAGAGATTGAATGTAAAAAATACCTTACCCAATGGTTGAATGAAAATTGCGTGTTTGTCGAAGCTTCCAACAAAGCCGTGACGATCCAGACCAAAGGTGAAAGTGCAAAAGACGCCGCCGGCAACACGGTCAAATTCCGCAGCCAGCAGGAACAGGAATCCAAGGTGCTGACGGAGTCGCACACGTCGCTTGCGCAGGGGGCGTTAAAGGGGCTATCCGTGGTAAGCCAGGAGGTAATCGGCGACGGTACGGAATCTGTGCTTATTATGGCATTAACTCAAAAATCCCTGGCCCAGAGCAACGCAGTAAACGCCGCTTTAACCGGCCGGCCGGCAGATTCGGAACGGCCGAGTTTGACAAAGTCGCCCGGTGCTGACAACGATCGGCCTGCGCCGGAAAGCAAGGTGGACCGCGATGCCCTGAATGACCTGAAATAATCACCGAAGCATGTGGAGAAATGCGGCGGCTTGCCTGTGGTTGCGGTTACTAGCCCGTCCACCACGCGCGGGCGTGGTCAATTTCAGCCGCGATCCAGTCGTCTCGGCGCTGGCGCCTCAGGGCGGCGGGCAGGGACCAACCTGCCGGGCGACGGGCGACCTTTATTTTGTTACCAGGCACTCGGTGTCAGTTGATTCGCTCGAGGATAAAAATGGGAGGGATACGGAGGTGACTTTGCTGAACAAGATGCACGGCGCCGTTTGGCAAGCAAGGTGCCTCAGGAACAAAATCCGCGGTTTACGCAAAACGTTTACGACCTCGATGCCGTGATCAAGGGTTTTCAAACGGTGGCCACTTACAGGCTAGACGGCCGGGAGGGGCTGTTTCTTGTCGGGGCAATCAAGAAAGACGGCGTCACCGTCCACGCAAGGTTCAGTTCTGGTAACGAAATCGAACGACGATGGCCGCCCGACGCACGCTGACCTTTCTCCTTTTGACGGTGCTCGTGGCCATGGCCGGCGAGAGCGAAGGCATTCGCGACGTCATAATCGAGCCGGAGTTCTCGGGTGTTCTCCAGGCGGAACCGGCCCTCCTTCACGACGGTGGCGCCAAAGTGATCGAAATTCACGGCAAGCGGTATTTTATCGCCGTCGGCGTTACCACCGTAGGCCCGAATTCGGCCCAAGAAAAGCTGCGGCAAGTCCGCGTCGGTCGCATCCAGGCCATGAAAGCAGCGGCCGAGTTTATTCAGCAAACCAAGGTCTCGGCGCAGGAGAAACTCACGCAAGAATCAATGGTTTCCCGCGTGGACGGGGCTAAAAGCAGTTCATCCACGAAGACCTTTGAAGAGAGCACGCTGACCCAGATTGAGGCCCTGCTTAAGGTTCCACCCCAAATCGGTTCATGGAAGAGTTCGGACGGTCAACTCTACTTTTGCGCGATCGGAACGCAACTGCGCCCGTGATTCAGCGTTTCGGCGGCTTGCGGTCGACAGTTGATGCGAGAAACTCCGGGCCCGGTTCTGACAGCGTCGAGGCGCCTCGGTCCGCGGACGGCACGACGGTTTGGCCTGAAGCTACCAGCGCTTTCTTTGGAAGCTCCGACCTGGCGATGCCGCGCGACGTGTTCATCGGCCATGCGCAAGCCGATAAGCTGATTGCGGGTGGGGTCTGTAACCGGCTGGAGGCGGCCGGAATTCACTGCTGGATTGCCCCACGCGATACATTATCCCGGGCAAGGCCTAGAAATGTGCCATCATGGACGAGGTCAAGTCCTGCCGGCTCATGGTGTCGGTCTTTTCGAAGGCGCGAACTTGATTCCAAAAGGCCGCCGCAGCCGGTGAACCATCCGCCTTGTGCAATTTGGCCGGCCTGTACGAGAAGGGTTTGGGGCGCCCAAGGACGACCCACAATCGCTCGATTGGTACCGAAAAGCCGTTACGGCCCGCGCTCGGGATTACAGTGGAATGAAAGTATCTCCGCCACGCAGAACCGACCACACGGCCCTACGACGAGTGCCATTCGCCCGGTCGACAGTCCCGTTTTCCAGCGCCATGTTGATGGATTTTCGAAATCTGCTTCGAATGGAGTATAGCCAATGGTAACTTAAATCAAATGGGTAAAACCTTCTTCACGTCTCCCGGAACGAGATCACTTATTAGCAGCCACTGTTGCGGTTTCCTCGGTGGCGCAATCACCAGGGCAGATGAGCGAATTCATTGCTCCACGATCTGCGCTCGCGTGTGTTTGCCTTTGAGTCGTTGGTCGCCGTTCTCAGATCGTAGTGGATCATCGGCGACCTTAGGCCGCGGCTCATATTTTTTGGAGCATTCTAGGTCTCGTCTGAGCCGAACCATGACGGGGGTGTCGCCTTCCTCGAACACGTTAACCGGCGACAGTAGAGCAACCTAGACGAGCGATCGCAGCTACTACTTTTAGTGGGGAATGCTCATGCAGGGTATACCTTTAGATAAACAGACATTAACCCTAAAGACCTTAGATAGTTGATTCTTTTGTTCCAGATTGATCAACCTTAGCCACATACGACGATGAACACTCCGCTTAAAACGTTGGCAGGTCCTGTCAAGCGACGTACCCAGGTTTGCACCACTCAACTGACTATTCTGAAATCATTTTGCACGTGCGCGGCCTTGACGTTCGCGTTGGCGCAGGCCGGGTTGGCACAAACCGTGAGGGACGAAGCGCCGCAGATCGACGATTCTCGTGCCCCGTTTGTCTACGAAGTCAAGGCTGAGCTTCCTTCCACGCCCGAAGAACTGGCCGGCTATGTGTCCGCAACCTACCGGAATTCCACCGATGAGTTCCAGCAACACTCTCTGCTTGAGCGGATCAAACCCGTCATTGAGCGGCGAATCGCCGAAGCCAAGGCCGCCAGTCTGTTCATGGTCAAGATTGGGTTCATGTTGCCGAAATACGAGTTCGACCGGCAAGGTTTCCGGACGTCACTGAATGAAAGTTCTTACGTTAATTTCAACAATTATACCTATTTTCTCAGATTCACTAACTGGGCGGATCTCGATTTCATCCCATTCGAGGAGTCTAAAGCGCGGTACCTCGAACCGACGCTGCACGGCAACCGGCAGGCGACCCTTCGCATTTACGGCATCCTGAAGGAGTGCCGGGAGGAGCCCATCAACGGCTCCGATAAAAAGGTGATTTATTTGGAGGCCACCAAGGCGGTCCTGGCGGTTGGACCGGAGAACCGGTTTGCTGGCCAAAAAATTATAAACTCGAATCCGGATGCCACGGGCACGCCGGTACCGTCTGCATCGACCGCCAGTGGGGCGCCACCGACATCACCGTCCGACCTAGACGGTGTTTTGAGCACCGGTAACACTCAAAATATCGAGGACGACCCGCGCTATCGGTCGTCTGACGATCGTCTAAATCAGGTGTATTCAACCCTCCGTACGAGATTGTCTCCGGGTAGCCGGGACCAACTGAAGCAGCTCGAACGCAACTTCCTTAATCAACGCGAGCGGCTTAAAAATGATCCTGAAGCGTATTTCGCCTTTACCGAACAACAAATTGCTAAGCTGGAGGGGATGCTTAACGGAGCTAAGTAGCGGTTGTGCACTAACCACTAAGCGCTCGCCAGACTCCTGCCGGTGCGAGCCCCGCGCCTTTAGGCCCAAAACGAAGTCCTTCCCGCTCCAGGCGCTTGCCCGGTTTGATCTTACTTTGATTTTGCGGACTGGGCTGTGACAGGAGCAAAAGATTGTTATGAACGAGAAGAGTCCCTTTGGTCGGCGTTACGACCAGGGGTTCAAGGAGAAAGCGGTCACGCGGGTGCGTGGCGGCAAACCGCGTTAGTCGCCGCCGAATCCCACGGACTTTAGCCCTGGGAATGCGTCAAAACAAAGATTTCCTTAGCGCAGAATTTGCACCAAGTACACAATGAGTAACTTGCGCCTGGCGTTTCACCAGCTCTGCATCTACAACCCGGGAAGGTTGTTCATGCACGTTACCCATTATGACCTTTCTCGAACTTTTCAGACATTCTGGACCAACCCGTGGGTTGGCGCACCCCTGGTTTGTGGTCCGTTACGGTAGGCGTATCGACATGATTTCTGCCGTTGAGGGCGAAAGGTTAGCAACGTCTCTTCGGTAAAATGCCAAGTGTTGCACCTAAGAAGCCTGAGGCCCTAGAAGTGCCGCTCGGCCGATGCACGCCCGTAAAAGCGCCGTGCTCATTTCATGAGCCGTTCCAGCCGGGTGGGCGCGATCGGATCGACCCTGGGCTTATGAAATGAACCCGATCGGGACTGATGACTTCTGGGACGACTTGCTCGATTTCATCGAACAGGACAAAGTCATCCCCATTATCGGTGAACGCGCCGTGACCTTCGGTGAAGCCGATGAACCATTCTACCCGTGGCTGAGCCGTGAGCTGGCTGCCCGACTGGGGGTTAATGAGGCGCGACTGCCCGAAGCTCCTAACCTCAATGACGTGGCCCGGGAGCACCTCTTGGCCGGGGGCGAACGCAACGCCCTATACACCAAGCTCTCACGTATCTTGCGCGAGCGCTGCCCGGCGCCGGGTCCTACCCTGCGCCACTTGGCCAGTATCCGCACCTTCAATCTTTACCTCTCGACCACCTTTGACCCGCTGTTGGAGCGGGCCTTGAACGACGCGCGTTTTGGCGGGTCCGCGCAAACTCGCATCAAGGCCTTCTTCCCGGGCTCGGCCAGCAAAGACCTGCCGGCGCCCCGGGCGGAGTTGCCGGGCGTGACCCTTTATCATGTGCTGGGGAAGGCGTCGGTGGTCCAAGGGGAGTTTGTCGCCTGGGAGGAGGACCTGCTCGACTTCCTTTGCGAGCTGCCGCGGCATTTGTCGACCGATGTGATGAAGCATTTGGCCAGCGACTTGAAATCCCACGCGCTGCTGGCGCTGGGGCTCAACTTTTCGGACTGGCTGGTGCGGCTGTTTTTGCGGGTCACGCGCCAGGGTCCCCTTTCGCGCGTGTCGCTGGCCAGCTGGGTGGCTGAGGGGCCGCCCGGGGTTATACCCCAGAGCATGGTACTCTTTTTTGGGGGCGTGAGCCGCAGCATCCAGGTCATCGAGTGCGAGCTGGCCGCGTTTACCGCCGAGTTAGCCCGGCGCTGGGCTCAACGGCATCCGGCGACGGCTGACAGTGACGCCTTCCTCGGCGCCGAGGCCCGGGCAGGGTCTTCCGGGCCCCTCGGCTACGCCTTCATCAGCTACGCCCGCGAGGACGAGGCGGCCGCCCGCCAACTGGTCGAGGGCTTGAAGGTCCACGGCTGCGAGGTCTATTTTGACCGCGAGCGGCTCGGGCCGGGCATGAACTTTCATTACCAGCTGCAGGACCAGGTGCGCAAACATTGCGCGCTGTTCATTTCGGTGATTTCACCAGCCACCGAAGAGGCAGTGGGCGAGAATTACTTCCGGCGCGAGCGTTACTGGGCGTCGCTGCGGGCCGAAGGGTATTCGGATGCGGAGCGCGGGGAGTTTTACCTGCCGGTGCTGGTTCACCCGAGCGCGCCGCGCTCGCCACGGCAGGAGCCGCGTATCTTTGCGGGCTGCCAATGGACTCACCTGCCGGGTGGGGTAATATCACCGGCGTTCGGTCAACGGGTGGCGGCACTGCATCGCAAATACCGGGGCACGGTCAAGCCATGAGCGTTGCGGAGTCCACCGTCCCGGCCGTCAGTCCCGAGTCGCCCTGGCTGGGGTTGCGTCCCTTCAACGAAGCGGCACGCCCGTATTTCTTTGGCCGGGAGACGGAGGTGCATGACTTGTTTCAGCGGGTGGCGAACAAGCCGCTCACCGTGCTCTTTGGCCAGTCGGGGCTGGGCAAGACCTCGCTGGTGCAAGCGGCGCTGGTGCCGCGGCTGCGCGAAGCGGGCTTTGTGCCCGTGGTGCTACGGCTGAATATTGCTGGCGGGGCCTCGTCGCTGCTGGTGCAGCTGGTCCAGGGGCTAGTGGCCGCCCTGGCGCCCGCGCTTCCGGGCTTGGCCGAGCAAGTTGACGGATTGCCAGTAAAGCCCGCGACGGCCTGGCTGCTCTGCCATGACCCGCGCTTCGGATTGATCGCGCCGGGGGCTGCGCGCCCGGTGTTGGTGCTGGACCAATTTGAGGAGGTTTTCACCCTGGGCCAAGCCACCGCGGAGCGCCGGGTAGACGCGGCGGAGTTCTTGGGCGGGCTGGCCGACCTGGTGGAGAACCGGGTGCCGGACGCGCTACGGGCGCGGCTGGAGGTTGATGAGGACTTAGCCGACCGGCTTGACTACGCGGCCCGCTCGCTGAAGGTGCTGTTGTCCTTGCGCGAGGATTTCCTGCCGTGGCTGGAGCGCCAGCGGGACCAGATGCCCTCACTGATGGACAACCGCTTCGAGCTGCGGCTGTTGACCGGCCCGCAGGCGCTCCAAGCCGTGTGGGAGCCGGGCCGGCTCCGCTGCCAAGTGCGGCCGGAGGCGGTGCCGATCGTCTCCGAGGCGACCGCGGGTGCGATCGTGCGCTTCGTGGCGGGGGCGGCGCCCGAGGTTCCCCTGGCCGAGATCGACGCGGTGCCGCCCTTGCTGAGCCTCTTGTGCGCGGAGCTCAACGAACAACGGCTGGCGGCCGGCGAGGCCCTCATCCGGCCCGAACAACTCGAGGGCCGGGCCGAGGACATCCTGGGCCAGTTTTACGAACGCACCCTGGCCGGGGCGCCCGGCGCGGTGCGGGCCTTCGTCGAGGACCGCCTGCTGAGCGCGCAGGGCTTTCGGGAGAGCATCACCCTGGACACCGCCACCCACGAGCTGGCGCAAGCCGGTCTGAGCGGCACCGGGGCGGCCGAGGCCATTGCGCGGCTGGTGGACGCGCGGCTGTTGACGAGCGAGGAGCGCGGGGGCGTACGACGCATCGAGCTGACCCATGACGTACTGACTGGGGTGGCCCGCCGCAGCCGGGATGCTCGGCATGAACGAGAGGCCGCGGCACGGCGGAGGCGCCGGGCTCGATCTGTTGGGTTGATCGTGGGTTTGGCGCTGCTCATCGCGGGCGTGGCGGTGCTGCTGGCCATTGTGGCGATGAATGAAAGGGCAGCGGCTTTGAACGCGAAACACGATGCGGAAGCCAAGAACCTCGCGCTGGGGTCGTTGCTCATTAATTTGGGCGTCTTATACGCGAAAGACCGAGGGGTGACCCAAGACTATGCTCAAGCGCTCGATTGGTTTCGAAAGGCCGCGACGGCCGGCCGTGCGGATGGAATGCTGTATCTGGGAGTGATGTATGATAATGGTTGGGGCGTGGCCAAGGATGTCACTCAAGCGCACGATTGGTACCGGAAAGCCGCCAAAGCCGGCAGTGTGGCTGCGATGAACAACCTGGGCAATTTGTACTACTATGGCCGAGGGGTGACCCAGGACTATGCTCAAGCGCGCGATTGGTTCCAAAAGGCCGCGGCGGCCGGCGAGCCGTCCGCCATGTGCAATTTGGGCGGCCTGTACGAGAAGGGTTTGGGCGTGGCCCAGGACTACGCCCAAGCGCGCGATTGGTACCGGAAAGCCGTTACGGCCGGCGACGATACTGCCAGGGAGGGCCTCTCGCGGCTGTCTTCGAAGTAGGGACGCTCTTGCAGCCCCTGCGGATTACCGGGCGACCCATTACAAAAAACCCAGCATGCAACGTCAATAAACAGGCGCTTTCGTAGCACGATAACCTCCCTTCTCTCTCCTTGATCCGGTGGAAACGTTGCAGGAAACTCTCCAGACCGAAACCAAGCGCATCCTGGCGTTAGACGGCGGCGGCCTTCGGGTGTTTTTCACCTTGGAAGTGCTCGACCGGGTGGAAGCGCTGCTGCGACGGCGTTTGGGGCGTCCCGAGGCCGTGCTGGCGGACCACTTTGACCTGATCGCAGGCACCAGCACCGGGGCCATTTTGGGCGCGTTCCTGGCGTGGGGGTTGTCCATCGCTCAAATCAAAACCCTTTATCAGGGCATGGCCGTGAAGGTGTTTCGCCCCTACCGCAACCCGCTCCAATGGTTGCGCAACCGCTACGCGGCCGAAACCCTGTCCAAAGTGTTGCGCGATTTCTTCGTGGAAGAAGGCCCGCCGGACCGGCGTGAAGCCACGCTGGGCAGCCCGTTGTTGCGGACCCTGTTTTTGGCCGTGCTGCGCAATGCGTCTACCGGTTCGGCCTGGCCGCTGTGCAGCCACCCGGCTTTGAAGTACAACGCGCGGGAGCGTCCCAATTGCAACTTGGACTTGCCGCTGTGGCGCATCGTCCGGGCGAGCACCGCCGCCCCGACCTTCTTTGCGCCCGAACGCATCCGGACGGGAGAAAGCACCTTTCAGTTTGTGGATGGCGGCGTGACGCCCTACAACAACCCGGCCTTGATCGCCGCCTTGATGGTCACCGAGCCCTGCTTCAACATTCGGTGGCCCAGCGGGGAAGATCGCCTTTACGTGCTGTCGGTCGGCACCGGGCGCACTCGCGTGCGCTACGCCAACGCGGGCGGTGGTTGGGAGCTGGCCTTGCCGGCGGTCGTTTCCAAGACCATCACGGCATTAATTGAAGGTTCCACGCAGCAACAGGATTTCCTGTGTCGGGTGATGGGCCGCTGCCTGCACGGGCCGCTCATCGACCGTGAGGTGGGCGAACTCATCGAACCAACCCCGTTTTCCAACGGACCACCCTCGCCGCCGCGCCGCTTTACTTACGTGCGCTACAACACCGATTTCGGTTCGCCCGAGTTCGCCCCGGTGTTGAGCAAGTACGGCGGCGATGTGCCGATGGATTTGCCGTCGCTGATCCCGGCCTTTCGAGCGCTGGGGCAACGTTACGCGCAGGCTGAAGTCCACGAAGGGCACCTCAAGTGAAAGGCCCTGCCCGGCTCGGCCGCGCCCCATGGTCCGAAGCTTACACGTCGAAGACGTTTTTGGAGTATAGCACCGACCAATCGGCGACTTCGTCTGCCATGATGCGGGCGCATGACTCTGCAAAAAGCAAACCTTCGGTGGCCCACCCCCCTTCGTCCCCGTCCGGGTTGTTCCGGGCTTCCCGCATCCTCTCCAATAGCTTTTGAGCCGCAGCGGACCGCTCAAAGAGCAGTCCCGCCATGACCTTGGACCGCTCGGCCAAACGGTCGCATTCCGATTGGAACCGCACGCCGTTCAGGCTGGCAACCGCGGCCGGCAAAAGCGCCGTGAGGGGCACCAACAACGCGGTGAGAAC
>DASWVC010000359.1:0-1525 GCA_036401335.1 Chthoniobacterales bacterium
CAATCGCTTGACCCGAATCTCGAGCTGAACGTGCCCGGTGAGACGCACCTTGCCTCCGCGCTCATCGATCTCCTGCATCAGGCATTGTCGAGTCAGTACCCGGAGCATCCGGATTTTCACCCGGACCTGAAGGTTAACAAAGGCAACACGCAGAAAGTGTTGACCGTGGTCACCGAAACGCTGCGCACGAAGGAGCGTCGGTTCCCGGTGGAAAAAACCGATCGCGTCCTCGTCAGGCAATTCGCGAACCCTTTGAAACTCGGTGACATGAGCGAAACCCATTTCGTCATCGGTGAACGTTGGAAAGACCATTTTCATCGGGCTGCTGCGAAGGGTGAAGGCCTCGATAAGATCCGGGTAGCGGACCTGCGGCGCTGGATCGATGAGCCGGAGCCGATGGGACTGCCTGAGTTGTTGCAGGATTTGATCATCCTGACGTTTGCCCGGCAAACTAACCGCTCCTTTGCGCTGCACGGCGGCCCGTTTCAACCGGACTTGGGCAAGCTGCCCGATGACTGCGCCCTCAAGCAGCAGGCATTGCCGGAAGAAACCGAATGGGAAAAAGCGCTGGAGGTCGCGCAAGCGGCCCTCGGGGTGCCGGGGTTGCCGTCGTTCCTGAGCGGCCAGAGCGTGGCTCTTTTCAGTGAACTGGTGAAAGCCCATTTGCCCGCGTTCCAGGAAGCCGCTCCCAAGCTCAAAACAGCCCTCGAGCAGCGGGCCGCCGACTTCGGGTGCGACGGCCAAAGCTTTGAACGGCTGACGACGGCGCAGGACGCCGTCCGGCTGCTCGCGGCCATGAAGGACCGGAGCGACGCCGCGCTGGTCGAGGCCATGGCCGGGGTTGATCTTCAGGCCCCGTTGCAGGCAATTGCCACAAGTTTAAAGAAATCAGCTGAACTGGCCGGCAAGGTGAAGGGCGCTGACCTGACCGCCGTGAATTCCGTGGCCGGTCTTGAAGGCGAGGCGGGACAGAAAGGGCGTCAGTTGCGCGATGAACTTTTCGAAGCGTTCCGGCGCAACGAGTACGCCGTTCCTTTTGGCCCGAAATTCGACACGATCAATCACGCGGCGGTTCAGCTGCTGAGTTCGCTGGTGACCACGGGTCCGAAGCCGGCGGTTAAACCTCCCAACCCACAGCCTCCGGTCATCGTTCCACCGCCGATCACGGAGGACGTTGACCTGATCGCCAGGTGGAACCAAAGCCAGGTGGAAGGGGACGACCTGCCGGAGTGGGTTCCAGCGAAGGCCCGCAAAGCGCTGCTCGCGGTGGTCCAAGTGATGGACGTTCACGCCGGTGGAAACGTGACCGAGGTGGTTGTCACCTTAAACCTTCAGGCGCTTGTGACGAAAGCCGGTGGTGCCGAGGTGGATTCCGGCGATCGGAAATTCCGCATTCCCAAATACGGCATTGTACGAGCGCTGAAGACCGATGCAGGGTAACCGGAACACATGCCGAAAGCCTTTTCGGGAATGACGCGCCGGTGCGATCACGGGTCGCACCCTGGTAGGATCGGCGGTCCCTCGC
>DASWVC010000360.1:0-33806 GCA_036401335.1 Chthoniobacterales bacterium
GCGCAGCCGGCTTCCCTTGCCCAGGAACGAGTCTGTTACTGGACCTCTATCACAGCTTTCATCCGGGACTTTGCTCCCGTTCCTTGGAAAGCACCTTGAATGGGCGTGGCGTCGGGCGATTCGCGGCTGGCAGCCACCGCGACGTGGTAATCCGCTATAGCAACGCCGTGCGTGGGGTCATAGCCGCGCCAGCCGCCCCCAGGAAGAAAAACTTCGGCCCAGGCATGCATGTACCGGGGCGTCTGGTCGTCCATGCTGCCGCCTTGGTAGCCGCTGACGAAGCGGGCAGCGAGTCCCACCGTTCGGCATGCTTCCACAAACAAGAGCGCAACATCGCGACACGAGCCCGTTCGCAACGCCAGCGTTTGTTCGGGGGGATACGGCGGGCCTTCCTCCCGCACAATCCTCGGACAGCTCTCTTCGATGCGTTGGTTCAGTGCCGAAAGAAAGTCGAGGGTACCAGACCCGACCCCTGCCGCCAACTCCGTTGCAAAAGCGGGAACCGCCTCGTCATCGTATTGGCGCATGCGGTAACCGGCCAGCACGGTCGACGAACCGTCGTCGTACTTGACCGGCAGTCGGTCCGCGGATCGGCCCAGAAGGTAGTCATACGGATTTGCCCGTAAGGTTTCCACTTCAAAAGCGCTGAAAACAGTCAGGTGATCGGTGGTGCCACTAAACCACGCGTGCATCACGGCGTTGCCTTCCGCGTCCAGGCAGGGCGACAGTTGCACCGGTTCAGGTTCAACCCGGAACTGCCGTTCAAGCAGCCGGAGCGCTCCATCCAGCCGCGGTGAAAGCCTGAAAACGTGCGGCTGCAGCCACACCGGTTGGCTGTAGGTAAAGGTGGTTTCGTGCTTGACCTTAATCCTCATGACGCGTGCCTTGCCCCTCTCACGCCCTGCCAAGGACCGGGTTGGGCGTGCGGATGCTTGGTGGAAGCTGCGTCCGGCCACTGAGGTAACGGTCAATGTTTCTGGCAGCGTCGCGTCCTTCTCCGATTGCCCAAACGACGATTGACTGGCCGCGGTTCGCGTCCCCGGCCGCAAAGACCCCGGGCACGCTCGTCATCATGTTCACATCGGTCTTGATGGTTCCGCGTTTGGTCAGTTCAAGCCCGCTGTTGCCAAAGGGCTGGCATTCCGGTCCTGAGAAACCAATGGCAATGAGCACGAGGTCAGCTGGAATCTTCATGTCCGCCTCGGTGATCTTGCGGCCTGTACGAGCCATGCGGTTTCCAACTTTCTCGTACGTCCACTCAACCCGGTCTGCGATCAGGTGGTCGACCATGCCATCACCGTCGCCGTCGACGAACGCAGTGGCATCGGCGCTGAACTCCTCCGCACCCCCTTCTTCAATCGCATAAGTTTTCCGGTAAATCTGCGGCCACTCCGGCCACGGATTGTCCGGCGGGCGCCCCAGCGGGCTCTGCAAATTGATGCTGATCTGCACCACTTGCCGGGCGCCTTGACGGTGGGCTGTGGCCACGCAATCAGCGCCGGTGTCGCCACCGCCCAGAACCACCACGTGCCGCCCGGAAGCGCTCACGTTCGGGACCGCAACCTTGCCGGCCTGGTGACGGTTCCCTTCCTTGAGGTACGTCATGGCGTAATGGATGCCGCCCAGTTCACGCCCGGGCAGCGGAACCGCTCGTGGCTGTTGCGCACCGATCGCCAGGCAAACGGCGTCAAAATTACCCCGGAGTTCCTGCAGGGTAACGTCGCTGCCAACGTTGACCCCACAACTAAACTTCACCCCTTCCTCGGCCAGTTGATGAACCCGCCGTGCGACCTGTTTTTTTGAGAATTTGAAATCGGGGATGCCGTAAACCATCAAGCCGCCAATTTCGTCGTCCCGTTCAAACACCGTCACTTCGTGTCCGGCCCGGTTAAGTTGCTGCGCGGCCGCGAGACCCGCCGGGCCGCTCCCGACGATCGCCACGCGCTTTCCGGTGCGCGTTTTGGGGGGTTCAGGTACGATCCAACCTTCCGCCCACCCACGATCGGCAATCGCGCGTTCAATGCTCTTGATGGTGACCGGTTCCGTGTTCAGGGCGAGCACGCACGCCGGCTCACACGGAGCCGGGCAGGTGTAGCCGGTAAACTCCGGAAAATTGTTCGTTGCCTGCAAGCGGGCAAGGGCCGCACGCCATTGGCCGCGCGAGACGAGGTCGTTCCAATCCGGAATGATGTTGCCGATCGGGCACCCGGCCATGCAAGTCGGCACGCCGCAATCCATGCAGCGCGCTCCTTGGGTTCGCAGGTGCGTCTCTTCCCAATGCGGTTTCCAGATCTCCTCGTAATCACGAATCCGCTCCGTCGGGTCGCGTTTGCCGATCGGCGCACGGGCATACTTCAAATAACCATTTGGATGATCGTCAGCCATGGAAGGAAATTAAGAATCTGTTACTGAATCGGTGGTAATGCAGGGGACCCGGAGCCGGTCTGGACGCCTGGGCGAATGATTTTTTTCTCGTCTGATAGCAGCGAGGGCCCGCGTTGGTCCTTCTTTACCCTTCTTTCTTCTACGCAGGTTCAGGCCGCCCTTCGTTCTTCCGCCGGGGGAGGCGGGGTCAAGCGCACGTCTTTGCCCGAAGCCAAGTGCCGGGCGAGCACCTCAGCGTAAGCGCCCGGGATGACTTTCACAAATTTTGCCGTGCTTTCGTTCCAATGTTCCAGAATCCGTTTTGCCTTTGAGCTGTTTGTGTAAGCCACGTGGTTCTCGACCATGCGTTTCACCAGTTCTCCATCCCGCTCGCCCCCAAGCGGTTCCATCCGCACCATGGCCGGATTAAGGCGGTGCACAAAACTTCCATCCTCGTCGAAGATAAAGGCTTCACCCCCGCTCATCCCCGCCCCGAAATTTTTGCCGGTTCCCCCCAGGATCACCACGACGCCCCCGGTCATGTATTCGCAGCCGTGATCACCGACCCCTTCCACCACGGCCATTGCACCGGAGTTGCGCACCGCAAAACGTTCGCCCGCCAACCCGTTAAAATACGCCTCCCCGCTGGTTGCACCGTAAAGCGCCACGTTGCCGATAATGATGTTATCGCTTGCCACGAAGGATGCTTCTTTTGGCGTGCTTACACTGATCTTGCCTCCCGAAAGCCCTTTGCCGACGTAATCGTTCGCATCGCCCTCCAAATGAAGGGTCAGGCCCCGCGCGAGAAACGCCCCGAAGCTTTGGCCAGCCGTGCCCGTAAAGCGGACCTTGATGGTGTCGGGCGGCAATCCTTCAGCTCCGTACCGCTTTGCGATCACCGAACTTAGCATCGTGCTCGCCGTGCGGTCGGAATTATGGATCTTTGATTCAATCACCACCGGTTCCCCGCGTTCGACGGCGAGCCGCGCCTGCTCAATCAAGCGGTGATCGAGTTTGTCCGAAAGTTTGTGGTTCTGGTCGCGCACCTTCCGCGCCGCGTCCCGCGTCGGCTGGCGGTAAAGGAGTTTGGTAAGGTCCAATTGTCCTCCTTTCGGAAAATGGACCGCGCGCGGTTTCAGCTTGTCCACGCGACCCACCATCTCGTCAACGGTCCGAAACCCGAGTGCCGCCATCCATTCACGAACTTCCTGGGCCACGAACCGCATGTAATTAACCACGTGTTCCGGCTTGCCCGGAAACCGTGCCCGCAGCTTCGGGTCTTGTGTTGCAACGCCGACCGAACAGGTGTTGCAATGGCACTTGCGCAGCATGATGCAGCCGACCGCCACCAGCGGGGCCGTGCCAAATCCGTACTCTTCCGCCCCCAGCAGCGCACCCACCACCACGTCACGGCCCGTTTTTAGCCCGCCATCCACCCGGACGCGGATTCGTGAGCGCAGGTTTGTGGCCAACAGCACTTGCTGGGTCTCGGCGAGGCCGATCTCCCAAGGCGCACCGGCACTCTTAATTGAAGTCTTCAGCGCTGCCCCTGTCCCCCCGGAATCTCCCGCGATCAGCACCGCATCCGCCCGCGCTTTGGCGACCCCGGCCGCAATGGTCCCCACATTGCCCACGGACACCAGCTTCACGTGAATTTCAGCCTCCGGATTTGCGCATTTCAGATCGTGGATGAGCTGCGCAAGGTCCTCGATCGAATAAATGTCGTGGTGCGGCGGCGGGGAAATCAACCCAACTCCAGGGGTCGTAAAGCGCACGGCCGCGATCTCCTCGTTTACCTTTGGCCCGGGCAATTCGCCGCCTTCGCCGGGTTTGGCGCCTTGGGCCATCTTGATCTCAATCTGCTTGGCGCTGGCCAGGTAATGAATCGTTACCCCGAACCGGCCGCTTGCGACCTGTTTCATGGTGCACGTTCGCTCCGTGCCGAACCGTTCCACCTGTTCACCGCCTTCGCCGCTGCCGGCCTTGCCGCCAATCCGATTCATGGCGGTTGCGAGGCATTCGTGCGCCTCGGTGCTGAGCGATCCCAATGACATTGAGCCGGTTGAAAAGCGCCGGCAAATCGCTTCAATCGACTCCACCTCGTCCAGCGGCACCGCCTTTTGCTCGTCAAGGTCGAAATCAAGCAAGCCACGAATGGTTTGCAGCCGTTCCTCCTGGTCATTCAGGTAGCTCGCGAACTCGCGGTACGCCTCGTAGTTTCCCGTCCGCACCGCATACTGCAGTTTGCCCACCGTGATCGGGTTCCATTGGTGGTACTCGCCGTCACGCCGCCAGTAAAGGTCGCCGCCGACGTCGAGGGGAAGGTTGCCGGCAATCTTTTCGTCGAAAGCAACGGCATGCTGCTCGAGCAATTCGCGTTCTATCTGATCCAGCCCCACCCCCTCAAGGGAGAACGGCGTACCGGTGAAAAAATCCTGCACCAGGTCAGAGTCAAGCCCGACGATCTGGAACACCTGAGCACCCTTGTAGCTCTCCAGGGTTGAAATGCCCATCTTGGACATTACCTTGAGGAGTCCGCCCTCGACCGCCTTTTTGAAACGGAGTTCAGCCTCATCAAGGTCGCTGTCCAGCCAGCCGTCTTTGCCAAGCTGCCCGATGGTGGCATACGCAAGCCAAGGGTAGATGGCGTCTGCACCATACCCGATCAGCGTGCAGAAATGGTGCACGGTGCAGGGTTGCGCGACTTCCAGAACCAGGGCCGTGCGCGTCCGCAACCCTTCACGGATCAGGTGGTGTTGGAGCGCACCGATAGCCAGCAAGCTCGGTATGGCCACCCGTTCCGGACCGAGGCTTCGGTCCGAAACAATCAGCACCTCGAAACCTTCCCTGACGGCTTCGGTCGCCTCGGCGCGGAACTGGTGGATCGCGTCTTCCAGCAGCGTGCCGACCGGGTAGGTGGCGTCAATCACGCGTGCACGCATCCCGTTGCGATCGATTTGCCGGAGGGCGGCCGCTTCCTGATGGGTGAGGATCGGAGAGTCAAGGAAAATTTGCCGGCAATGCTCCGGGGTGTCCACCAACAAATTACGCTGCCGTCCGATGTGGCTTTCCAGCGAGGTCACAAGCTCTTCCCGCAAATAGTCGAGCGGCGGGTTCGACACTTGCGCGAACATCTGGAGAAAGTACTGGAACAACGTCTTGTAACGGGAGGAGAGGACTGCCAGAGGAGTATCATTTCCCATTGAGCCAGTTGGGTCTTTGCCTTCCGCCGCCATCGGTTGCACCAGACAGCGCAGCGATTCGAGCGTGTAACCAGACGCCCGTTGCAACGGGGTGACATCCCCAACCTCAGGCGGCGGCACGGTCGCTGGAAGAATATCCTTCAACCGGATCCGATTCTGCACGAGCCACTCCGCGTAGGGAGGTTTGTTCAGTTCTTCAAAGATTTCCGCTTCGGGTACAATCCGTTTCTCCAGCGTGTCAGCCAGAAATAACTCACCTGGTTTCAGGCGGCCCTGCACTACGATTTGATCCGGCGGAGTGTCGAGCACCCCCGTCTCGCTTGCCATGATAAGCACGTTGCCTTTGGTCACGCAGTAACGGCACGGGCGAAGCCCGTTGCGATCAAGCACCGCCGCAACGCGGTAGCCGTCCGTTGCCGCAATCAACGCCGGACCATCCCACGGCTCCATGACGGTGGAGTGATAATCGTAAAAGGACCGCCGTTTCGGGTCCATCAATTTATCTTTGTTCCACGCTTCCGGCACCAGCATGCGAAGCGCTTGCGGCAGGCTCCGCCCAGACTCAAGCAGAAGCTCAAGTACATTGTCGAACACCGCCGTGTCGCTCAGCCCCTCGCTGGTTACCGGTTTGATCTGCTCGATGTCCTCGCCAAACCTGTCACAGGCCAGAGCCGCTTCCCGCGTCTTCATGCGGTTAACGTTTCCACGCAGCGTGTTGATCTCGCCATTATGGACGGTGACCCGGTACGGGTGCGCCAGCTGCCAGGCTCCCAGCGTGTTCGTGCCGAAGCGTGAGTGAACCAGGGCCAGGCTGCTCTTTAACCGCTCATCCCCAAGATCGGCGTAATACTTCCCAAGCTGGCTGCAGGTGAGCAGGCCTTTGTAGACGATCCGGCGACGGTCAAGCGAACAGATGTAAAACAGCTCGTCACCGGCAATCTCGCGTTCCATTGCCGACTTTTCCAGTACCCGGCGGAGCACATACATTTTTTCGTCGAGCCGCTCCGGGGCAAGTTCCGTCACCGGTTCCACGAAAAGCTGTTCCACCACCGGCTCTGATTCCAACGCGGTCCGGCCAAGATCGGTGTGGTCCGTAGGCACCGTCCGCCATGCAATGATCTTGAAACCCACCTGCCGGCAAACGGTGGCAATCAGTTCCTTGAGCGCAATTTGCTTCCAGTGGTCCCGCGGCATGAACAGCATGCCAACGCCATAGGAATCAAAATCGCCCAAGGAGGGAATCAACGCCTGGAAAAACTCGTGCGGCTTTTGCAAAAGGATTCCCGCGCCGTCGCCCGTTCTTTCTTCGGCGCCGCGCGCGCCGCGATGATCGATGTTGCAGAGGATGCGCAGCCCGTCTTGCACAAGCTGGTGGGTTTTTGTTCCATTGAGATCCACCAGCACCCCGACACCGCACGCACCGCGGTTTACGTCGGGTTGGGAGAGGCCACCACTGGAATTCTTTGTGCGCTTCATGTCCATCCGTAAGAACTTAGGTTCACGTTCTAGAAACTTCGAATCGATCAGCAAATCTGGCGGTAAGAAAAACGTTTGTTGCGGGTCGCAATTTTCACAGCGTCGCCAAGGGTCCCTGTGGGCTGGGCACTCTACCAAGCTGGTTCAGACAGCCCGCACCCGGTCCTCAACGGCCCGTGACCGGCTGCAACTTGAGACTCTTTGACGGTGATATTGTCCCTCGTGCGATAATCCATAGCCACCTTGGCTAGGGGAGAGCAGGTTACATTCCTCACCATGTGATTTGCCGGAGGAATCTTGCCTGAACCCTCTGCTGGACCTGCTTTTGGCTTGCGGCACCCCCGTCTGTCCCCGCGCTTGGGGCGGAGTAAATCCGTTTTTAAGCAACATGGAAGAAAATCGTCACTCATTGGCCCCGGGAGAGCGGCGGTGCAGGCGGTTCGGCACCATACCTCCTTGCCGGGGGTATTTCTTTGGACGGTTCGCCTTTTCCCGCCGCCAGGGTCCCCGTCTGCCCCCAGGTTTGGCCTAACCTTCGGGGATTGCCTGCTCCACCGCACCTTCCGCGCACCCGGTTTTTCAGCTTTGGGTGCACCTTTGGCATGCCTCGCGCTAGCAAGACCGGGCGGCTACGCCCAAAAGCATCGACTCCAACAGCCAATCACTATTTTGAACCTCGCGCATTTCAAACAAGCTGGCCACTGGCCGACGCTGCTCGCCGCCTTCATTTATTTCGATTTCTCGTTCATGGTCTGGACCATCCTCGGTCCGCTCGGAGCCCAGATCGGTGAGTCCCTGCACTTGTCAGCCGGGCAAAAAGGCCTGATGGTTGCCGTGCCGATCCTGTCCGGTGCCATCCTTCGGATCGTGCTCGGGCTGGCGGTAGACCGGATAGGTTCAAAAAGGACGGGCATTACGGCCCAGCTGATCGTGATCAGCGGGTTGCTGAGTGCGTGGATGATTGGACTTAAAAGTTATGAAGCAACGCTGTTGATGGGCATGGTCCTGGGTTTTGCCGGCGCCAGTTTTGCAGTGGCCCTGCCCCAGGCCGGACGTTGGTACCCACCAAACATGCAAGGCATGGTAATGGGGTTGGCCGGGGCGGGAAACATTGGGACCGTTTTGGATTCCCTATTGGCTCCGCGGCTTGCGGCGGCCTACGGCTGGCGGGCTGTGTTTGGACTCGCAATCATTCCGGCGCTATTGGTGCTCGTGTTCTACGCCGTCGTATCGAAGGAAGCGCCGGTGCACGTCAGACCCAAGCAACTCAAGGACTACGTCAACCTGTTGAAAGATAAAGACGCCCATTGGTTTTGCTTTTACTACACCATTTCCTTTGGTGGTTTTGTCGGGCTGGCGAGTTCATATGTCCTCTACTTCAGAAGTGAATTCGGCTTGGCACCAGTGCAGGCAGGGGACCTTGCCGCCCTCGCCACCTTTACCGGGGCCATGCTCCGGCCCGTGGGAGGCGCCTGGGCGGATCGCATCGGCGGCATTCGATCGCTTTACCGGTTTTACGCCGTCGCGGCCTTCGCCCTGGTGGCGGCGGCCATCGGGCACCACCTGGCGTTTAATCTGACGATGCTGCTCATTGCCTCTGGCGCGCTTGGCATGGCGAATGGATCGGTCTTTCAATTGCTGCCGCAACGCTTCGGGAAAGACATCGGGGTCATGACCGGTTTGGTCGGTGCGGGCGGTGGCCTTGGCGGGTTTTACCTGGCCAGTTCCCTGGGCTTGTCCAAAGGCTTTACCGGTTCGTACCTGGCCGGGTTTTGCGTTTTTGCCGGGCTGTGCGTTCTCGCCATTGTCGGCTTAACCCTGGTGAAAACGCGTTGGCGCACCACTTGGGGTGCACTCGCGAATGCCCGCATCTAAGACGCCTGTTTGAAAGTCAACGCCACGGCGTTTGGGTGCGCGCGGTCCGAAAAAGAAGCTTCGCAGGACGCTTTCACCGTAAAGGTGTGGGATCAAACGGTCATCGCGGTCCTCGCGGATGGCGCGGGAGGAGTCCAGGGGGGACAAGAGGCGGCCTCGCACATCGTTGAATCGCTGGCCACCAATTACGCTGCCCGTCCCAAGACCTGGACCCCGCAGAAAGCACTGGGCGAGTTCACCCGATGGGTGAACCACCGGCTCTACCACGATTCTCTCGAACGGTATGGCTCACCCGAACTGGTGTCCACGGTGGCTGCGGCGGTGATCGAGGGTGACAAACTTTATGGGCTGAACGTCGGTGACTCGCGGGTGTACCTGGCCCACGCCGGCCAGCTGCGCCAGCTGTCCGAGGACCATGCAAGCATGGAGCACGGCCGCAAACACATCCTGAATCGTGCCGTCGGGCTCGCCCCGGAGGTGGAGCCGCATTTTTTTGCGGCAGACCTCGCCGACGGCGATGTGGCTTTGCTCTGCTCGGACGGGCTGTCGAATGTGTTCGATGCCCCCACACTTACGGCAAAACTGAACGCGCGTTGCCCGGCGCGTACCCTCGTCTCGGCCGCACGTGCAAGAGCCACGCCTGAACTGCTGGACGACGTCAGTGCCGTCGTTCTTGACATCACCCGAACCGGTAATCTTCAGGCCGTCAGCAAACTTTCGCTGGAAGTGCCCGATGCACTCCACAAGGGTATGGAAGTTGACGGGTTTACCCTGATTAAAGCATTTCAGCACAATGACCGCGTCTGGCTCGCCGTGCGCGATGGCCACCGGTTCACGCTCAAGTTCGCCCCCATCGAAGCGCGCGACAATGAGGCGGTGCTCAACCAATTCGTCAAGGAGACCTGGAACGCCACGCGGCTGCCTGCAAATGAATTTCTCGTGAAAGCGTTTGTGCCGGTTGACGGCACCGTTCGCTGCTACGCCATGGAATTCATTGAGGCGCCGAGCTTAAGGATGCTGCTGCGCTCCCGCCGGCTGGCGGTTGATGAAGCGGTTGCGCTCGGCAGATTCCTGCTGAAAGCGGGCCAGCACCTGATCGGCCTGGATCTCGTGCATGGAGACGTCAAACCGGACAATATCCTCGTCCTGAGCAGCTGCGATTCGGTCACATTCAAGCTCGTCGATTTCGGCAGCACGACCGAAGTGTTCTCGGTCACGTCGCGCGCAGGCACGGCGAGCTACCTTGCCCCTGAACGGTTTCGCGGGGCGGCCATCTCAGAGCGGACGGAGATCTTTGCCATCGGCGTTACCCTCTTTGAGGCGCTCACCCAGCGCCTTCCCTTCGGCGAGATTGAGCGATTTCAAACCCCGCACTTTCACACCGCCAGGAAGCCGTCGCACCTGAACCCCAACGTGCCGCCGTGGTTGGAAGCGGTCCTGCTTCGTGCGTGTTCGCCCGAGCCTGAGCGGCGTTACCAGAATTATTCCGAGATGCTTTTTAACCTCACCCATCCGGATTCGGTGGAGCCGTTTTATCCGCGGGGCGCTTCGTTGCTCGAGAAAAACCCGCTTGGTTTCTATAAATGTGCGTGTTTGTTGCTGTTGACCGCATGCATTGCCCTGATCGCAAAGCTGCTCATGGCCGGAGTCAGATTGCTGTGAACAGGGGGGAGTCGAACGGCGAGCGCCTTTTTATTCAGCTTCCGCCGCCGGGTACGACGGATCCAGGGCCGAAAGGTAAGCTGGAAAGCGGCACAACGAGCAGTCGTGGCCGTTGGCATTGCAGAAATCCTCGGCCACCTGCAGTAACCCTTGTTGTTGGTACAGGTAACGCGCTGCGAAATTTGGCTCCGCTCGCTCCCCGAAAAGCCGTTGGCGCGTCAATTCCAGGCGGCCGTTGTCAAGCTCAGCCGGCAAGCGTTTGACCACGGCCCAATCGACCTGCCCGGAAATCCACATCAAGGGAACGAACACGTTGGCCAGCAGGTCGGCAATCCTGGCGCTGCCGATCAGGTGGATCGACCGGGCGCTCGGGGCGGATTGCAAGGTGTAATGATGGTCCCAGAACGGGTGGGACAACCGGTGAAAAAAACGCCGGACGGCAGGGAGGTCGGACGGCAACCCCTGCAGTTCCGGCCACCGGGAGGCAAGGACGGACAGGGCGCCCAGCCGCCGCTGAGGATGGTTGGAAGGACGGGTCGACGTCAAACGCCACTGTTCTGGGCTAAGCACAAAGTGGCAAAGCTCTCCTCGCAATCCCCACCAGGCAGACCAAAGTTTCTTCAGATGGGCGGAGGCGGTGGGGGCGGCACCCCCGGGTTGGGCGGCTTGCTCCAAAAAGCCCGATAGACCAAATAAGATCGCCTCTGCCGCCGCAGGCTGTTGCCGCAGCAACCTCAGGGAGGCGCGCTGGGCCAGGAGCAGGAACGGCAATTTATTTTCCTTGTAACCCAGTGCCATGGCCACTTGCTGGAACAGCGCCTCCGCAAAACCGTGCACCTTGATGGACCGTTGCAGCAGCCGCCCTTTGCGTTCCAGGCGAACTCGGGCCGCAATTTCCAACACCCCCTCGATCTGAGTCTGGGTCATCTGCGCCAGCGGCGCGCGGCACGCGCCCGGCTTGGCCCGGTGACCCCCGGGCAGGATCGCCGGGTGTTCGGGGGCTGGCGCCTGCAGGTGCACCTGCAGCACCTCCCGGTGGTCGGCGGTCCGGGTGAAAAAAACGCAACCTGGAGGCCGCACGAAAACGTGCAGCACCACATGGTTGAAACGTTCGTTGACCCCGTGGCCGTGCCGTTCCCAGTCGAGGGCGCTGCGATCAAACTCCATGTCCCCGCGCAACGTTTCTTCTTTGCCGTCAACACGAATCACCACATTGGTGAAATCCGGGCCGGCCTCATGGTTCCACAGGCCCGGGCTCAAAACCTCCACCACCGCCCCATTGGTTGCCCGGAACGCCGTCCCGAAAGCGCCGGCATACCACCACGTTTGCCACTCCAGCTCCGACCATCGCCGCGCCAGTTCATCTTCGCTGACAAGGTCCGCCGGCGGTTGCACAAAATCGTGGTAGAGAACGACGGGATCCGCAGGACCAGGCATCGGCTCGAAGCATAAGCCGAAATTTTAAAACATAAAGAAAAAACGTATTATAAACGTGTTTTATCTCTGGGCCGTGCCTTGCTCCCGCAGAACGCAAACACCCGCCGGCATGCCGGCCCAACCTGAAGCCACCATGCCTTCACCCCCATACCCCCGGTGCCCGCCGTGAACTTCCTTCATTTGTGTCACTGGTAACCTTCTTCCATTCCTGGCATTGATACAATTCTTCCAATTTCCCACTCAGCGTGCCCCGTACGATTCCAGCAGGTGACGCGAGGTATCGTCTCGAAACTCGCCTCCTTCCCGCCGGACCAGTTCATCGGCTTCGTTCCGCTTCTGCCTCGTTCTGAGAACCGCAACCGCCTCAAGGAGCGCCCGCAGCCGGTCAGGCCGGGCTTTGGCGGTTCTCCGGGCCCGGAGCAAGGCCGGGATGGCTTCGTCCGGCCGATTGGCTGCAGCCAGCACCAAGCCGGCAAACTCAGCCGCCAACGGTTCCTTTTCGTCATGCAGCAGGTGGCTGGCAAGTTGTTCCGGTTCGTTGTGGTAGCGCTCCGCCAGAGCTTGGTAATCGCGCCACCCCAACGGTCCTCGTGGCCCGTCGAGGTTTACCGGAAAAGGCCGGTAAAGCGGGTCGCCCACGATGGTGGTCATCCAGGAAAGGCCCACCAGCGACGCATAAGCGCTCTCGGCAAAAGTCATGCCATGGGTGAGGCGATCAAAAAACACATCCAGTTCGGGAGTCAGCCCAAGGTAAGGCTCGTACACGTTGCCCAGGGTGGCGGCTGCACCGTGCCGGATGAGCGGACCCACCCAGAAACGGTCCGGCGATCGGACGGTTGATCCACTGGTGGAGTGGATGTGCACCGCAATCGCCCCGGGCCGGAACCGAAACCCCGGATCTGCGAGTGCGCCGGCCAGGTGCTCGGCATACCAGCCAAAGTAAAGCATTACGTCGTTAAGGGGAAAGCCGGCCGGGAACAGGTCCGGCTGGCGGTCGACCAGGGTCGGAAAGCCCAGAGGGAACGCTGCCGCTACGATGTGCTCCAACCAGTCGTCCCCGATTTTGTAGGCGGGATCATTGGTCCCGCGTTCGTCAATCACCGTCCAACCGGATAAACCGGTTCGTTCCGCACCGATCGCGTCATCGACCATCCGGCGCGCCTCTCCGACGGTCGGACCGTCAATCCGGCCCACCAGCAGCAGCCTTGGGTCTATCTCGGGATCGGTGATCGGCAGGAAGCTCCGGTAATACAGGTTCTTGAGCGGGCCAGAAATCTGGCGGCTCCGAAACCCGAGGGCGGCGAGTTCCGAATCGACCGCTGCCTGGTTGGATTGGCCAAACGGCGTGGTCGGATCCGGATGGTCTCCCGGATAGCCGTTGCAGGCACGAATCTTAAGGGGAATCCCACGGATGAGGGTGACAAAACGGATCTGGGAACCGACCACGGCCGCCGTGCCCTCCGTCGGTTCGGATTCCTGCCACCAGCCATGTGTGATAAACTGGGCGCGCAGCGGCTCAGCGATCTGCTGGTCATAGACCTGCCGGTCGATTTCTTCTTCCGGGGGACAATGCAGCCCAACCAGGTGCGAGGCTTCGATGCCGCGCTGTTGGGCATAGTATTGGGCCAGGGTCTTGCTTTCCGGCACCGTTTCGTTGAACACCACCACGGTCACGTCGGCCAGGCGCGGCTCGCTTGCGGAGGCCCCGAGCGGGAGGAAAAGCGGCCAGCAGGCGAGTAAAACCAGGCCGGCACGCCCTCCGATCCATTTACCCGGCCGCCTGCGGCAAGTCACACCACCTTCCATACGTGGCCGAAACATTGCCGTCGGCTGTATCTCAGGAAAATTCCAGGCGCAAGCCGTCGTACGCCAGGTGCACTCCGGCTGGCAGCGCCTTGTCCACGTCCGCGTGTTTAAAGTCGTGACTTAAGTGGGTGAGGTAAGTCGCGCGCGCGCCAATTCCTTCCGCAAACGTCAAGCCCTCGGCCAAGCTCATGTGGGTCGGGTGCCTGTGGAAGCACGGGGTGCCCAGGATCAGCGTGTCGACTCCCTGCAAAGGCCGCAGGTCCGGCACGACCTTGCAATCGCTCAAGTAGGCGGCCAGCGGGCGCCCGCCCTGTCGGAAAACAAAGCCGAAAACGTGAGCCCTTCCGTGTTCGACCGGAACGGGCACCAGTTCGGTCTCCCCGATCTGGAAAGGCCCGTCGATCCGGTGAGGCTCCGGGTGCACGTACCCGGGAAAGCGGGCCTTCCCGTTGAAAGCATACTGGAACACCCGGCTCAGATCGGCCAGGGTTTCGGTGGAACCGTAGACCGGCATCCGGTTCCCGTTGGCGCCGCTGTAGCGTCGCAGGTCATCGAAACCCATGACGTGATCCGCATGGGAATGCGTGTAGACGACGGCATCCACCCGCCGCACGTTTGCGCGCAGCACTTGCAAGCGGAATTCGGCTCCCGTGTCCACCACCCAGGCCGCCCGTTCCGTTTCCACGTAGAGGGAAGCTCGAAAACGCTGGTCGCGCAGGTCGGTGGACGAGCACACGGAACAATCACAGAGCGGAACGGGCACTCCGACTGAGGTGCCGGTACCCAGAAAGGTGATTGCGAGCATCTATTGCAAAAGGACTCCCGCAACTTTACATACCCTTCCTGTGCCCGCAACGCTGCGCTCACTCCGGATCCGGAACCTGGCTTTGGTGGAGTCGTTGGACTGGAGTCTGGCGCCCGGGTTTAACGTGGTAACGGGCGAGACCGGCGCCGGCAAATCCATTATTCTAGGGGCGTTGACCTTGGTTTTAGGGGAACGTGCCGACAAGACCCTCATCCGCACCGGCGCTGACCAATGCTCCGTTGAAGCGGTGTTCGACCTTGGCGATGTCCGCCAGCTGAATGCCTTCCTTGAAGAGCATGGAATTGAACCGTGCGAGGAGGGCCAGTTGCTGCTCAAACGGTCTTTTACCAGCGGCGGAACGAACCGTCAGTTTATCAACGGCACGCAGACCACGTTGGCCAACTTGAAAGAGGTCGGTGCCGGGTTGGTCGACTTGCACGGACCCCACGACCATCAATCCCTCTTCTCGAGGGATCAGCAGCGCGAGATCATCGACGCCTACGCCAGCGCGGAACAAGCGCTCCGGGTTTATGGGGCGGCATTTGACGAACTTACCCGGCTGCGCAAGGAGCTGGATGCTTTGGCGGACGAAGCGTCAGACCAGAACCTGGCGCTCTGGCGTCACCAGCACCAGGAACTGATGGCCGCAGACCTCCGCGAGGGCGAATTGGACGAATTGCAATCCCGCTACAGCGTTGCCGCCCATTCCCGCCGCATCCTTGAGCTCACGGCCGCCGTCAGCGAGGGTTTGAGCCAGGCCGACGATTCCGTGCTCAACCGCATGGGAGAGGTGGCGCGATGCCTGCGCGAACTGGAGCGGATCGACTCCGCCACGGCGGTGTTCGTCGGGCAATACGAAGCGGCGGCGGTGGAAATAGAGGAACTGGAACGCAATGTGGCCGATTACCAACGCCGGGTGGAGGTCGATCCAGAAGCCCTTCATCAGATGGAGGCACGCCTGAACCTTCTGCAATCGCTTGAGCGCAAGCACCACACCGATGAGAAGGGCTTGATCGAATTGCGGGAACAACTGGCGGAACGCCTCGCCCGCTTCGACCACCGTGACCAGATCCATCAGGATCTCAAAGCGGAGCTGGATCAGCAGCAGGCCACGGCATTACAGCACGCAAGGGCCTTGTCCAAGGCGCGCGTTTCGGCAGCCGCCCGGCTCGCCCCGGCGGTGCAGGGCCACTTGACGGACCTCGGGTTCAAGCAATCGCACTTCGAGGTCAAGGTGGAACGTGCGGCCGAACTTGGCCGGCATGGGTTGGACGACGTGGAGTTTCTATTCGCGCCGAACCCCGGGGAAGCTCCTAAGCCATTGCGGGCCATCGCTTCAAGCGGCGAGATCTCGCGGGTCATGCTCGCGATCAAGACCGCCCTGGCCACGGAGGACCTGATCGGATTGCTCGTGTTTGACGAGATTGACGCCAACGTCGGGGGCGAGGTGGCCAATGCGGTGGGGGTTAAAATGCGTGCCGTTGCACGATCCCGGCAGGTTTTGGCCATCACCCACATGCCCCAGGTGGCTTCGGCGGCGGCAAGCCATTTTCTGGTCAGTAAAGAAATCCTGGATGGACGGACGCGAACAACCTTGCGACCGGTGACAGCGGAGGATCGCGTCAATGAAATCGCCCGCATGCTGGGCGGCAAATCCCGGCTTGCCCTTGATCATGCCCGCGAGCTGTTGCGCACACGGTAGGGGAAGGTGTCGGGGTATCGGCGTGCCGGCGTAACTGGGGGCCGGGTAGGGCGGCGAGTCCCTTCGCCGCCGGCAACGGGGCGGAGGAACAGACTAGGTCGTGCCTTCTCCGGCAGGGGAGCTTGTCCTCAAGCGCCCGGGATAACGGCCCTATTCACCGCCCGGCCGGCTCGGAGATCCGACCCTGCCAAGACCCTTCCCGGCCGCTCCTGCTTCCACCCGGCCCTACCCAATAAAGTGCGCGACGTACCATTGAAGCAACCGCGGCCCCGCAAGGGTCCATAGTACCGCGCCGGCGGAGAGGTAAGGGCCGAACGGGATCTGGGTGTCTCGTGTGCGACGGACCACAAGGATGGTGAGGCCCACGACGGTCCCGATCAACGACCCTGCCCCCAAGCTGAAACATACCCCGGGCCAACCCAGAAAAGCCCCGATCACAGCCATCAGCTTCACGTCACCTAGTCCCAGGGCCTCACGAGGAAAAACCGCGGCTTGCGTCGTTCCACTCAGCGCCTCCAGCTCGCCAAGCGGGATCATGCGTTCCGGCAAACCGACGGCATCCCGGGTTAGAATGAGTTCAGTTGTGCCGGGCCAGGCGCGTCCATCCACGACCAGCCCAAGGGCTTGGATGCGGATCCGATCGGTACGCCGGTAAAACAACTCTTTCCACGCATAGCTCTCCCCGTCGAAACGGAAGCGCCAGCCTTCCTGCGGAGTCCGGCAGGCTTCAAAGTCGATTGGCTCGGCCGAGCGAAGGTTCCACCTGCCAAACGCCAGTTTGCCGAGGTAACTGACCAGGTAAAGCAGACCATAACCGACCGCTGCTCCCACCAGGGAAGCCCAGAGTCCGGCTGACCAAGCTTCGGCTCCGTGCAACGCGGGCACGACCGTGCTGGCGATGAGCCCTGCAGCGACCGCCGGCACCGTCAGCCGGTCCGGGATGATGAGGTGTTCAACGTCGATGAACGTTGCGGCCAGAAGCACGGCGAAAAACACGCCCAGCGGCACCGCCTCGGCCAGGGGGTAATCAAGGGCAAGAAGCAGGAACAGCAGTGCGGTCAGGAGCTCAAGCAGCAGGTAATGAATGCTGATTTGAGCTCTGCAATCGCGGCATCGTCCCCTCAGAAGAAGCCACGACAGGATGGGAACATTGCGGTGCCAGGGCAGCGTTTGCTGACAGGCTGGACAGAAAGAACGGGGAGGGCGGAGCAGGGAGAGGTCGCGCGGCCACCGGTAGACCAGACAGCCGAGGAACGAGCCAACGGCGGCACCCAGCGCCAGGCTCGCACCCGCAACCAGCATGGCTGTCGAAAACATTAAAGGGCAATCGGCTGATCGTGCAGTCTTACCGCCATTCAGCCGTGGTCCCGTGAACCGCCGCCGGCTCAGCCCTGAGCCGAGGCGGGGCCGCGTTGCAAAGCCGGTTCGATCTGCTCACAGAAAAGGTGGATGATCAGTTTATGGGCTTCCTGGATGCGCGCCGTTACCGCGTGCGGCACCACGAGTTCAACGTCCGCCCGCCCTCTGCAACGCCCCCCGTCGTGCCCCAAAAGGCTGATCGTCTGCAGGCCGCCGGCTTTCGCCTGCTCCAGCGCGCGCACGACATTTTGTGAATTGCCGCTCGTGGAAATCGCCACCAGAATATCACCGGGACACCCGTACGCCACGACCTGACGGGCGAAAATCTCTGCAAACGAATAGTCATTGCCGGTGGCCGTCAGCAAACTGGAATCGGCTGTCAGGCTGAACGCCGGGTAAGGCCGCCGATTCTCAATGAAGCGGCAGGCGATCTCAGTGGCAAGGTGCGAGCCATCGGCTGCGCTGCCCCCGTTCCCGCAAGTCAACAGCTTGCCGCCACCCAACAGCACGCGCTCCAGACGCCTCGCCGCATCAAGGATCTTTTCCTCAAGGGCCTCAATCAGGCCGATCACCCGGACGGCTTCCTGAAGGCTTTCTCGGATGGCCATGAATGGCGCACGCTGCGGTTGCGAGCGGAAAAATTCAAGCTGGAAAACGAGCCGCCGGTTCTTACGATAACACGCATGCGAAAACTTCCTGCCCTGCTATTGGGTTTAGCGCTGGCGTTTTCAGGATGCGAATCCTCAAGCGATGCGTACGTGCCTGGACGCATTCCGAAAGAGCGCGCAATCGCCATCGCGATGGAGGTCAACCGGCAATACCCGTACCCGCTTTCCAAATACAGTGCCGTCTGGCGCCCCACCGGCGGGTACTGGTCCGTCGAGTTCAGGGATGAGGACGATGAGTTCGGTAAGTTTTACCTCGTCGACGCGAAAGGCCAGATCGTCGGCCGGGGCCGGATCATCCACGGCGAGTACCGGTAGGGGATCTTGTCCCCAAGCGCCCGGGACGATGGCCCTTTCGCAACCTCCGCTGGCGCGTTGTTTGATCCGCGAACGGCCGGTGAGCAAAACTCGCTTTCGTTTTCAAGGTATTGCATTGGTTGCTTGAAACCGGGTTCCTGGGGAGTTCTTGCCGTTCTCACTTGCCCACTCACCAAAAACCGAACGGCGAGTCCGGCGGAATGATGCGGCGCGGCCGGTTGTAATCCGTCCCTGGCAGGTAAAATTCCCTCGCCGCCGGTTCGCGTCCGTAAGTGCGGTTTGATGCTTCATACTGGCGAACCCGCGGCGCCGAGCCGAAAACCGTGACAGGCGTCCCCACCTGGACGGCTTGGAAAAACGCAATCGCCTTGTCTTCGGGCATCCGCACGCAGGCGTGCGAAGCCGGATAGCCAGGGAGGTAGCCTGCATGCAATCCGATGCCCGGCGCAAACTGCATGTAATACCGCATGGGCGCGTTCACAAACCTCGTGCCCGCGGGGGTCGGCATATCCACGTCGGCGTCCCTCACAACCGCGCGTCCGTACCGGTCGACGATCCGGCCGTAGATGCTCGACGTGTGCCTCACGTCTTTATCCGTGACCTGAAAACTCCCGGTCGGCGTGGCGTGACCGACCCGGCCCGAACTGATGGGGGATTCCAGGATGGCGCGTTCATGGTACAGCAGGTAGGCGCGCTGCGTCGTCAGGTCGATGTCGATGGCATATTGCGCTTGCCCGATGGACGTCGAGTACAGCCAGGTCCCAAGCACGGCAAAAATCCATTTCCACATATTCGAAAGGTATTATCGGTTGACGCCGCTGCAGCGGACCAAGTTACCACAAGGTTTACGCACCCAGCCCTTGGGTGGATACACCCTTGAACAAGCAGCTTCTCGCGCCACAGTGGAAGCCCATGGAACCAACCTCCGATGTTGCCCGGTTGCGCAAGGAATACCTGTTGCATGGCCTTCGCCGGCATGAATTGGATCCTGACCCTGTCATCCAGTTCCGACGATGGCTGGAGGAAGCGCTCGCGACGGCAGGAACAATGGAGGGCAACGCCATGACCGTCGCCACGGCCACGCCCGACGGCGCGCCCTCTGCCCGCGTGGTGCTTCTGAAAGGTTTCAGCAAGGATGGTTTTGTGTTCTACACGAACTACGAAAGCCGTAAGGGCCGCCAACTCTCGGCCAATCCGCGCGCGGCCCTCAACTTCTATTGGCCTTGGCTGGAGCGCCAGGTTCAGGTGGAAGGGACCGCTTCCCAACTCGGTCGGGACGCCTCGGCCAATTACTTTAATTCGCGGCCACTTGGCAGCCGGTTTGGCGCCCTTGCCTCTCGCCAAAGCGAGGCCGTGGCCAGCCGGTTGCACCTCGAACGGCAACTGACGGAGGCCAGATTAACCTACCGCGACCGGCCACCCTTGCCGGATTACTGGGGCGGTTACCTGGTCCGGCCCATCCGGTTCGAGTTCTGGCAGGGCCGGGAAAACCGTCTTCATGACCGTTTTCTCTACCTGCCGGCTGAGGGCAGCGGCTGGCACATCACACGCCTGAGCCCGTGAGTGTGCCCTTTGAAGCTGCACAAAGCGGGCTCGCCAGCGTGCAGGCGCCCGGCTTTGACCTGGAAAAAACGCTTAACTCCGGGCAGGTTTTTCATTGGGTCGCACA
The DNA here is from genome assembly GCA_036401335.1 of Chthoniobacterales bacterium. Taxonomy (GTDB): domain Bacteria; phylum Verrucomicrobiota; class Verrucomicrobiia; order Chthoniobacterales; family JAFAMB01; genus DASWVC01. The sequence goes on from DASWVC010000360.1 coordinate 20,342, forward strand.
CGGCCGCGGTTTCCTCGGCTGCATCGGTGACCTTCCGGTGTACCTGGAGCAAAGCGGAGAAACCGTGTTGGTGAAGGCGGAACACTCGGCCGAGGCCTCGCGTTACCTGGCGCTGGACCACTCAGTCCCCGACATCCTGGCCACCTTCCCCGATGACCCGGCCTTAAGGACGGCGGCCGAGTTTAGCGGGGGCATTCGCATCCTCCGGCAACCTGCCTGGGAGTGCCTCGGCACGTTCATCACCTCGGCACTGAAGCAGGTCCGCCACATCCGTGCGGTTTCTTTAACCATCCGGCGTCGCTTTGGGAAACACGTCTCTTGTGCCGGGGCAGAGGCATTTGCCTACCCGCCTGCGGGCGTGTTGGCCGACGCTGGCCTTGAGGCCCTTCAGGAGTGCAAGCTGGGGTTCCGGGCAAAAAACTTGCTTGCGGCCGCTCAGACGGTTGCCGGCGGAGCGTTGAACCTGGAAGGGTTGCGGTGCTTGCCGACGGATGTGGCCAGACAACAGCTTTGCCGAATCCCCGGAGTAGGTCCCAAAATCGCCAACTGCGTTCTTCTGTTTGCCTACGAGCGGTTGAACGTGGTGCCCGTCGACGTCTGGATCCATCGGGCCGTGGCGCAAACCTATTTCGCCGGCCGCGGACGCACCCGGGAACAGGTCGTTCAGGCGTTTACCGAGGAATACTTCGGACCTTACGCCGGCTATGCGCAGCAATTCCTTTTTCATCATTGGCGGATGACCTACCGGAGCCGTGCCTCGGAGAGGCTTGGATAAATTCACCGGCTCGGCTAGGGTGACGCCGCTGCCTCACTCCTTCCCGTGCAGTGAAGACAACCATGATCCATGTCGCCCTTTGTCCCACGGAAATCCGTCGCTACGCCGCCCAGGACCTCACGGGCGTCACCGCGGTGGTTTTTGATGTCCTGCGCGCCACTTCCTCGATTGTGACCGGCCTCGCCCATGGGGTGACTCGGATCATTCCGGTAAGCACCATCAAAGAGGCCCAGGATCGAAGGGGAATTGACCCTTCCCTGGTCCTGGCCGGGGAGCGTGGCGGTTTGCCGATTGAAGGTTTTGACATCGGCAATTCGCCCAGTGAATTTGTTGAGCTTAAAGGGCGGGGGATCGTGATGACGACCACCAACGGGACCCTGGCCATCCAAGGGGTCCGAGGGGCCCGGAAAGTTTACATTGGCGCTTTGTTGAACCTGGATGCTCTGGCCGATCTCCTTTTTCGCACCCGCCCTAAGGAGTTGCTCCTCGTTTGCGCCGGAACCGGCGAAGAATTTGCCTTGGAGGACGCCCTTGGCGCCGGTGCGCTGCTCGCCCGGCTTTCAGATGAAACCGGGCTTTCCGACGCCGCCACCCTGGCTCGCAGCGTTTACGAACGGGTTGGCGATGATTTGCTGGAATGGCTGCGGCAGACCCGCAATGGACGGGCGTTGCAGGAAATCGGCAAAGGAACGGATATCCTTGATTGTGCCGAAGTCTCCCGCTACGAAGCCGTCGGCGTGCTGGAAGGGGACACGATTGTGGCGGCGAAGTAGGCGCCTGCCGAAGAAGCCGGGTGCAGGAGCGGTGGCCGCCGAGCCGCGGAATCTTGCTTGAGCGCCCTGGCGTTAACACGTACTCTACCGCGTTTTTTCTGAATGTGATGTCCGACCGGAAGAAGGTAGCGATCGCGGTTGTTGGATCCCTTATCCTCCATGTCGTCATCATTTTTGTGCTTAGCCAGGCCAGCGCGCTCTGGCCGCACCCGACCTTGTCCAGCGCCCCGGCGGTGCCGGAAGAATCTCCCCCGGAGGTGACGTTGCTCGATCAGCCGCCCGCAACCCCGCCCGACCGGCAGTTCGTTCGATCCAACGACGATCAGAAAGCTGAGCGTACGCCCAAAGACGCTCCGTTTGAATCTGACCAGGACATGGCGGGCGCAACTGAAAAAGAAGGCAAAGGCAAGGACCCGCTGCCCACCCAGGACGGCAAGGATCTGCCTGACTTGGCCATGCGTCAGCAAAATTATTCCTTGGATACCCAGGGGCAGGCTTTTGCGCCGCGCGTTGATCCCGCTGAAGCAGAGCCCCCAAGCACGCCTGCCCCTACCCCTCAGCCCACGGCGACCCCGGCGCCCAGCGCCACGCCCGAACCTACCGCGACCCCCGCGCCCACCGCCCAACCGGAGGAGCTTGCCATGCTGCGACCGCAGTCGACGCCGGCGGCGACTCCCGCATTGACCCCGGTGCCGCAAGCGCCCGTTAACCGTAAGAATCCGAACCAAGGCTCACCCCGAACCGCGTACCGACCCCAGCAAATCCTTCGCCGCATGGAAGGCAATCTGTCCACGCGCGGACGCTCTTCCGTGGATGCAGTCGGCACGCCACAGGGTCGTTTTCAAAAAGCCGTGCAGGACGCCGTGGGATCGCGTTGGTACTATTACATCCAGCAACGGTCCGATTTGATCAACGTGGGCACGGTCCAGATCTCGTTTGCAGTGACCCCGGAGGGCCGGGTCGAGCACGCCCGTGTGGTTAGCAACACCTCCAACGAAACGCTCGCAAATTCTTCCCTCCAGTCCGTGCTTGACGCCCGAATTCCGCCAATGCCGCCTGAGTTGGCTCCCTTGGTCCCGGGCAGCGGCCTTGAGTTCACCTTCAGTTTCAATTTCATGTAACCCCGATGTCTAACCCAGCCTTCCTCCAAAACACGCTCGACTTCTTCGCCAAAGGCGGCGTTTTCATGGGCTTGCTCCTGGCATGTTCCTTCCTTGCGCTCACGGTCATCCTCCTGCGTGCGCTGGCCTTGAAACGGCGAGCCGTAATCCCGTCCCTCGTCGAACGGGAGATTCACAACCTCAAAGTAGGCGAATCACCCGAACACCTTAGGCGCCTGACCCAGGATAACGATTCTCCCCTGTCCCGCATCGTGACGGTTGCGGTGCGTCCTTCCAACCCGGGCAAGACCGAGGCGCTGGAGCTCGTGCAGTCGCGGGCCCGCCAGGAGATCATGCGGCTTGAGAGCGGGTTGTTTATTCTGGAGATCATCGTCGGCATTGCCCCCCTGCTCGGATTGCTGGGAGCAGTTTCCGGGTTGGTCCGGGTGTTCTCCAGCATCGGCTCCGGTGCAATGTCGACCACCGACCTGAAGGGAATCGCCTCGGGCATCGGTGAGGCCCTGAGCACGACCATTGTGGGCTTGGCTATTGCCATCCCGGCCTTGATCGCGTTTACCTACTTTTCCCGCAGGGTTGAACGCCTCGCCCTCGACATGGAGGCCTTGCTCACCGACCTTCTGGAGAAAGTTTTTGCGCGCAAGGAAACGGTCGGTTTTCAAGAAGCGGGCGCTCCCCTGGAGGGCGTGACTCGATGAGGTTCCATGTCAAACGGCGTCGCTCGCCCCAGATCATCATTGTCTCCCTCATCGATATCTTCGCCATTCTGCTGATCTTTTTTATCGTCACTACCACGTTTAAGACCGCGCAGACACAGCTCGCCATCAAATTGCCGGAATCGCAAAGCGCCACCCAGAGCCGGAACCCAACCGAACCGCTGGTGATCGCAATCAAAGGCGAACACGATATCCTCTTTGGCGACAAGCCGGTGGACAACCTGGACGCCCTGAAATCGGCGTTGCAGGATTTCCAGGCCAAGACGCCGGATAAACCCATTGCCATGAGCGCTGACAAGGACGTGGCGTTCGGGTTTATGGTTCAGGTGCTCGACACCATCAAGGCGGCCGGAGTGAAATCCGGGGTTTCGGCTTTTACCCAACCAAAAGACCAGAAATGATTCGCGAAATTGTCGTTTACGGAAACCCGGTTCTGCGTGCCAAAGGCGTTAGAATACAGGAAGTCACCCCCGAAATCCGTCAGTTAGCAGCGGACATGCTCGAGACCATGCACGAGGCCAATGGCGTGGGTCTGGCTGCCCAGCAGGTCGGGGTCGCCGTACAGTTAACGGTGATCGACGTCAGTGATGCCGAATCTCGCCCCAGCCGGCTGTGGCTCAACGACAAAGAGGTTGATCCAAAAGACCATATGCCGCTCTATTTGGTGAACCCTCAGGTTGACCTCGGCAAGGAAACAGAATCGGGCCCGGAAGGTTGCTTGAGCTTTCCTGACGTTACCGCAGACATCCCGCGGGCGGTTCACGTCAAAGTGAGCGCCCACGATCTAGACGGCAACCCGGTTGAGTTTGAAGCCGAAGGGTTATTGGCCCGGGCGGCCCAGCATGAAACCGATCATCTGAACGGCATCCTGTTCATTGATCGAATGAATTCCGCGACCAAAGTGGCTCTGAGCGGAAAACTGAAGCGTCTGGCCAGCGGTTTGAAGACCTAACGCGGCCGGGGAGTCGCCGTTTTCCTAAGGTCTCAAAGGTGAGCAGGTTTAGGCGCTGAAAAGGCTCGTCTCGAGGGGGGCCCGGTAGGGCGGCAAGTCCCTTCGCTGCCGGCCTACCTCGGTTCATTTCGGAGCAGACGTTTGACCAATAGCCTTTCCGGGGAAAGGGCGGCTCCCCGGGCGCTGAAACAAGGCGCTTGAGGAAAAATACCCTTACCGGGGCAGGCGCGATCCGGAAAGCGGAGCCTTCGGAACGGATCGTTGCCAAACAACCTGGAAGGGGTAAGGCAAGTAGAAATCTCCAATGGGGCTTAGGTCAACGCTTAGGGGACTGCCCTCCTGACCAGACCGCACCGCCCAGGGTCAGAATGCTCCGAGCGTCCTGCCATTCAGGCTTGTCCGCCAAGCGCAACCCGCCGGAATGGCATTCGACATTGGATCCAATTGGTAGAACTCCTACCATTGAAACAATTTCCTAAACAAAGGTTGAATCGTCGCTGCTAACGTCGCCACCTGAACTGTCGTCCACGACATCGCTTGCATCACTCACGTTATCGTAGCCACCGTCGTCCTGGTTAGGATCGTAATTCGCGTTTTGATCGGCATAGCCCTGGTCGCCAGGGGTTGCGTCCTGGACCGTCTGACCGCGGTCGCCCGCGTTATCGTCCATGTAATAGTTATTCACGACCTCAGTCGGCTGCCCTCCACCTTGAGGGAAAAACCCGGCTTGGCCGCCGCCAAGTCCTCCCGAAAACGGTCCGGCGTTGTGTCCAATCAGGTTTTCGATGCCTTGAAACAGCAACGAACCTCCGGCCACTCCCGCCGCAGTCGTCAGTGCACCTTTCAGGAAAGAACTCCCGGTGTTAGGTTGCATGTTTACGGTCGAAGGGTAAGGCATCGGCGGCGGCGGGGCGTACTGTCCTTGGGGCGCAGACTGCCCTTGAGCCGGGGCAGGGGCGTATGCCTGCCGCTGCGGTTGAACTTGTTGCGCTTGCGACGGCACCGGCGGCGGAGCGTCCTGATCTTTGTGCCCTCCGAAAAGTCCTGAAAGAAAACCGCCGTGGGACGCTCCCTTCTGGCTGGCGGCAGCAACCTGCTTTTCCAGGTCGGCAATGCGGGCTTGGGCGTTGGCCAAAGCATGCTCCTGCACCACCACCGATTGGGCCAGGAGGTAGGGAGCGGAAGGGAACTGGCTTACCTTTTGTTGAATCAATTGCTCCGCCTCAGGATCCTTGGGTGCCGTATCGGCTTTACTCAAACGTTCGAAAAGACTGGAAATCAATTGTTGTTCATCCGGGGTCATCGTCGTGCCTCCAACAGGTTTAAACAGGGCTACAATCCGCTCCAATGTGGGTGGGCGCAAGTACGTTGGTGCCGCTCGGCTTGCTGAAGCGATCCCCTCGACGGAGTCTTTTGCTGCCATGCAGGCGTTTTCGCGCCGTTCGCCCGCGGCTTTGCGGCCCGCCGTGGTCGTACCGGCTGGACCCGCGAATTTCGCTAGACGCCCCCGTTTAGTCATGGTGAGATCCCGTGAGCCGATGCATTGCCGTCGAGCTGTTCCTGGAGGTTCTCGATGTCTAAAGCACGTGTGTCGCCCGGGGCTGCGAAAAACGTGTACCATGACCACCACTTGGCGCCTGAAACGGTTCAGCTTCACGAGGCCCGAAGCACGGCCCGTGAAATCGTCCGTCGAAAATCGCTGACAGTGCTTACCGCGGTTCTGGTTCTTTTGTGTGCCTTTTACCTGCTGGCTGCGGCGGTGCCTCACCTTTTTGATCAAATCGACGGCCAGTACGCTGGTGCTGCGCGTGAGATGATGGCCCGGGGTGATTGGCTCGTCCCGACCCAGGACGGCGTCCCCCGGCTCCAGAAACCCCCGCTGGTTTACTGGCTGGAAATCGTGTCCCTCCATGCGCTCGGCCCCTCCGCGTTTGCGGCGCGCCTTCCCGTCATTCTGGCCACCCTGGCCTGGTTCGTGGCCGTAGGCCGCCTGGGGTGGCTGGTGACGCAGGATGCCCGGGCCGGTCTTGCTGCTGCCATTATCCTCGCGTCATTCACCGGTACCTTCCTGTTCACCCACCTGGTCATGCCGGAGCCTTTCCTGGCATTGACGATGGCGCTCACTGTCCTGGCTCTCTGGTCCGCTCGCGACCCGGCTGCTTCACCGAGCCGCTCGTTCTGGTTTCTTTTGCTGGCGTGGGGGTGCATCGCCTGCGGGTGTTTGGCAAAAGGACTGCACGCGCTGCTCTTTCCGGTGCTGACCTACCTTTTGGTCGCTTGGCAGGTGCCTGCCGCCCGGCGGCCGGCCCAGAAGTTCATTTGGTTCTGGCCCGGGTGGTTGCTGCTCATTTGTCTAGTCGTGCCATGGTACGGAGCGGTTGAGCTCCGTTACCCGGGCTTTCTGAAAGAGCATTTCTGGAACGAACAACTCGGCCACGTGTTCAACCGCCGCTCGCCGCCCGACACCGACCGGGTCCCGCTCCCGACGTTTTGGGTGGAGCACCTTGGACTGTTCTTTCCCTGGACCGTTTTCCTTCCGCTGGTCCTGCCGAAGCTCTGGGCGGCACTACGCCGGTGGCCGGAGATAGCCGGTCAGCCCCTTGGTTTTCTGTGGGTGTGGTTCGCCGTGAACGGCGTGACCATCGCTTTCTCCAGCATTCAGGATTACTACCTCCTGGTTTCATGGCCGGCCGTCGCCGTCGGCTTGGCGATGGCCTTTCGCGACTGGGACGCCGCTTCGTCCCGACGGGCTACCTGGGGCGGATGGGTCCTCGTCGCTTTGGGTCTGGCCGGAGTAGCGGTTCGGATCGCCTTTCGGGTGCCCCGCACGCACGTCGACCACGGCGCCATCGACGGAGCGAGCCACGGCCTCGATGTCTTGCGCAACTTCCCCGGGACCGAATGGGATGGTTTGCTGGGCCTGCTGGGGGTTGCGGGATTCATTTTGCTCGCAGGGGGCTTCAGCGTGATCTGGTTCGCCCGGCGACAGCGGTCCTTTCGGGTGTTGACGGCCACTGCGATGACGTCGCTTGGACTGCTGGCCTGTTCCGTCGAAGGATTGCGGATCACGGAACCTTCTTTGTCGTCCTGGCCTTTCACGGCTTACCTCCAGACCCATGCACCGCCCGATTATCGGGTGGCGAGCCTCAGCGAAGCCAACGATTACACGAGTCTCTTCTTCTATTTGCCTCATCCCGTCATCTGGATCGACGCCCACGCCGATACGGAATTTGCGACCCGGGTGTTCGGGGCCGGCCGAAACCTCTACTGGTCACGCCAGCAGTTGGTGGATGGCTGGGGGCAAAACCGTGCCTTTTACCTCATCGCAGACCAAACCCGCATGGGCTCTGTTGCCCAGCTACTGCACAATGCCGGCGGATTCAGGGTAGCCTTGACCTCTGGCTCACGCGTCCTCCTCGCCAACCCGGCCGCACCTCCCGAGCAGCCAGCGCTTCACCCGGCCCGGTAATGCAGGCTCACCGTCCTGTACACGTCGCTGTTCCGTTCCGCCGAGTAGAAAAAGAGGTGGATGCTGCTGGATACCTGCTGCCATCGGTAGCCGACGACCGTCTCCATGATGTCGCCTTCCGGTTTTTTGTCCCGCACCAGCACCGTCGGCGGGCCGTACTTCGCCTCCAGGCGCTTCCGGGCGCTGTTCAGGAATTCTTCGTATGCGACCAAATCCCATTCCGGGTGTTCGTACTGGAGTTCCACTTCCACCAGGGTTTTCTGGGTGCCGAAGTAAATCACGGCACGCTTAAGCGCAGGTTGCACCAAACCTTCAATGGTCCAGGCCTCACGGCCTTGGACCACTTGACGATCCAGCACCCGCGCCTCGGCCCGTGTCACAACCTGCTCGATGTCTTTTTCGCTCTCACCCCAGTAAAACCCGAAGGGCGGGTTGATCTGTTCAGACCCAATGCCCTGCCCAACCGCCACCCTTGTCCAGCCCAAGACGATCATCAGCAGGCATAAGGGGAAAAACCGCATAATCGATAACGCTCAAAGCCCGATACCCAAGGCCATGGTCGAACAAACCTTAAGATTACCCGGACCCCTTTGGTCCGGTCAACCTTAACCCAAGGGAGCGCCCTCATTCCCTATGAAAAGCCGATGGAACCCCGACGATGCGGCCGCTTTCCCGACCGAGCTGGCCCGGCGGGCCTACGCTTCCCGTCTCCTGGCGGCTGAGCCGGCCCTGGCGCCGTCTAAAGGGGGCATCACGTCCGTCAAAGTGCGCGAAACCAATGTCGTCGGCGAGGAAATCGACCTGTTGTACGTCAACGGAGGGGATCTCTCCATGATTCAGCCGGGAGGGTTCGCCTCCGTGCGAATGGATCACCTGCTCAAGCTGGCAGCGCTGGAGTCCCTGAGTGATTTCCAGGCCGCCAACGAGCTTCGTGCCGCGACCCTCAACGTTGGGGGGCCGTCTGCGCCGCTGGAGGCCGTGGTCCATGCCGTCCTGCCTTTTGCCTTCGTCGACCACACCCACAGCCACGCGTTCCTCGCGATCAGCAACACCCCTGAAGGCGAGCAACGCCTGCGCGACGTTTATGGGGACGAAGCGGTCCATGTGCCTTACGTGAGGCCCGGGTTCGCCCTTGCCCGGCTCTGCGCCGAACGGCTTTCGCGCCAAGCCACTGCGCGCACCATCGGAATGGCACTGGCTCGTCACGGTTTGATCTCTTTCGGCCGGACCGCCCAGGAGTCGTACGAGCGCATGATCGTGCTGGTGGACCGGGCGGAACGTTACCTGCAACAACACGGCGCCTGGGCGGCGGAACCGGTGCCCGGGCAGCTTGCCCCGGCCGTGATCCGTGAAGAACTGGCCGATTTTCGACGGCACCTTTCCGAACTGGCGGGATGCCCGCTTCTGGTCTCCTCCCATCAGGACACGTTCAGCCTCGGCTTTGCGCAACACCCGGATGCACCCGTTTACGCCACCCAAGGGCCGGCCGCGCCCGACGACGCCGTGCACACCAAACGGGTGCCGCTGGTCGGCCGGGACTTGGAGGCGTATGCCGCGGATTATCGTGCTTACTACCAGCAAAACGCCGCTCGCTCCAGCCTGCCAGGGCCGATGCGGGATGCCGCACCGCGGGTCGTGCTCGACCCACAATGGGGTTTTCTGGCCGTCGGTGCCAATGCCGATGAGGCAAGGGTTGTCGAAGGCATTTACCGGCAAACCATGGAAACCATCAGCCGGGCCGTTAAACTTGACGGGTGGGTTCCCCTGCCTGCCGCCGACGTGTTTGCCGCGGAATACCGGGACCCGGTCCAACCCTCCCCGCCGCCTGCGATGTTCCAGGGCGAAGTTGCCTTTGTGACCGGAGGTTCATCAGGCATCGGCCGGGCGTGCCTCGAGGAACTGCTCGCTCGCGGCGCCGCTGCGGCATGCCTCGACGTAAACCCGCAAGCGGAGGAACTTGGCCGCCGCCCGGGCGCACTCGGCCTGGTCGGCAGTGTCACCGACAAAAAAACCGTCTTGGACGCCCTGGAACAAGTAGTCCGGAAGTTCGGCGGGCTGGACATGCTGATCCTCAATGCCGGCACCTTCCCCAAAAGCCGGAAAATCGAAGAACTGGAGGATGACCTTTGGGAGAAAACGCTTGGCCTCAACCTCGATGCCAACCTGATGCTGATGCGGGAAACCGTTCCGCTGCTCCGACGGGCCCCGCGTGGGGGCTGCGTGGTCATCATCGGGTCGAAAAACGTTCCGGCGCCGGGCCCGGGTCAAGCAGCGTACTCGGCTTCCAAGGCGGCCCTGACCCAACTGGCGCGGGTGGCGGCGCTCGAATGGGGTGTTTACGGGATCCGGGTGAATGTCGTTCACCCTAATGCGGTGTTCGACACCGGAATCTGGACTCCGGAGGTGCTCGCCCAACGTGCCGCAAGCTACGGCCTCAGCGTCGATGAGTACCGCCGAAGTAACGTGCTCCGTGCCGAGGTGACCAGCCGCGACGTGGCGCGGGCCGTCGCCGAGTTGTGCGGACCGAACTTCGCCCGAACCACCGGCGCGCAAATTGCCGTGGACGGCGGGAACGATCGCGTTATCTAGGCAGGGTGGAAAACGGTTTGCAGCGGGTCAACGTGGACTTAACGACGGTGCAGGGCATACTCCTGGATCTTGACGGCGTCGTGATCGATTCGGAGCGCGTGCACGAACAATCGTTGGTGATCCTCAGCGAGAGGTTCGGACGCCGGTTCAGCCAAAGTGAAGTGATGTCGTTCAAAGGGTTGCCCGAGGCGGGCACGGCCCTGAGGTTCCGGCAGGAATTCCCCAACCTGTCCCTTTCGGATCAAACCATCATTGAAGCACGCCTTGCCATCGTTCGGGAGAACTACCCTTTGGTTACCCTGATTCCGGGGGCGACCGAGTTTCTGGGTAAAGCGCAAGCAGCCGGGTACCGAATGGCGCTCACCACCTCGGCCAACCGGGAAATCCAGGAACTCGCTTTCGCCCGCTTCAAACTTCAGTCCTACTTCAACGGTGTAATTACTGGCAACGACGTTACTCGCGGCAAACCAGACCCGGAACCCTACCAGCTCTCTGCGGCGCGGCTGAATCTGGCCCCGGAGGCTTGCGCCGTCATTGAGGATGCCGTTAACGGCATCAAATCCGGCAAAGCCGCCGGCTGTTATGCCATCGGGCTCACGACATCTTTCCCTGCCCAGACCTTGCGTGAAGCCGGTGCCGATTGGGTGGCCGACGATTTTCAGCAGTTGATCGCCCGCCTCCGGTCTTAAACGAAGGTTGCCCGCCCGGCTTCTCCCCTCCCGCCGGATCAGCCGTCAACTCGCAGCCGCTTTGCCCCACGCCTTTACGGCGTGGCAACATCAGGTTGTGCGAGAATTTTGTCGGCGGTCGCCCGGCTGACCGGCCGGCCCGGCGCTTTGCGGTAGGTGTAGTACAGCGCCAACCCGGTAAACACCATCCCCCCGATCAGGTTGCCAAGGGTCACCGGAATTTGGTTCCACACAAACCAGTCCGCGATCGAAATATTGGCGCCGAAAAGCATCGCCGCCGGAATGACAAACATGTTGACAATGGAGTGCTCAAAGCCCTGCGCAAAAAAGGCAAAAATTGGCAGCCAGGCGGCCAAGACCTTGCCCGACGTGGAGGTCGTCGTCATCGGCAGCGCCACTCCGAGGCAGACCATCCAATTGCAGATGATGCCTTTGATGAAAGCGGTCAGCCACCCGGCGGCGCCAAACTTCGCGTAGGCAAGGGTCTTACCCTGAGCAATGGCAATAAGTTTTGCCGCTACCCCGGTCGTGTCTTGGCCATGGCCGCAGTCGGTCAACGAGGCCCAGAGCAGGACCGCATAAAGCAGGCTCCCGAGAAGGTTGCCCAGCAGCACCCACCCCAGGTTGCCGAGCACCGTTCGGAGTCCAAATTTGCCATCCAATGCGGCCACGGGTACCAAGGCGAAACTCCCGGTCCCCAGCTCAAGCCCAAGAAGGATGATCATCGCGAACCCCACGGGAAAGATAAGGGCGCCGACTAGCGGCACGCCGGTCTGCACGGTCCCGACCACCGCGAGGCTGGTTGCAAAAGCCAGGATCGCCCCGGCGAGCGCAGACCGGATGAGCAGATCTTTAGCGGGCAAAACACCTTTGGTAGCGCCCGCCACGACCATGGTTTCAATTGCATCGACAGGTTTTATATTATCCATAAATTCTCAGAGAAGTCCCTTTGTAATCGGCATGGATCGTGCCAAGGATAACGTCGGACGCTAAGTTGGAGAAAAAACCCTGCCTCGCAGGCGTCGGGCACCAGCCTGTTAGGACGGCGAGTCCCTTCGCTGCCGGGGTAGTGGGGTGGCTTCCCCGGTAGGGCCGCGTGTCCCTGCGCGACCTCCGGTACGGGCGCTTGTCCTCAAGCGCCCGTACCGGAGGTCCCGACACGCGGCCCTACCGTCCGGACCAATGCCATCCCTTTCCGTCTCGAGCCCCGTTTTCTTAGTGCCGTCACGCCCTCACACCCCCCGCAACGGGTCAAGGTCCGGGTCGGATTTGGCGAGTTGCGCAAACGCGCGGTCCCGTTGCACGGCGCTCGCCAGCAACGCACGGGCCTGGTTCACGTTCCCGAGTTGGGCTGCGTAACATGCCAGATTGTAGCGGATCACCGCTACCTCGTGAAAACGTTCCAGAGCGCGCGTCAAAACCTGTTGGGCTGCAACCAGGCCCTGGCTTCGGCGCGTGGCGTAGCCCAGCGCAACCACCCAGTTCGGCTCGTCGGGTTCCAGCTCCACCAACCGCTCCGCCACGGAACGGGCCTCCTCCCATTTTTGCCAGGTCTGGTAAAGTTCTACCCACGCCGCCAGGACTGGCACCACGCCCTGGCATTCCGGCGGGATTGCCTCCAGCTCCGCCACTGCTTCCTGAAACATCCTGAGCTCACCGTACCCCGAAGCCGCAACCAGCCTGCGGTGGTGGAGGGGATCGAGCATCGTTAACTTAAATCCAGCTGCCGTCGGGAATCACGGCCCCTTTCGGGATCACCACCACACCGTCACGGATGTAAAAATTGCCGCCGTCGACGTTCGGCGCCTTGCCGTCCGGTGTGATCACCACGCCCTGTCCGATCCGTGCATTCTTATCGATAATGGCCCGGTCAATGACGGCGTTGCGCCCGATGCCCAGGGGAGGGTCGCCCGGGTTTTTCGCAGGTGCTTCATCCTCATAGTAATCAGCGCCCATAATGAAAGAATTGCGAATCGTCGCGCCGCTCTCGATCACGCTGCGCACGCCAATCACGGCCCGGTCAACATGGGCATCCGAAATGATGCAACCATCGGAGATGATCGCGTGACGCACCGTGGCGGCGTTGATCTTGCTGGCCGGCAAAAAGCGCGGGTGGGTGTAAATCGGCGCTAACCGGTCGAAGAAGTTGTAAGGAGGCACCGTGTCCGTCAAGGCAAGGTTGGCTTCGAAGAAGGCGCGCACGGTGCCGATGTCCTCCCAGTACCCCTGGAAGATGTAGGCAAACACCTTGTGGCTCTTGAGCGCCGACGGCAGGATGTGCTTGCCGAAATCGTCGTGGTCGTTGTTGAGCGAGTCGATCAGCACCTGGCGGTTGAACACGTAAATGCCCATCGATCCCTGGTAACGTTCGGCGTCCCGCGGCA
>DASWVC010000361.1:0-38159 GCA_036401335.1 Chthoniobacterales bacterium
CCCAACCGGTCACCGTGGCGTTGAACAACCTGTCGGGTTCGTTTTCCGTCGACTGGAACGTGGTGATGGCAGGCTCGGTCGTCGCAGCCTTGCCGACGGCGCTCGTGTACATCTTTCTCGGACGATTTTTTATTCGCGGGCTGCTCGCCGGTTCTGTGAAAGGCTAGGCCGGCACTTACCGGGTTTGTCGCCGTGGAATCCTTAACTGTGAATCGCTGACCAAGGAGCTGCACACCACCGTTTTCCCTCGTACTTAGGCGCTTTTGAAAATGGACTTATACGACCTGGTCATTATCGGCACCGGCATGGGTGGAGGTACCCTTGCCTATGCGTTGCGCGAGTCAGGCCTGAAAATCCTGCTTCTGGAACGGGGAGATTACCTGCCGGCTGAACCGGAAAACTGGAGTCCGGAAGCGGTCTTCAGCCGGAAGCGCTATAAACCCACCGAGCAGTGGTTTGACGCGGCGGGCCGTCCTTTCTCACCGGGGGTTCACTATTTTGTAGGCGGCAACACCAAAGTGTACGGGGCGGCGTTGCCGAGGTTCCGCCGGGAAGATTTTGAGGAATTGGAGCACGAGGAGGGAATCTCGCCCGCTTGGCCGGTCAAGTACGATCAGTTCGAGCCCTACTATGTCCGGGCCGAACGAATGCTGCTCACCCACGGCCAGGCCGGGGACGATCCTACCGATCCGCCCCGGTCCGCGCCGTTCCCCTTCCCGCCCGTTTCCCATGAGCCTTACATCGAGGATCTAAAAAACCGCCTGCAACAACAAGGGCTACACCCTTTTTTCCTCCCGTTGGGCATTGACCGAAGACCGGCTGGAACCTGCATTCGCTGCAAAACGTGCGACGGTTTTCCCTGCCGCGTGCATGCAAAAGCCGAGGCTGACATCTGCTGCGTTCGTCCTGCCCTTCAACACGGCAGTGTCCAATTGATGACGCGCACGTTCGTCCGGCGTCTTCTCACAAACGGGTCCGGAAACCGAGTGATTGCCGCCGAAGTTGAGCGTAACGGGGAACCGCGGATGATCCGGGCGGAGACGTTTGCCGTCGCTTGCGGAGCCGTCAACTCTGCGGCGCTTTTGCTTCGCTCAAGTTCAGAGGCTCACCCGCATGGTCTGGCGAACTCATCCGGACTCGTGGGACGCCATTACATGGTGCACAACAACACGGCCGTGATGGCGGTGCACCCGTTTCGGGTGAACCCGACCACATTCCAAAAAACGATGGCGGTAAATGATTTTTATTTCCGCGGTGAAGAAGGCTGGCGTTTTCCCTTGGGCAACCTGCAACTTCTTGGGAAATTGCAGGCTGGGATGCTGACGGCCAACAAGCCATTCGTACCCAAGGGTCTCCTCCGTCAGGCCGCCGGGCGGAGCGTTGACTGGTGGATCATGTCAGAAGACCTTCCCGACCCGGAAAGCCGGGTTGTGCTCGGCGCCGGAGACCGCATCGAAGTCCGTTTCCGTCCGAACAACCTTCGCGCCCACCACCGCTTGATTCGAGCTGCCACCCGGATGCTGAAACGGGCGGGATACCCCATTGTCCTGATCGAGCGTATGGGCATCGAGACAAACTCCCACCAGTGCGGCACCCTGAGGTTCGGGCGCGACCCGCAGAAATCGGTCCTGGACCCCTTTTGTCGAAGCCACGACGTGGCCAACCTGTTTGTGGTCGACGGTTCCTTTTTCCCGTCTTCAGCAGCGGTAAACCCCGCGCTCACGATCGCCGCCCAGGCGTTGCGTGTGGCAGATCATATCCAGGGGCGCGTCCGCACCCTCCCGGAAGGGACGCCATCCGTTGATGAACAAACAAATCCTTGAAAACCGTCTCCGACACGTGGGAGTCTCGCCCGGATCAGCTGACGGTCCCATTCTCAACGCCCCCTTCCTTCACCGCCCTCATCCATGCGCTTTCTTCCTGTCCTGATGATGATCGTTGCGGGTGCCTGCATTTCCATCCAAGGCCCCATTAACGCCAGGTTGCGCCTGGCCACGGAGTCCCCGGTGCTGAGTGCCGCCATCTCTTTCCTTACCGGCGGCTTGCTCCTTCTGGTGCTCGTGGCATCCGGCGCGTTTGGAGGCACGGGAGCCGGGCTGCGCGGACTGCAGACCGCTCCGCCCTGGGCATTCTGCGGCGGAGCTCTGGGCATCCTCTTCGTGCTTGGATCAATCCTGGCGATTCCGCAGGCCGGGAGCGTGGTGGTTATCTGCTCAGCGATCGTCGGCCAGATGCTGAGCTCTTACCTGATCGATACGTTCGGGCTTTTGGGTGTGGACAAGGTTCCGTTCAGCTGGGTTCGGCTGAGCGGCATCGCCTTTCTCGCGGTCGGCGTACTGCTGGTGCAGCGCAAATGAGGGTTAACGAGACGCTGCTTGGCAGAAGCCGGTTTTTTAAGAACTTCCTTATAAGGGGGGGCTGGACATTGCGGGGCGCTTGCGGACAAGTTCCCCTACCGGAGCGGGCGCGCACCGATACCTACGCTCACCCCGATACCCCGGTCGGCTCACGCGTCGTTTCCAGGCTGGGCCTTCCGGGTGCACCGGTTGCACGGTGCCGGGTTCGGGGGGGCGTGCATCAGCTGCGGCCAAGCGCGCCCGGATTTTCCTGCGAAGTTTCGGGGAACGCCCGCGGCAGGTCGACTTCGAAGCGGCTGCCCTCGCCGGGCCTGGAGCTTACCCGGACCTCGCCTCCCAGCAGCTCAACCAAACGCCGTGTGATGGTCAGGCCCAGTCCGGTGCCTTGGACGTCTTCCGGCGGGGCGACCCGCTGAAAGGCTTCGAAAATGCGCCCCAGGTCCTCCGGCGCAATGCCCACGCCATTGTCCTCGACCGCCATGCGCCACCGATCCGCAGACCATCCCTCGAAGGTGACCCGGATCCAAGCGCCCTTGCCGTCGCGTCGGCGGTATTTGAGCGCGTTGAGGATCAGGTTTGTCGCTACCTGCCGCAGCCGGCGCCGGTCGGAGGTCACGGCCTCGAGACCCACGTCCGCATCCACTCGCAGGTCGACGCCGCTCGCCTCAGCCGAGGGGCTAAAGGTGCCGACGAGTTCGCCCGCAAAATCAGCCACCGCGAAGGTTTCCAATGCCGGCCGCACCCAGCCGGCCAGCAACCCGCCGTAATCGGTCAGTTCCGCCAGCAAAGCGGCCATGTCAGCCAAGTTCCGACGGCAGACGTCCCGCATGCGTTGACGGTCGGCGGCGGGCGCCTCGGTGCCCACGGCTTCAAGCGTCCAGGTCAGCGTCTGCAGGTACCCGCGCAGTTCGTGGGTGACGGTCCCCAACAAGGCTAAACGCGACGCATCCGCCTCCCGCAGACGCCGCTCCACATCGTCCCGCGCGCGCCCGGCATCCTGTACGAAGCGTTCCGCGGAGGCAGCTACGGCATCCTCAAAAAACTGCCGGACGCGCTCGCGGGCTGTGGCGGCTGCTCGGCTGCGGGCTGCCTTTTCACCGGTCACCAGCGGCCCAAGGACTTCCCGCAGGACCACGCGCTCCAACACGCCCAACTCACGCACCAGTTCGTGCAACTGGTAATGTTCTTCCCAGCGTTCGTGGCCATGGGCGTCCGCCTCCAAACGGGCCGGCACAGAAGTCCCCACCCGGGGCGCGCCTTGGAGGTGGGCCACCAGGCGGTTCAGAAGCCGCGGCAAATGGTCGCACAACTGCGGCCCGCTAAGCTCGCGGGCCCGAGGGACCTCCGGGTTGCGGCAGACTTCGCCTAGAGCCTGCTCCAGGACAGCGGCCCGGCGCCCCTCCAGGGAGGCCGCTAATTCCCCACAGAACGCGTCGTCGGCGTTCGATTGCTCAGCATCCTCACGGCTTCGAGACATGAATTTATAGTAACCATCACGCCATAACGAGCCCGCAGAGTCAACCCAGGTGCAAACGACCGCGCATCACGCGAACGGCACCGTTCAGCCAAAAGGGATCCCGAATGGAAGATGGAAGCTCGGTGGGTTGCGCATTAAGCAGAGGTGGATCGGGCCTGAACCGTCGTGCGGCGGGATCGTGCCGCCCGTTCCAGGTCATCCACGTAAACAGCGGTTTCGATAATGCGGTTCAGCTTGGGCACACGACCTGCAGGAATTCAACGCTTGTGCTTGACCCAGTGCCTCAACCGCTTAGCCCGTCCTGAAGCAACGTGATCGCCCTTCTCAATGCGTTGAGAAATTGGGTCACGGTAGCTGGGTCGTGCACCTCCGCAGTGTCGCAGTTGAGGATGAAGGCGAAATACACCCAGCGATTTGAAAGCTACATCCCGCCGGCAATGCAGCGGGCATGCGGGCCCGGCGAGTCGTAATAACCAGCTTTGCCAAAGATACTGAATCCCAGTGGAAACGGAACCATGCAGGCGATGTCTCCAAGGGATAAAATGCGCCGGAATTCCTGCAGGGTTTGCGGGTTCCTGAAGAAGCTGCCTTGGAGCGGTTGTGCGTAGAAAGAGACCAACTCGTCGCCGACGAAGCCAGTGACTCCACGTCGTTCAGTGGGGGATTCACAAACGGTTTGCCAAGCAGGCACAGGGCCTGGTCCCAGGTGAGCGTCTTGTAGTTCGGAGCACCAAGGAGGTAACCGAACAAGGCTCGTGTACTGTCCGGAATCGAACGGTGCTGCCAACCGACCATAGGTGCTGGTCTAACTTAAGCTCGTGAGCCACCAGTTGGTCCGCAACGGTGGGGGAATCGAGTTGGCGCAAACGCTCGCAAAAAATGGAAGCCTTGTTTGCGCTTGCCGAAAACAATCTCTCCTGTGCATTCAATCCAACCAACAACGCGCTGGCACGTGGCACGGCAGGGGCCCAGATTTTCAGCGCTTTGCGCTCCGGCAGGGTGTTGGTTCATTCCGTGTCACCTGCGTGAGCCCCTGCCATCCAACTATCAGAACATAACAACGGCAAAAGAATCAAGGTTTGTTCCTTGTCGCCTCACCAGCAGTTCTGCCGGGATGCAGGATTCGCGAATGCCTCGTAACTGTCAAAACACGGGTGCCACGCCGAAGCGCATTGAACTCGGTTGCGATGACGGTGGGCGACCTTGGCAACCCATTTTTCATTCAGATTCAACACGGGGTCGAGAGCCAGGCTCAAAAGTACAACCCAAAGGTCAAAGTTCTCTCGCTCTCCAGCAACTACGATGTGAACAACCAGACGAACCAAATGGACAATTTCGTCTCTGCCGGTGTTGACCTCATCATCCTGGGCGCCGCCGACAGTCAGGGCATTGCCCCTGCCGTGCTCCGGGCAAAGGCGGCCGGGACCACGGTAGTGGCGGTTGACGTGGGCGCGGAAGGAGGGGTCGACGCAACGGTGATGTCCGACAACAAACAAGCTGGCGAGGAAGATGGCAATTTCTTGGTTGACCGGTTGAAAGGCAAAGGCCAGGTCGTGATTGTTAATGGTCCACCGGTGACGTCGATCCAGGACCGCTTGGCGGGCGCACTCGGCGTCCTTAAACAGCATCCCGACATCAAGATCTTGTCCCAGGACCAGAACGCCGGCGGGAGCCGCGACGGCGGACTCCGGGTAATGAGCGACTTACTGACTGCCTTTCCCAAGATCGATGCGGTGTTTGGCGTGAATGATCCGACGGCGATTGGTTGCGAACTCGCAAGCACACAGGCCAAGCGCAAAGAATTCTTCATCGTCGGCGTGGATGGCTCACCCGATGCTGTTCCGCTGCTGAAAGACCCGAACAGCTTGTTTGCGGCAACGGCGGCACAAGATCGCTACACCATGGCCCAAAAAGCCGTAGAAATCGGCTACAACCTTATGAATGGCAAAAAGCCAGAGAAGGAACTTACGCTGATCCCGGTAGACTTGATCACTAAGCAGAACGTCAGCGAGTACAAAGGTTGGAGTAAATAACCGGCGGCCGTGCTGAGAAGGCGGGGGATGATCAAGGGAGTTTTGGTGCAAGCGTACCTTTCCTCACGGGTGAACCCGTCAATCTGCTGCATGAACCTCGCCGATCACCCCAAGGCCTCGGGGGGGTGACGGAACGTGCGAAAACCCGCTCGCCCGAAAGCGCCAGGCACACGCCACTCCAACGGCCGATCCACATGCTCAATAAGGACTGGCGCGGCACCCTGCCGCGCTGGTAGCTTAATTGGGGGAAAAGCCCGAGATGAAAGCAGCTGGCCCCCCCGCTTTGGCCCGGTCTCCTCCTATCACCCCCCCACCTGTCCCGTGAATACCCTTACGTCCCTTCAAACTGCTGATTCAAACATCCGGCCGCTCATCGAGAACGCGTTGGAAAAAAGCGGAGGCCTGTTACGCCTCGCCCCTTGCTGGGTACCTAGGACCTTTGTGCAACCGGGTCGGCGCATGAAACTTCATCCTGACGACCTCTACGCTTACGGATTAGACCGCGGGGGGATTGATGAACGTTGGTTCAGCTCGACCGTTCCCGCCGTAAACGAGAACCGCACCCCGGACGAAGGCTTGAGCTATTGCGTCTTCGAAGGCAAGCGTTTCACCCTTGCAAATGCCGTTGAGGAGTACGGCGCCGGGATCGTTGGCGAACCGATCTGGACGAAGTACCGGCGTTGGCCGGTCTTCGCAAAGTTCTTCGATAACATGGGCCCGATACCGCATCACATGCATCAGTCCCAGGAGCACGCCAAGCTCGTCGGCCAGGAGGGAAAGCCGGAGGCTTACTATTTTCCGCCGCAGCACAACACGACGGGCAACAACTTTCCCTACACCTTCATGGGCTTTGAACCGGGAACCACCAAAGCCCAGGTAAAACGCTGCCTTGAGAACTGGAACAAGGGTGACAATGGCATATTGGATCTATCAAAGGCATACCGCCTGAAGCCGGGCTCGGGATGGCTGGTGGGGCCTGGTATCCTCCACGCACCCGGATCCTTCTGCACGTACGAACCCCAATGGGCTTCCGACGTGTTTTCCGCGTTTCAATCCCTCGTGGAAGGACGCGAGATGCCGCGCGCTTTCCTGGTTCGCGACGTCCCGGCGGACAAACATTTTGACTTGGATTTCATCATCAGCGAATTGGATTGGGAAGCCAACGTCGACCCGAATTTTAAGGATAACCATTACCTGGAGCCCGTGCCCGTTGGCGACACCGCGTCTGAAGGGTACGTGGATCGGTGGGTGGTCTATGGAAAGATCAACGGCGAGCAACTCTTCACGGCCAAGGAACTAACCGTGGAGCCCGGGGCGACATGCACGATCAAAGACGAGGGTGCCTACGGACTAACCGTGGTCCAAGGCAACGGCCGGATGAACCGGCTGCGCCTGAATTGCCCGACGTTGATCCGGTTCGACGAACTGACCGACGACGAAGTCTTTTGCACAGAAGCAGCCGCGCGGGCCGGCGTGATCTTCGAGAACACGAGTGACGTGGAGGACCTGATCGTGCTGCGTTATTTCGGCCCGGACGCGAACCCCGACGCGCCGGAATTGGGCGCTCACAAAAGCAGGTAGCTGGGGCAGCCACCCGCGATTGACGGTTCAGAGGCCGAACGCGATTTCGATGTTGGAGGGGACAAAGCGGACTGATCGTTGCCGGTCCGAGCAATCTTCACCGGCTAAGGTTGCGCAAACTTTCCCAGGCCCGAAAGAAACAGCTCCAGGATGGGAGAATCGTTCGCCTTGCGGTACCCGACAGACAGATCGATTTTTGGCGTGTAGCCGCGAAGCGGACGGGTTGTGACGGCACGGGGGAGAAAGGTCTTTGCGTAAGCGGGCAAGAGCGCCACGCCGCCGGTTGAAGCAATCAGAGACATGATGCCGCCCAAGTTGTCCACTTCATGGCTTGGTTTGAGGTTGACGCCGCTCTTCTTGAAATAGCGATCGATGGCAAGCCGCAGGGCGGGCGGTCGCCCGGAGGCGCTCATGGCTGTCCCGGAGATGCTAAGAAACGTTTGGCCCGCGATTTCCTGCAGTCCAATGGTGGTCTTCGCGGCAAGCGGATGATCCCTGGGCAGATAAACCTCGAGGGGCTCCTCGGTGAGAAGAAGGTAATCCAGACCGGGACCTCCGTCCTCCTGGCGAAGAAAGGCCACATCGATCAACCCCTGCGAAAGGCCTGCTGCGAGCTGGGGCGAATTTTGCGTGGATATCACCACGTGAAGGTGAGGCAATTGATCACGCAAGACATGCAAGGCCTTGGGTACCCACGTAGAATCATGGCCGATCATAAAGCCCAGCGTGAAGGTGGGCTTGGAGGGATTTGCTACCTGGCGCGCCGACCGCACGGCCGTCTCCGCCTGCGATAGCATCAGGCGGGCATGATCCAAGAAGATTTTGCCGGCAGCGGTAAGCTCGACTCCACGAGTGCTCCTCAGGAAAAGCGGTGTACCGACGTCATGCTCGAGGTCGCGGATCTGGCGGCTCAAAGAGGGCTGGGTCGTGTGCAGTTTTTCTTCGGCTGCAAGCTTGAGGCTCCCGGCTTCGGCCACCGCAATGAAGTAGCGAAGGTGTCTGAGTTCCATGACGCTTCTCTGCTCAAAAAGCATACCCTTTCAGCCAAGAAAGCAATTTTATTCAGGAGGACCTGACGTAGAAGCCAGTGGGTCGTCGTCGGGCTCGAGGCCGGTTAATCACGGGCGCCAGCTGGACCGTCGATGGCGGCACCAAGGCCTAGGATGCCATTCCGCCATAAGCCCTCGACGCACGTTGAATGGAATTGGTGATGGTGTCCGATCCAGTAGGTGCCTGGAACGATGAAGCACAACACGTAAATCGACGGGTGGCCCCTCCATTCGACAACTTGACGCCATGCCTCCGCATCGGTAGTGCCGGCAGCTACCGGCAGTTTCAAGTCCAAGACAAAAAGCGTCATGGCCGCCCGAAAAAGGGGCTTAGTCTTCCTGGTCGGTACGGAAACGTTCCCAGGCCGCCGCGTTCGAGATTTGGTCGAGGTCGGCCTCTGACAGCCGCAACTCCACGGCGCCCATCGAATCCGTCAGTTGTCGGACGCTGTTCGCCCCGATGATGGGTGCGCTGACAAACGGTTGTGCCAACTGCCAGGCCAGCGCCACGCGAGCCGGCGTTGAGCCCAGACGTTGCGCAACGTCAATGAGCGTTTCAACGATCTGGTAATTTTGATCGGTCATCCGGCGCGAATTGTCCTGGGTGCGAACGCTCTCCGGCAGGGGTTGGTCGCGTCGGTATTTGCCGGTCAGAAAGCCGCCCGCCAACGGGCTATAGGGAAGTACCCCAATGCCGTACGTCAGGCAAACCGGAGCAAGTTCACGCTCAAAAGCGGCGCGCACCGGGGAGACCAAACTGTATTCAGGCTGGATGGCCACAAACGCTTCAAATCCGTGTTTGTCGGAAGCCCAGAGCGCCTGCATCAAGCGCCAGGCACTGAAATTTGAACAGCCCAGGTAGCGGACGTGACCTTTGCGAACCAGATCGGTGAACGCCGAAAGCGTTTCCTCAATCGGCGTGAGCGGATCGATAAAGTGGGCTTGGTAAAGGTCGATGTGATCGACCTGAAGGCGCCGCAGGCTGTCCTCGCACGCCCTGAGAATCCAACGGCGCGAAAGGCCTTCTCGCTGCAATGGGTGCTTGCGACCTTCCGAGAAGCCTTGTCCCATGCCGGCCCGGACTTTGGTGGCGATGAGCACCCGATCGCGGTTTCCGGTCTGTTTGAGCCAGCGGCCGATAATCTCCTCGGACACGCCCCCCGCGTTGTTCGGCGCCCAGGCACTGTAACAGTCGGCGGTATCGATGAGGTTTCCACCTAACTCCGCGTAAGCGTTCAGGACCTGATGGGAAGCCGCTTCGTCCGCGCTCCAGCCAAATTGCATCGTGCCCAGCGCCAGGGGGAAAACCACCAAGCCGCTCTTGCCAACCCTTTTGTACTCTCCGGTTGCTTGCATTTGTTTTCACACTCGGACCTCACGCGCGGTCGAAGTCAAGCGCGGGCGCGCAACCCGATCCACCGGACCGGGTTAACCGTATGCCATCGGACCCGCCATCGCAGATGGGGATCAATCGATTGCCTGTCACTTTCTCGAGAAGGCCGTCGCAACCGTTGGCAGAGTCAATGGTGACGCCGTTTAATCATGGCTAGAATAGTAGCCTATTAGGGTATCTTAATGCCCCATCTGGTGTACATTGAGGTCGCCGTGTATAAACCCTACCTTAGAAAAGGTGCGCCCGAGGCCCTGAAAGACGAACTTGCTGCCCTCGAATTGTCGCTTCACTGGGTTTTAGAACCAAAAGCCCGTTCCAAGGTTCTCTGCCGGATGCACGCCGTTACTCAAGCCCTGCAAAAACGCGTAAGCACGCCGTGATCGCCAGTGGTGGTGAAGGTGAAAAGGGCGTACACCGGGTTTTTAAGGAGGACGAAGCATAGGCCGGAAAAAACCACTCTGTGGAAATCAACCGGCAGGGAGCCGTTGAAGCGGCCATGGCGGTTCACTTTTCTGGCTGCAACAATCGAACCGGGGTCAAAAAAACCGGCCCCGGCGGTCGAAATTCTCCTTCAGCCTTTCGAGCGCTGAGATGTTACGCAGCGCCGCCTTTCAACCGGACGTCTCGGACCGAACCGCGCCATTGTTGTCACGCTCCCTCGAAGCCAAGTCCGGACCCAACACCTGGTGATCGTTAACCCACCTCAGCCCTGCGCCGGTCTGACCCCGGCGTTCTTTGGTCTCATTCCCATGCAAGAAACCGCGAAAAAACTGACCTGGAAAGTAAACACCCGGGGCCAATACGTGGCCATTGCCCTTGACCGAGATTTCGTCATCGAGCGCTTGAAATCCGGGTACTGGAGCTTCGCCTATTATCCCCACGGCGGCGCGCATCGCCTGGGTGGCCGACAGTCGGCTTGCCTGGCCGAGGCCAAAGAGTCGGCCCAAACGGTGGTTCGTGCGTGTGGGCGTGCGGCGCGGGAAGCGAAATCCAGGGCGCAACGAATCGTCGATTTCGGCATGGATTAGCCGCCAGGGAACGATCCTCTGGGCCACTGCTCTACGCGGTTTTCTGATCGTGCGAAGTTGGAAAACCGTCTTCATGCCGCCAGGCTTCTGGTCCGGCATTTCTTCTATTTTGAAAGGTTCACGGGGCTGGCCGGGCCAGCGCATCCACTCTGGGATTGAAGCGGCGCAGGGAGTGTATTTGAATGGGGAAACACCGCGGACCAACAACCTGCGATGGAGGGATGAAAGTACAGTCCGATCACTGCCCATGGGCCGAGAGCCTGCCACACATTGTGTGGAGGGCGCGGCCCGACGGCTTCGTCGAGTACGTCAACGCGCGCGGCGCGGCATACGCGGGCGTCCCGGCTGAAGGGATCCAGGGTTGGGGTTGGCGCACGTTGATTCACCCAGAGGATGTCGGGCGGGCTCAAGCCGCCTGGGATCAGGCCGCCCGAAGCGGGACTCCTTACGAAACCGAGTACCGCCTGCGAAGGACGGACGGGGCTTACCGCTGGCAATTGGTTCGTGCCCTGCCGGATGGTTCCCTGCAGCGGTGGACCGGCACCTGCACTGACATTGACGATCAGGCGCGGGCCGCGCAGGACCGTGAACGGCTTTTGGCCCGGGAACGCCAGGCGCGCGTGGCCGGGGTGGCAGCCCAGCAGGCCCGTCATCATGCGCGCTTGCAGCTGGCCATCCAGGCCGCTGGCGTCGGGCTTTGGGATTGGGACCTGCGGACTGGTGCGCTTTATTTCTCGCCGGAGTACAAACGGCAGTTGGGTTGCGGCGAGGAAGAGCTAAAAGAGGCTTGCGACGAATGGGAACGCCGCTTGCACCCTGATGACCGTGAGCGGATAACACAGCGGTTGGAAGCTTATCTGGCCAAGCCGTGGCCGGACTACGAAGCGGAATACCGGCTGCGCCACCAGGACGGCAGCTACCGGTGGATGCTGACGCGGGCGGAGTTGGTGTACGACGCGCAGGGCACACCCTGCCACATGCTCGGCTGTCACCTCGACATAACGGAACGCAAACAGGCCGAGGAAGCGCAGCGCGAAAGTGAAGCACGGTTCCGGCAGCTCGCGGACAACATCGATGAAGTCTTCTGGCTCGCCGATGCCCGCCTTCAATCCATTCTTTACGTGAGCCCCGCTTACGAAAGGATCCGGGGCCGAACCTGCGAGAGTTTACGCAAAGACCCCCGGTCGTTTTTCGAGGCCATCCACCCGGATGACCGGGCACGGGCGATCGAGACCTTCTGGGTGCTCCTGGACGCACCTACCGAACTCGAGTACCGGATCGTTCGCCCGGATGGCGTCGTGCGCTGGATTCGCAATCGGGCCTTTCCGGTCCGCGACGCTGCGGGCCATGTGATCCGCATTGCGGGTCTTGCTGAAGACATGACCGAGCGTCGCCACCTGGAGATGCAGTTGCGCCAAGCGCAAAAAATGGAGGCCATCGGCCAACTTGCCGGCGGGGTGGCTCACGATTTCAACAACCTGCTCGCGGTCATTTCCGGCCACAGCGAGCTGCTGGCCGCCGGGTCGCCCGCGGATGACCAATGGCACGACTCCGTGGCCGAGATCCGCCGGGCGAGTCAGCTTGCCGCCAGCTCTACGCGGCAATTGTTGGCTTTCAGCCGGCGTCAGATTCTGGAACCCAAGCTATTGGATCTGAATGCGGTCGTGTCCGACGCCGGGAAAATGTTGCGGCGGCTCATCGGCGAGGATGTCCGGCTGAGCACGAATCTGCAGCCTCGCCTTAAACCGGTGCGGGCGGATCGGGGGCAGCTCGATCAAATGATTTTGAACTTGGCCCTTAATGCCCGGGACGCCATGCCGGCGGGCGGGACCCTCACGCTCGAAACCGGAGAGATCGACTGGGACCCTGCTTGCACCGAGACCCCTCTTGGGGTCCGGCCGGCTCACTACGTGCGCCTGACGGTCACCGACAGCGGCCATGGAATGACCCCGGAGGTGCAGGCGCGCGTTTTCGAGCCCTTTTTTACCACCAAAGCTGAAGGCAGAGGCACGGGATTGGGGCTGTCGGTGGTGCACGGCATCGTCCAACAAAGCGGGGGCCACGTCAGCGTGTGCAGCAGACCGGGCGCGGGAACCACGTTTCACATTGATTTGCCGGCGGTACCAGGAACTGCGGAGAGCCCGGTGCCAAACGCCCCTTCCAACCTGCCTGGCGGCCATGAAACCGTTCTGCTGGTGGAAGATGAGGCCGCGGTTCGCAACGTCACTACCCGGATGCTGGAATGCCTCGGGTACCGGGTGCTCGAGGCTGCCAACGGTGAGGAGGCGGTGCCGCTTTTTGAGGCCCGCCGGGCGGACATTAACCTTTTGATGACCGACGTGGTCATGCCGGGACTGGGTGGCCGCGGGCTGGCCGAGGCCCTTTGGGCCCGGGACGCAGGCCTCAAGGTGCTATTCCACAGCGGTTACACCGACGACACAGTGGTTCGCGGAGGCATTTTGGCCGCCGAGGTCGCTTTCCTGCAAAAGCCTTTCACGCTCGAGGCACTGGCCCGAAAGGTCCGCGACGTACTGGATCGCCGGTAGGCGTTCCGGGGTCGATCCGCCGCCGCAAAGGCGGGTACTGATCGAGATCCAAAACCAGAACCTGCTCCCCCCACGAAGATCGAGGGGCAAATCTCTCCGCGAAATCCCGGCCTGGTAAGGGAGAGAAGTAAGGATGCCCTGGGGAGAAAGCATGTCAGGTCCTGGTAAGCGTTTTGTTGCCACAGAATTCCTGACCCTTGGGACTGCGTAAATCACGGGATTTGTCCATTATCGCAAATGCCGAAAATCCTTTTCGAAACGAGGCCGGGCGATGGGAGAAAAAAGGCCCGGTAGGGTCGCGTGTCCCGATGCGACCTCCTCAAGGGCCCTTTCGGTCTACACTTTCCAGGGAGAGGAGCGTTTCGGCACGGCCCGGCCAGGGGCGTTTGCGGCGCTTGGAGATCCCGGTCCGGCGTACGTTAACGCCTATGGGCCCACCGACCTATCCTATCGGAAGCCGCGTGGGGGAACCGCGACTCCACCAACCCAGCCGGGGCACATTTCGGAACAGACTTTCGAGAAACGGGACATCTCCCGGTGCCGCAACGAATCGGGCCTACGTGGCATTTCCGAGACGCACGGCATTTCGAGAAAGAATTCTGGCGCGGGTTATAGATCAAACACACCCTTCAACCGGCCGCACGGACGGTTCGCTCACCGGTTTCAGCGTTACCCGTGGCCGCACTGCGCGCCGCATCCAGGCAGGCCTCGACGGCCTCGCGCAAGGAACTCGTGTAGTAATCCGCACCCAGCGCCGTCCGCAGCCGCACATCGCTCAGCATCGCGCCCTCGTTGGGCCAAAGCCCCACGAGCACTGCCACATTCGGCAGCCGCCGCCGGAGCCGCCGCACCAGGTACTCAAGGTTCGCAGGCGTCCCGTCAAGTTGCAGGTAGGAAATGCAGATCATGGCAGCTCCGGTGAGGTCTGCCGTGGGCAGCCGTCCCGGCAAGGTGACTTCGTGCGGTATGATTCGCGTCCCTAACCCGTGCTTGCGGACCAGTTGTTCGAGCATGGACGAAGCCGCCTCGTCCAGCGCACCGCTTCCGGCAATGCACAAGACGGGCGCACTCGACTGCCACGAGGGTGGCAGGTCGGCGCGGTCGGGCTTTTCACCTGCAGGGGCGGCAGACATCGGCAATGCCTGCTCCGCATGGCTGGGCAGGTCGACGGCCGCAACGGGCGCCTTCTTCTCTTCCTCCGCAGCGCGTGGGTCGGCGTCCGGGTATTCATCCAGCTTCTCGACCAGGCGTTTGATTGTCGACTTGATGCGCTCAAGCTGGTCTGGTCCGAGTCGTCCGCGCTGCGCATCAGCTGCCGCCAGTTGCAATCCTTTAAGCGCCACCTCGTCGTAGTAAGACGACAGTGAGCGCTCTTTCAGGAGCAGCTCCGCCTGGGCCTGCGCCTCGTCCGGGTTATCGGCCAACAAGCGTTGATAAAAACTTTCAACGGGCGTTAAGGGCGGCCGGTCACCCAGCAAGACGTCGAGAAACTCCAGCCGCCTGACATGCCGGCCCAGCACCACCAGCAGAAGGGTGAGAGGCGTCGAAATGATCAGCCCTACGGGCCCCCACAACCACCCCCAGAAGATGGCCGCCACGATAACTGCAAACGGGGACAGGCCGGTGGAGTGCCCGTAGAGCAGCGGCTCCAACACTTGGCCGATGACCGGTTCGACGACAAAGTAAAGTCCCGCCGTCCACATCAGCTTCGTCCAGCCCGGATCGACCGCAGCCGCCAGAGCCAGGGGAAAAACCGCTGAAAGGAGGGATCCCACATAAGGGACAAAGCGCATGAGCGCACCCAGAACACCCCAAAGGACGGGCAAAGGAATGCCGATGATGGATAAGCCGACCGCGATGATGACGCCGAAGCCGACGTTGATCGCGCACTGGGTTAGAAAGTAGCGGCTAAGGCGACTGGCCGCGTCGTCCAACGCCAGCGTGGTGCGGTGCAAATCACCCGACCCGGTAAGGCGGATGAAGCGGTCGCGCAAGTCTTCACCCTGGAGGAGGGCAAACACCGCGACGATAAACACCAGCGCCGTGGTGGAAAGCGGACCGGACAGTGGCGACAAAATGCGCTGCGTCAACTCCCAAGGTGAAGGGTCCGGGCTGTGCACTTCCACCGGCATAGGCTTCGGGTCCCGAGCGGTCGGCGCTTCAGCGGCGGGGTTGCCGGGAGCAGTCGGTGCCTGGCCCTGGGACTCACGTTCGACCTGCCTGCCGATGCCTCGCAGAATCCGGTTGGCGCGGTCCAGGGTCAATCCCCGAAGCGTCTCCACCTTTTTCTCGATCGTGCTCGCGTACCTCGGCACTTGCTGCGCGAGATCGGCGATCTGCACACCGATCAGGCTGCTGAGCCCCAGCGCGATGGCCAACGCCAGGGTAACGGCGAGAAGTACCGGGGCGGTGCGACCGATCGGCAGGCGCCGGAGCAAACTCACCAGCGGCGACAGGACGAACGATAGCAGGATTGCCAGCGTGACCGGCACCAATACCTCGCGGGCCAGGAACAGCGCCGCGATGATGATGAGTCCCGCCAGCAGGCTGAACAAGGCTGTCGCAGGAGGTGCCTGGACGGGCGGCACGGAAGCGGGATCGGCTTCTGGGGCCGGGGAAGCCTTCAATGGTTGCGGCATGCTGGTGCGCTCGCGCTAGAAAAAGCCCGCTGCTTTACGCCCCTCCCGATGACGCTCCGCCTTGCCCCTCAATGCTCACCCGTTCTCGTCCATGACGCAGCGTGGTGGCCATCCAAACAAGTTCGTCCAGGAATTTCTCGGTGCGCTTGATGTACGCGTTGTCAAGCAAGCTGCCGGCCGGATCAAACGCCTCTTGCACGTTGGAAAAATTTATGTCCCAGAAGATTGTCACCAGGCCCAGTTCACGCAAAACGGGCAAAAGTCCCTGGATCATGCGGGCTCCGCCGAATGGCCCAGCCGACACCCCGCATATGCCGACCGCCTTATGAATGTATTCTTTAAGGTTTGTGTCGAGCACATGCTTGAGAATGCCAGGGTAGCCATGGTTGTATTCGGGCGCAACAATCACCAGCGCGTCGGCCCGCCCAATGGTCGCGGAAAAGGCCGGATCTTTGATCGCCTCGCCCTCGTCATCGGTCGGAAAGGGCAGTTGACGGACATCGATCAGGCTTGTCCTTAATTCGGGACGTTGAGCAATTTGGGTTTGGACAAACCGGGCTACGTGTTCGCTTTCACGCCCTTGCCGGGGCGTGCCGAGCAACACGGGAATAAAGAGGTCACGATCCATGCCAGACCGAGCCTGCGATTTTGGCGGTTGGCCT
This sequence comes from Chthoniobacterales bacterium, assembly GCA_036401335.1. Lineage (GTDB taxonomy): Bacteria > Verrucomicrobiota > Verrucomicrobiia > Chthoniobacterales > JAFAMB01 > DASWVC01. Next base: position 16,766 of record DASWVC010000361.1, read on the forward strand.
GCAAGGATTAGATTCATTCAATTCCTGGGCAGTTGGCCCTGCGACCGGTCTGTCCCGAGTCATCGACAGCGCAACAACTAGAGGTCGATCTCCACGCCGCCCCGCGGTTGCGCGCAGCAAATCAACAGGTTGCCTTCGGTTGGCGGTTCAAGTGGGGCCGGTTGATAGTCGATTGCCCCGCCGATCAACGCGCATTCGCACGTGTGGCATACACCGGTGCGACAGGACCACTTTACGGGAATGTCACAGGCCTCAGCGAGTTCCAGTAGACTCAGGAAAGAGGAGTTCCACGGGACCGTCAGCCCGCTTCGCGTGAACGAGACTTGCGGGCCGGCCCCGGGAGTGCCCGCGGGGAGGTGCACAGGACGTGGTAAAGACGGCGCGATGCCGGGTGTCATTGATTGCTCCGGTCCAAAAGCCTCGGCGTGAATTTTTGTAGGCTCGACGCCCCAGCCTCCAAGGCCCGCAGTAAAGCTGCGCAGGAATGATGGCGGTCCACAGAGGTAGAAATCCGCATCTCGAGGGACGCGGAGCCGATCGACGAGGGACACGGTCAAGTGGCCGGCGGAGTCGTAATCCACGCCGAGCTGATCCTCAGCGTCGGCCTTGCTGTAAACAATATGACTCTGGCCGTGGGCAAGCTTCTGTAGAAGGCCGCGCGATTCGTTCGCAAAAGGGTGCTCATGCCGATTGCGCGCCCCGTACAGCCACCAGACTTCGCGGGCCGACGAGCCGGCGGCAAGTGCGTGAAGCATGGGGAGCACGGGAGTTGCCCCAATGCCAGCGCTTACCAGGACGACGGGTCCATCGCCGGACCTCAGTGTGAACCCGCCCCTCGGTGCGCTAACTTCCAGAACGTCGCCAGCATTTACATGATTGTGCAGGAACGAACTCGCGGCGCCATTCAATTCATGTTTTATGCTCACCCGATAGGCATTCGCGCCTGGTGCACCTGACATCGAATAGTTCCGGAGGATCGGTGGTAGACCAGGCTGGAGGCGCAACCTAAGGACCAAGAACTGTCCGGGCAGGGCTGCAGGCAGGGGTGCCCCGTCCGTTTGTTCCAACGACAACGAAATCACGTTGGCAGTCTCCCGATTCACCTTTGCGACCCGCAGCGCCCGGAAGCCGGGCCACGCCGGCGGCGGCCCGGTTGAAGTCGTCAGGCCAGGATTTCCCGCCTCCGTACTTCCCCGGTCGAGCAATGCTTGCAAAGAATTCTTCCAGCCAGCGCTAAGCGCCGGGATGCGCAACGACTTCTCCAGTTGCTCACGCGGGTGGCCCGGCAGGTAGAGCAGCGCGTCGATCGTGGCCACCGTTACGGGTTCCGGCCCATCCGCCACTTTCGTGATTTCGTCGCCAGGGCCGACTTCCCCTTCCTCAAGTACACGGAGGTAAAAGCCGGGCCGGCGGTGAGACACAAGCAGCGCGGCCATGCGCGGCTCATCCATTCTAATGCCCACGCGGTAGCACGTCACGCGCGGTTGCGTCACTTCGAAGAGCGCCGCGCCGATCCGGTAGCGATCCCCGATGCCTACCTGGTCATCCGGCAAACCCTCGACCGTGAAGTTTTCGCCGAACTGTCCAAAGGTGAAGTCGCTACGGCTCAGGTAAGCCTCCCAGTGCCGATAAGAGTCCATCTGGTACACCATCACCGCACGATGCTCTCCTCCGTGTCCGGCAAGATCTCCTTGCCCGTCGCCTGCAACATTCAGCCGTCGAACCATTCGCCTGCCCTGCACTGCCTGCTTCCAGATGCCGGTGTGAACAGTCTCCCCTCGCCAGGTGACATCCCGAGGAAGACCGACGTTCACGGAAATAAGCTTTGCCATACAATGCTCCTTGATCGTGGCCACCTTCATACACGACCCACAAAAGGTATGACGGAAAGGCCCTCCCTCGTCGAATCTCAACCCATGACTGTTCGTTCCCGAAGGGGCTTTACCAATACGGCATGGGCGTCAGCATGACCTTCTCCTCCACCTGCCATGGGGGCAGATCAGGAGTCATCACTTCGACAACGAGCTTGTGCGCACGGACTAGAGCGCCCGCCAGACGTAGGGGTGCCTTAAAACGGTCGGTTTGGCTTTGAGACGGAGGAAAGGGCTCCGCTCGGCACCAAGGTCGGCCTGCCCGCCGGGGCTGGAAAGCTCCACCCGCGCACTGGCGCGCGACCCGTGCCGCCGGGGTGTCCGTGTTTGCGCCTGACGCGTCATGGTTTTCGTGGACGGTCCGTTCGAGTTGACGGCTATGCGTGTTTGCTTCACCCGGTCAGCGCCCACCTACGCACGGCCGTGGCTACGGCCAAGTGGCACCTTGCCCCAAAATACCTTCCTGCCGGGAGGAAGCGGACGCGTGTCTGTGCCGCAGGCAACCGCCGGGGTCAAGGGAGATCCGGTGGGGTCGGGGATGAAAAGCTGGCCAAACAGTCTCTGGAAATGAATCACAAAGCTTCCTTAGTCGTTGCGGCATTCAAAGTTCACGGCGGGACTGACCCGCATTAGTTCTTAGCTCCCGAGTTCCATCCGTAGGGCAGCCTGCGTTCAGAACCTCGGGTTCACCAAACTGCCTTGATCCTCTTAAAGCTGAAGGGTAAGGAAAAGTTCCCTGACCCTTGATTCAAGGAGTGCACTACTATGGCCTAAGAGTACGCCCTGAGTCCAGCTTTTTTCTGAGGCTGCGCACGTTTGCACCCTTTTGCCTCCCCTCGCCCAGCCATCATCCCAGACGGTGCGAGCACCGCGGCGTTCGTGATGTTGGTGCCGTCTGTCAGGCTGTGGCCAAGGAAGTTGCGAGCCGCAACCTTCGTCTCCACGCCTTGGGCGACCTGACAAGTCCGATGCCGCCCTCGGCGAGCATCGGACCAGAGACGGAATGGGAAAACCACGAACCTCAGTGAGCAAGCTCGAGGTGCGGCCAATAAAGCCGGAGCACCCAAGCCGAGGAGGGCAGCGACCCCCGACTTGCAGAAGGCGATTACCGCCGGCACCTTTCATTCCGCCAGTCCTGCCGGGCCTGTGCGTTCCCACGCCGCATTACTTTCGGGTGAGAAGCAGGCGGTCCCTGGAACGGCAGGTCTGGAACCGGAGCGGGCTGCTCAGGTCAGGGGTTCGGCCATGGTGCGCATTTGGATCTCAATAATCCGTGAACCCGGTGATTGTTTGCAGGCCAGGAGAACCGCGCCGGCAACGTCGTCAGGCTCCAGCATCGCTGAGTCACTTACCCCTGCTTCCGTCCGGCCGCGGCCGATCGCGAATTCGGTTTTAACTCCGCCCGGGCAGATCACACCAACCTTGATCCCGTGCGGCCGCAGTTCTTTGTCGAGCGCCTGAGCAAAGCCGACCTGCGCAAATTTGGTCGCGCAGTAGACGGCTTCTCCCGCAAATCCGTAGACGCCGGCCATGGAAGAAATCATCAAAATGGTCCCTGCCTTCTGTTGCAACATGACGGGAACGGTGTGTCGGGTGAACAGAAACGTTGAACGCACGTTCGTGTCCATCAGGTCGTCGTACTCCTGTGCGCTCGTATCAACGAGGTTTTTGTAATTACCCGCGCCGGCGTTGTTGATCAGGATATCGATCTGGCCGAACGATTTCAGGCCGGCTTCGACCGTGCCGTGGGCTGTACTTTCCTCGCGGGCGTCACCTGCAAAATGGACGGCCTGCGTGCCAAGTTTTTCCACTTGGCGGGCGAGTTCTTCCAATCGATCCTGGCGCCGGGCCGTAAGAACCAACTTAGCCCCGGCCTCCGCCAGAACCCGGGCGCACGCTTGACCGATGCCCGCGCTTGCGCCCGTAATCAATGCCACCTTGCCACTGAGTGTTGTCGTCATGTCCTAATGGTTCGCGTGTTAAGGGATTCTCAGACGCCTCCGAAAGGCTGCCGCTACTCGATCTTGAGGACCAGATGGCGGAAAACGGTCAGGCTCCCGGACGCTTGACCCCTTCTCAAAGCGGCAAGTCCTTGGTGGCGGGGTAGCCATGCTGCTCCCGGCCCACGTCAGCGTCGTAATACATGGTCGATTTAAAACGTTCATACCGGCCATCCGCCGCAAAGGCCTGGCACCGTTGCCGAAGGGCGTCCATTTCCGCCGCCTCCATGGGGACAAAGTTACAGGCGATCTCCAGGTTCTGTTCCAGCACGGCAAGGGACTCCATCCCGCTGATCGTGGTTGCAGCCGGCAGACTCATGGCGTAGCGGAGGCCCTCCTCCGGCGTGATTGCTCCGCTCGTGATCATCTCACCACTGCCGCCAAGACTTTTCATGCCCAAGCCCGCCATCCCACGCCGGATTACCTCGGGCAGGACCTGCGTCTCGAAACTGCGGTAAGTAGCATCGAAGCAATTCAAAGGCATTTGAACCGTGTCGAACGGAAAATCATGCGCCAGCATCCGCAGGTGAATGGCGGGATCTTTATGGCCGGTGAATCCAACAAACCGTACTTTGCCTTGCTCCTTGGCCACCAGGAGGGCTTCGGCTACCCCGCCAAGCGCGAAAATCAGGTCCGGGTCGTTGTAGTACACCACTTCGTGGATCTGCCAAATGTCCAGGTGATCGGTTTTCAACCGGCGCAAGGACTCTTCCAGCATCCGCATGGCCACTTCTTTTCCGCGCCCATGGGTGCATACTTTCGTCATTAGGATCACCTCGTCCCGCCGCCCCTGGAGCGCGTTGCCCAAACGGGTTTCACTCTCGCCCTGGTGGTACTCCCACGCATTGTCAAAAAAAGTCACCCCGGCATCTAAGGCGCGGGCTACGATCGTCGACGCTTCCTGCTGATCTTTGGCGCTGCCAAGATGATAACCTCCTACCCCCAGGGCAGAAACCTTGACGCCCGTTTTGCCCAGCCATTTCTCCGGCACCCTTCCGGTTCTCGCGGGCGGTTCCTCCCTGGCCGGCCCAACGGCAGAACCGCCGTGGGCCGTGCCCTCCGTCCGAATCAATACTCCGGCAGCCGCCAGCGCCGTGCCTTTCACAAACCCACGGCGATCTAAACTGCCCGAATCTGGCGAGCTTCGTTGAATCATGAATTCATCTCCGGATAAGGATGCCCGGTGTTCTCGCTCTCCTTGAGCATTTCCTTAACTTCCATCTGATTCGGATCGACCGGATACCCGTGAGCAAGGCGGGCTTCCGGATTGTCAAATTGGAGTGACAGCTTGTAGTGCTCGAAGCGGCCGTCGGCGGCCATGGCCCCGCAGCGCTGCCGCAGGGCGTCCATTTCCTGAGGGGTCATTGGTTCGAAGTTCTGCGCGATGCCCAGGTTTTGGTTCAGGATGTCGAGCTTTTCCATTCCTGTGATCGTCGTCGTCACCGGAAGGCTCATCGCGTAGCGCAGGGCTTCCGCCGGTGTGAGGACGCCTTTCTTTACGGGTTCACCTTTGCCGCTGAACGGTTTCATGCCAAGTACGGCGATGCCGCGGCGGTTCAATTCCGGAAGCACCTGCTTTTCAAAGCTGTGAAAACCGGAATCAAAAGGGTTCAGCGGCATTTGTACCGCATCGAACGGAAACCCAGTCGCCAGCATCTTCAGGTGAATCGAGGGATCCTTGTGCCCCGTGAAACCGACGTGCCGCACTTTACCCTCCTGTTTTGCGCGTGCCAACGCCTCTGCCGCGCCATCGGGGCGGATGAATAGGTCGGGGTCGTTGTCGAACGAGACCCCATGAATTTGCCATAAATCGAGGTAATCGGTTTGCAGGCGCCGCAGCGATTCTTCCAGCATCCGGAATGCAAGGGAGGCGTCCCGTCCGTGCGTGCAAACCTTGGTCATCAGAAACACCTTTTCGCGCCGTCCTTTCAACGCCTTTCCCATCCAGTTTTCTGACTTGCCGCGGTTGTACTCCCAGCAGTTGTCAAAAAAGGTGATTCCGCCATCAATGGCCGCGTGCACAATCTTAACGGCGGTTTTTTCATTCTCGGCATCGCCCAGGTGATGCCCACCCAGGCCGAGCGCAGAAATCCGGTCGCCCCCCTGACCAAAGCTTCTCAGCGGGATTGACGCCATGACGAACCCCCTTCCTGCTTCCGTTGAGACCCGTTTCGGGAATCGCGTGACCTTGGCTCGGGTTTTATCAACATACCAGGTGAGCTACGCCGGTCAGGGCAGCGCAGGACGTTCAAGGATCGCAACCCCGCATAAAAAAGATTGCCTGAAGGGGAAGTGGGGGTGCCTAGGCTTCGTCCTGGTAGCCTTCCATCAACTCAATAATGTTCCCTTCGGGATCCCGGAAAAAAACGATCCGCATCCCGGGAACCACGTGAGGCTGGTCAATGATCGGGTCGGGCTTGATCCCGTCGGCACGTAGCGCCTCAAGCGCCTCCTCGAGGTTAGGGACGTCGAGGGCAAGGTGCTTGAACCCGATCGTTTGCTCTCCACCCTGCTCGCCGGCGGTCGTAGCGGTCGGGAAAAGTTCCAGCCGCACGGACCCCAGCTTGAGCATGATGAATTCGTTGGGTTGGCCGGCGTTGAACGTTCGCGAACGTTTAAAGCCAAAATGTTTGCAAAAGAATGATTCTTGCGCGGCAAGGTTCTGGCAGTTGAGGGCGATGTGATTCAGGGCGGAAGGAGGCATGGTGAATGCCTGTTACGATGCTTACCGCCATCTTGCCAAACGATTTTGGAGGGCAGCCCCGCCGGCCTGCGCGGTTCGTTTCCTGGCCCGCGCGCGGCGTGAGCGGGGAAGCCCGGGGCGGGCCATTGCCGCGCCTCGATTGCTAGCCGCGCCGGGCTAACGTGCGTTTCGCTTTCCAACGTTCGAGCAAGATCCGCGCGAGGTAATAGGTAACGACGGCGATCGGGGTCGCCACAATCACGGAGCCAACCAGCAATGGCCTTCCGACCGTAAGAAAGGTGGACCAGTGCAGCCAGACCGCAGGGTGGTGATGCACCAACTGGAGCCGCGGCGGAAACGCATGCGGCCGGCTCAAGAGCCAGTAGCCGACTTTGTACTCCCAGCGCAGCACCAGGGGCAGCAGCGGCAAGATCAGGTCGTGCAGCGTCACGGCAATGGCGGCGGCCGCCACGCTTCCCTGCAACAGCCGGGCGATGCCGATGGCCAGGAGCGTCTTGAGGCCCCACAGCGGGATCAACCCGAAAAACATTCCGACCGCCATTCCCAGCGCGATGGCGTGAGGAGGCCCGTCCAGGCTAAGCACCTGTTTACACTTTTCCCGAAACCAAGCAGTCAGCCTCATCGGCGCAAAGTAGCGAACTTGCCGGTGAGAGGAACAGCAGATTCCGCTTGCCGGCATCGGGCGTGGAGCGGCTCCGCGATTTTGGACCGGCCAGTTGCACCCGCACGTGCGAAGGCCTCACGAACACCATGGAACTTCAAACCCTCAAAGACCTTTACGTTCACGAATTAAAAGACCTTTACAGCGCTGAGAGGCAGATCATCAAAGCGCTTCCCAAAATGGTGAAAGCCGCCAACAATGAACAACTCGCGGCCGGCTTTAAAGCCCACCTTGAACAAACCAAAGAACAAGCCGCTCGCTTGGAGCAGCTTTTGCAAAGCCATGGCCAAACCACCCGCGGTCCGAAATGCAAAGGCATGGAAGGCGTGTTGGCCGAAGGCGCGGAAATGATGGAGGAAGAAGCCGACGCCGAGGTGCGGGACGCAGGATTGATCGCGGCGGCTCAAAGGGTTGAGCACTACGAGATGGCCGGGTACGGCTGTGCACGCACGTACGCGGAACTGCTGGGCGACAAAGAAGGGGCTAAGTTGCTTCAAACTACGCTGGCCGAGGAGACGGAAACGGACCAGAAGCTGACGACGATCGCCACGTCGGTGATCAACGTCAGTGCGGCCAAGAAGTAATCACTCCACGGCTGGGACTTTACGGCCGAATCGTTGGGCCGGCCGGGCGCACGTCCGGCCGTCTTTCCCGGGTCCGGCCCCCCGGTGAACAGGCGGCCTTCGGCGTCGTTGGCGGGCCGCTCGTCTGACGCAATTTAACTGCTTCACGAACGGTCCGATGAAGGCTAGGAATCGGGTGTGACTGAAACCGAGTTCCTGCAAAGCGCCAAGGCGGACTTGGCCAGCGGCTCCGCCGGAGCGCTTCCGGCCGATCTGGGGACGGACCTTTCATCGCTCCTTTCCCACCTGACCCGCTACGAGGGCGACGTCGGCCAGGCACGCCGCGGCGCTTGACCTTGAGCGCGGGCAGTTGACCGGCATCCGGGCTTTGTTCTGGCAGACCGCTACCGCCGTGAGCCCGCTGCGGTACGAGGAAAGATTGGAATGGGCCCGTGACCCGGGCCGACTCCGGGTGAAGCTTCCCACACGGAAGCCGGGCAACCATACCTGTGCGTTCACGAGTGACGGGTTGAAGGTAGCCGGATTAAAAAAATCGGTGCACCGGCGGGACTGGTTAGCGCCAGTGATCCGTGCGCCGGCCGGACGGCTTTCGCCCGCAAATCCGCGTCACGCCGAGCAGGGCCACGAACCCCACTGCCAGGTAGGCGGCGGTGGCTGGTTCCGGCACCGTAGTCCCGACGATGGTAACGGGGCTGCCGATCGACACGGCGGTCTGGGTGCCGCCGGCCAACGAGAACGCGACGTAGCGGGCGTCGTTCTGGCCAAGGTTGCCGGTCCGGAAAAGCGCCTCTGAGTAGTCCGCATTTGGCAGGGCCAGGGGCGGAAGGTTGCCCGGACCTTGCCCGAACGCTTCAAGGTCGATGGTGGCGATCGCGGTATGCAGGAGCAGGCTCGTGCGATTGTAGCCGGATTGAGCGTATTGGTAAGAGCCGCTTAGGGTGGTTTCGGTGATTCCCCCGAACTGGTAAGTTCCGGACAGGATTGGTGTATTGACGTAATACGGCTGGTTAACGCTGCCGGTGATGGGGACCCGTTCGGGAACAAGAAAATGAAAGTCAAACAGGCCGCCGGGCGCCGCCAAGTCGGTGGCAGGCTGGGCTTGATCTGTGGCGTACGTCCCGGTGAGGTCGTACATAACCTCCTGGGCGCAAAGGAAAGGAGCAAAGGACACTGCTACCGCCACCAGAGAAGCCAGGTGCATCTTTTTTATAAAAATCATGGAAGGTAGGTTTGTGCGCAGCTTGACGGTCCTGGGAACCGGAAGTAAAGGCGAAACGGTGGCGCGGGATCCTGCCAGGCCTGATTTTATTGGACGACCCTTTCGGCCTTAGTTACCCTAGTGTCACACTAGACTTTTGCGGCTTCCAAAAACCCTCCATGTTTCATCTAACCGCTGCAAGCGCTTCCGGTTCGTCGCGCGGCCTGTCCGCGTTCATGCGCGTTGCGCTGATGGTGCTGACGTTAACGGCCTCTGCCGTGCGTGCTCGAGGTGCTGACGGCAGCTTGGTCCGGATCGGCTACCAGAAATACGGCACGCTCAACATCGTTCGCGCCCAGGGCAATCTTGAAAAGGCGCTGATGGCCCAGGGCAAAAAAGTGCAGTGGTTACTTTTTCCCGCTGGCCCCCAATTGCTTGAGGCGCTAAACGCCGGCAGCATTGACGTGGGCAACACCGGTGAAGCTCCACCCATTTTCGCCCAGGCCGCAAATCCTGCGCTGGTTTATCTCGGCAATCAGCCGCCTTTCCCCGAAGGGGAAGCTCTCCTGGTGCCCAAATCGTCTGCCATCAACTCCGTCGCCGACCTTAAAGGCAAAAAGGTGGTGCTGAACAAAGGGTCGAACGTGCATTATTTTTTGGTAAAAGCGTTGGAGCAGGCAGGCCTGAAATACGCGGACGTGCACACTGCTTTCCTGCCCCCGCCTGAAGCCCGGGCGGCCTTTGAGGGAGGGAGCGTCGATGCCTGGGCGATTTGGGACCCGTTCCTGACCGCTGCCCAGCAGGCCACCGGCGCGAAGGTGCTGGTCACGGCAAAAGGTTTGGCCGCCAATCGGGAATTTTTTCTTTCCACGCGCAGTTTTGTGGAGAAGCACCCGGAGTTTTTACCGGACCTGGTGATCGCCGTCGACCACGCGGCCCGGTGGACAACGGACAAACCGTCCGATGTGGCCCAGTTCCTGGCGAAAGAAGTCGGAATGCCGCCCCAGATCCTGGAGTCCATCATCCGCCGTGAGCCGTGGGGCTTTCAAACGGTCAACCCGCCGGTGGTCGCTGACCAGCAGGCGATTGCCGACCTCTTTTTTGCGCTCAAGTTAATTCCGAAGTCCATCCGCGTTGCCGAGGCTGTGCCCGTGGTGCCCGGCGTGCCGGCAAGCCCTTCTGCCCCATGAAACTTCTTTGGTTTCTTCCGACGTTCGGCGATGGCCGCTACCTTGCGTCTGCTCAAGGCGGGCGCGACACAAACCTCGGGTACGTGCGCCAGATCGCACAAGCGGTCGATGAGCTCTCCTACTACGGCGCGCTGTTGCCAACCGGACGCACGTGCGACGATGCCTGGATCGTGGCGTCCGCGCTCGTCCCGCTCACACGGCGCATGCGATTCCTGGTGGCGGTGCGGCCAGGGTTGGTTTCGCCTACCCTGGCTGCGCGCATGGTAGCAACCTTCGACCGTTACTCCGGCGGCCGGCTCCTTTTGAACGTCGTCACGGGGGGCGATCCGGTCGAACTGGCAGGTGACGGCCTTTTCCTTAAGCATGACCAGCGTTACCAGTTGACCGATGAGTTCCTGACGATTTTTCGTCGTGTGTTGGCCGGGGAGGCCGTCGATTACGAGGGGGCTCACCTCGAAGTCCACGACGCCAGGCTCTACCGGCCCGGGGTGCAACGGCCATACCCGGAGATCTGGTTTGGGGGATCGTCTGCCGCGGGTCATCAAGTAGCGGCGGAACACGTCGATGTCTACCTGACCTGGGGAGAACCGCCGGCCGCCGTCGCGGCCAAGCTCGCGGAGGTCGGTGAACTGGCGGCGGCCCGAGGACGGACCCTGCGTTTCGGTTTGCGCGTCCACATCATCGTGCGGGAAACCGAACGCGAAGCCTGGGCTGCGGCCAACGACCTGATCCGTTACGTAACCGACGAAAGCATTGCCGCTGCCCAGCAAAGCTTCGCGCGGTTCGATTCGGTCGGCCAGCAGCGAATGGCTGCGCTGCACGACGGAAGGCGCGAGAGCCTGGAGATCAGCCCGAACCTTTGGGCGGGCGTCGGGTTGGTCCGCGGGGGTGCCGGAACGGCCCTGGTTGGCGATCCGGAAACCGTGGCCAACCGCCTGAAGGAGTACGCGGCCCTCGGCATCGACACGTTCATTTTGTCAGGCTACCCTCACCTGGAAGAGGCCTACCGCGTGGCTGAACTTCTTTTTCCGCTTTTGGGTGTGAACGACCCTGCGCCTGCGGACAGCACTTCCTATGTGGGTCCGTTTGGGGACCTGCGATCTTCCGGGCAGGCCGGCACGCCGCGCTGAGCTGGATTCCCGGCGGCATTCGCATTTTTGCTGGATGTTGCCCTCCCTGAAGGGTTATGAACGGGTCAGTTTCGGAGAAGGCGGCCTGACGGCTTCAGGCTGCTTTCTGTTAACACGCACCGTTCTTCCCATGCCAAACGTTTCTTTTTCCGAGTTAAGCGGGGCCTTCGGGCATGCTGTTCTCCTGGTTTGTTGTGCGATAACGCTGACGGCGTCTGACGAGGCAAACGGGAAAGACGTGCAAATCGTGGTGAACCTGCCCAACATGGCCCATACTTGGAACGCTGCGGCGGCCAAAGCGGCGACCAGGGAAGCACAAAAGCTGGGAGTAACGCTGATCCTGCAGGATGGCCAGGGCAACTCTGCAAAACAGTCGAGTGACCTTCGGAATGCCCTTAATCAGGGCGTTGACGGCATTGCGCTGGGGGCGAATGACGCCCGTGCCCTCACCCCCGTCGTCAATGAGGTCCTTGCTTCCGGCGTTCCCATTGTCATGTTTGACCGCACGGTCGAAGGCGCGAAATCGGAACTGGCTTACTTCGGCTTGGACAACGTGAGCGGCGGCGCGGCCATGGCCCACTACGTTCTCCAGCGGTTTCCGGCTGGAGCCAAAATCGCGTTTCTTACGGGCCAACCTGGGAGCAGCCCTGCTACCGACCGTGCAAAAGGGGTTCACGCGACGCTGAATTCCGTCCGGGACAAGTACCCCATTATTTTTGAGCAAACGGGAAACTGGATGCGGGCCGAGGGATTTACCCTGACCCAGAACATGTTAACCGGGATCGGCCGGCCGGACGCCATTATCGCCTCGAACGACGACATGGCCCTGGGGGTTTTGTCGGCGCTCCAGCAGGCCGGTGTGCCGAAGGGGGCTGTTGTGGTGGTCGGCTGCGACGGAACCCCTGAGGCACTTTCGAAAATAAGAGATGGAGAGTTGGCGGCGAGCGTTGAATACCCGTTGAAGCAGGTAACCATGGCGATGGATGCGCTCGTGCAAAACGTGCGTGAAAAAAAGCCGGTGCAAGGTGAGCTATTGCCCGCAGTGCTTATTGAATCCTCCAACTTGGCGTCTGCGGAACGGTATTCTGAGTTGAAATAGGCAGCGCTCCGCCGATCGAGCGGTTTATTGGGGTCTTTCACGGCTCGGTTGCGGAGTTGAAAAGATTTTGGCAGTTGACGGGTGGGGACCGTCCGGGGCGAAGATCGCAGGGTTTACCCTATAAAATTAGTAGACATTTATCGCACGCTGGCTAGGTTCGTGGCCGTCGGTGCCCTGCGGCCTCCCTGCCACCCCAACGCCTTCACCTATGCCTACCTCCGCCGCTTTCCGCTTGCCTCAGGCAACCGCTGCTGCCCTTGAGCCCAACGATGCCTGGCTCGAGCCGTTGGAGGCACTCGTTGCCCAATCACCCAGCATGGCGAGGTGGCGAAGCTTCCGCCAGGAGGACGAAGTGGCCCCTAACTTTGTGTTGATCGGTCCTCGAGGCCGCGGTATGCCCATTCGCGTGGCGTTGATTGCCGGCCTGACACCGGAGGACGTTGTGGCCACCACGGCCCTCGCCAAGTTCCTGGTCGAGCTTGACCTCGCGCCACTGCTGGCCAAAGACGTGGCCCTGTTCGGCTACCCTCGTGCCAATCCCCTACCCCGTATGCCCGGCCGCAGGTTTGCAGAAGACTTCTGGCATGGCTCGGATGATCCTGCCGTCCGTTTTATCGAGCATGAACTCACGGGAAACGGGTTTGACGCCGTCATCTTTCTCCAGGGAAACCAACCCATCTCTGGTTTTCAGATCCGGACCTGCAGCCGGGTGATGGCGACCGAAATTGTCTGGCCCGCAATCGAGCTGGCGCAACGTTTTGTGCCGCTTGCACCTGAGCCGGTCCGGCTCTGGCCCGCGTTTTCGGCCACCGCAAATTCCATCTTTGACACCCGGCACCTGCGCCCACGTCCTTTCTGCCTGAGCCTTTGCACGCCGCGCAGTCAATCAGTTGCAAACCAGATCTCCGCGATGGTCTTCGCGGCCAAACAGATCCTGCAGCACTACCGCGCCGCCGTCGGGCACGCAGGGCGTTTGTAGGCCTTTGCACAACGTGCGTTGTGCCAGCGAGGGGACGTGAGGGAGCTCCGCTCCCGGAGAAGGCGCGGCCCGGGTGCGGCAGCAACGTTCAGCCGAGCGTTCGCACCGGTTTGCTTCTCGGTGGCGGACCGTCGTTTGTTTCGAGTGGGTCGAAAGCCGGCCGCCGCCCGATCGCGGCCCGTACCCTCGGGAAAGCATTCGGGTGCCGTTGTTGCAAAAAGGACAGAATTTTGGACCGGACCTCGCACCGGAGGTCAAACGTCCGCGGGGCCGAAGATGCGCTTGCCAGGATGCGGATCTCGACACATTCAGATTTAAAATCCGTGACCTGAAAAGCAAACACACGGCCGTCCCAGAGTTCTGCGCTATGGACAATGCGCTCGGTCTCCGCCCGCAGTTCTTCCAACGGGACGAGGAAATCCACATAGAGGAAAACGACCCCGAGCAAATCGGAACTGCTACGCGTCCAGTTCTGGAACGGTTTTTCCAGAAAGTAATTGATCGGAACGATCAAGCGGCGCAGGTCCCAGATTCGAATCACGACGTACGTCAAGGTGATCTCCTCGATGACGCCCCACTCCCCTTCCACAACCACCTCGTCGTCGATTCTCAGTGGCTGGGTCACGGCGAGCTGAAACCCGGCGATCATGGTGGAAAGGGATTTCTGAGCCGCCAGGCCCGCAATCACTCCGGCCACGCCCGCAGACGTCAGAAGGCCGGTCCCAAACTGGCGCACCGGCGGGTAAGCCATCAGCAACGCCCCGAGACCGAGGACGACAATGACGAAGATGGAAATCCGACCGAGAACCTTGACCCGGGTCTCCAGCCGCCTTCGCCGGTAAGCATCCGAGTGGAGGTTGCCGGACCGTAAAATCAACATCGATTGAACCGCGAGCACCGTGCGAACGGACAATACCGTGTTGACCACGATTCCGGCCAGGGAAGCAAGTTGGTAGCAGGCATCCCGAAAGGGAGCAGGCATTTCAAGAATGTAGACGGCCGTCGAAAACGCACAAAGGACGACGTTGTAATAAAAGGCCTGCCCGATCACCGGGAAAGCCGCGAAGTACCACTTTTGCGACGGCATCCCGGCAAACCGGTCGAGCCAGCGTTGCGCCAGCCGGACGATCTGCAAGCAAAATGCCAGCACGGTGACGAAGTAACCAAGGCCGGCCACGCGGGTTGCAAAAGCAAACGTGGGCACGCCGCCCAACGCCAGTCCGATGTGCGGCAAGAGCGGCACCCAGGCAAAAAAAGCCCCGGTAAAGACGAAAAAACGGCTGATGGCTCTCCGCAGCACAAGCGTAAGCCCGGTCCGCCAATAGTTTTCGGGAGCGGCACCCGTTCCGCCTCCGGCATGGATTTTCAGCAGGAAGCTGCGAGTGAGCCACGCCAGGCTGAGGCCGCAAGCCAAAATGAACAAAAGGAGCAGCACCTTGGCCGGCGTCAGCGCGAAAAACAAGGGCTGCCGGCTCCACCCTCCGAGCGTCAGGCTCAGTTGCAGTGCGAGTCCGTCGATAAAAAAGTTAAATCGTTCGGCCAGTTTTTCCAACCAGCCAAAATGGGCCGGAACGTAGAGCACGGACGGAATGTCGTCGGGCAGAGCGTGCGGGTCCGCCGGCCGTGCCATAACCGGCAGCAGTGGCATTAGCCCAACCCAAGTCAAGAAAGCTTTCCGCATCGGCAGGACTGACGAGGTTCAACTCCCTATAGCAGAACGATCGCCGTTGTCCGATGCTTATCCTGTTTTGCTGCGGGTATGAGCCCGGCCCCAACCGGGTAACTCCAACCGCTCCGGGCCGCGCGGGCTCCCAATCCGGCCGCACGCAGCTACGAACTCCGCATCACCTGGCCCAGAACGTTTTCCTTCAATTCGATAAAACTGCGGCTGGTCCGCTTCCGGGGCCGGTCCAAGGTCACCGCCGTCTTGAAAACCAAAGAACCGCCATCCATGACCAGCACCCGGTCGGCCAACGCCACCGCTTCTTCGACATCATGGGTGACCAAGACCGCTGCGAACCGGCGTTCGATCCACAGGCGTTCGATCAGGTTCTGCATCTCCAGCCGCGTCAAAGCGTCAAGCGCTCCCAACGGCTCATCGAGCAAAATCAGCTTGGCCGCACTCGCAAGGGCGCGCGCCAGGGCAACGCGCTGACGCTGGCCGCCAGACAGCACGAGGGGCCACTCACGGCCGCGGGCGCCAAGCCCGACTTGGTCGAGCGCGGATTTGGCCGCGGCCGCACGGTCCGAGCCCCGCGGGGTTGCCAGGAGAACGTTGTCCAGCACCGACAACCACGGCAATAACGCTGCATCCTGGAACATCAGACGCGCATGCGGATTCACCCCGGCGCGAAGCGGCTCCCCTTCGACCAGAATACGGCCACTTGTGGGCTCATCCAAACCGGCCACAAGACGTAGCAGAGTCGATTTTCCACTGCCGCTCCGCCCGACGATCGCCACGATTTCAGCAGGTGCGAGCTCCAGGCTTATCGGATGCAAAGCCCAGGCAGACCCAAATCGCCTGGAGACCTGCTCAACCGCAAGCAACCGCGTTTTCGGCGCCGCCACCCTGCCGGTGGTGGCGCGGGGCGAACAATAAAGGGAAGTGATCATATCACTAAGCGGTCCGGTAAGCGGGATTCCACCGGAGTAAGTAGCCCTCCATCCACCTCGTCATGAGGTCAGCCAGTTTGCCGAGCAGTGCGTAAAGGAGAATGCCGAGAAGCATGACGTCGGTTTGCAGGAAATCGCGGGCGTTCATCGTCATGTAGCCAATCCCGTTGTCCGAAGCGATCGTCTCCGCAACGATCAGGGTCAGCCAGGTGATCCCGAGCGCGTAACGAACTCCCACCAGGATGGAGGGAAGCGCGCCTGGCAGCACCACCTTCAAAACCAAATCCCACTTTGATAAGCCATAGCTCCGGCCCATCTCGACCAAACGGGGCTCAACCGAGCGGACCCCGTGCGCAGTATTGAGGTAGATAGGGAAGAAAACACCGAGTACAATCAGGAACAACTTGGCCGGTTCCCCGATGCCGAACCACAAAATCACCAGAGGAATGAGCGCCAGGTGAGGCACGTTCCGGACCATCTGGAGCGACGAATCCAAAAGCCGATGAAGCGGCCGGGACAAGCCGTTGGCCAGCCCGAGAAAAAATCCGAGTCCACCGCCGATCACGAAGCCGAGGGCAGCGCGGCGGCAGCTTTCGAGAAGGTGAACCGGAAGTTCGCCCGTAAGGGTCAGCCGCCAACCGGCTGCGGCCACGCTCACCGGCGAAGGCAATACCCGTGCGGGCAGCCAGCCGAGGACGGAAACCGCCTGCCAGAAAATCAGGAGCGCAACGGGCAGGATCCAGGGCACGAGAGGCCCCGCGACCACCCGGGCCACCCGGGTGGAACGCTGAAGGCCGCTCTTCCCCGCGTCCTCTGCTGCCGCCGACCCAAACGCGCGCATCATCGTTTTTTCCCCCGAACAGGCATACTCGACAAAGAGAGTATTGTTCTAGGGAAAGTCAAGCCGTGATCGCGTGGCTTGATTACGGCACCGGCCCTCGCTGCCCCTGTTTCAGCACAAGGACCAAAGGCAGGAGCAGCATGGGCGCAACTCCGGACACCGCCAAGCCCCATCGGAGATCAGATGCGTCGGCCACCCAGCCAACGACCCAAGGCATCATGATCCCGCCGGCATTCCCCAAGGCGGCAAGGGCCGCAAACATGCTCGCGCCACCCCGAGGGTAATGGTCCGCGGTCACGGCGAGTAACGTCGGCCAAAGCGCGCTTCCCGTAAACCCAGCCAGCACGCAGGCGGCCAGGGCGGCGGCCGACACAGGAAGGAATGATCCAAGCAAGAAGAGGATGACGGACAGCCCGCAACACCACGCCATGATGACGTAAGGATTCACCGCCGTGCTCAGCGTGCCGATCGCCATGCGTCCCAGGGCCATCGACAGCGAAAAGAACAGAAGCCCGGTACCGCCGACCCACCCGGGAAAGCCGAGCGATCGTTCCGCGTAGGCAGGCAACCACTGCGCCATGCCCATTTCGGTTGCGCCACCAAGAAAAATGGCAACGAGGGCCCCGGCGAACCAACGTTGACGCAGCAGGTGACGCATCGGCTGACGGGCTTCGGAACCGCTCACCAGCTTTGGAAACCGGAGGGGAGCGAACGCCAACGCCAACGCCAGCGGCAGCCCAAGAAGAAGCAGGCAGGTCAGGCGCCAACTGAAACCGGTGCGCAGCGCAATTGTGCCCACGAGAACCGTGGCCATTGCTCCCACGCAGTAAAAAGAATGCAGCCAGTTCAATGAGGCCGCCCTTCGCTGCGGGTTGAGGGAAGCGACGAGGGGACTCAAAATCATGTCGAGGATGCCGGCCCCGCCGCCGAGCAGGAACACGGTCGCACAGAAGGCCCCGTAAGTAGGTGCGACAGCCATGCCAACCAGTCCGGCACCGATAAAACCGTTGCCGGCCAGCGCGAAAACCTTTGCACCCCACCGATCCGCCAGGGAACCGGCCACAAAGATGCCGATTACCACGCCGGTGAAACTGATGGCGCCGAGGCGTCCTAATTGTTCCTGCGTCAACCCGGTACGACCGCCAAAGGCAAGGCTCAAGCTCGTCAGGAACACCGGCATCAGGTTGAGCCCGATTGCCAGGCTCATCATCCCCCCGTAGCACAACGCCGTAAACCATCGGGCCGTAACCATGGGTGCAGGCAAAGGCAAAAGGATTCGGATAACAACCCCCGAGTTGAAGAGCGGGTGCGAACCGGGGCCGCATGTCGGCAGGGTGCACATGCCGTGACCGACCCGTTTTGCTTCCCCTTTCCCGTCCGGCACTGTTAACGTCCAACGATGACGGTACCCCGCATCGCTTTCCCGGTCGCCCTGATCGGCTACGGTTATGCCGGCAAGACAATTCATGCGCCCCTGATTGATGCCATCCCGGGCCTGCGGCTGGCCGTGATCGCGTCGCGCCACGCAGACAAGGTACTGGCGGACTGGCCGGCGGTGGAGGTCACGGCAGACGCAGCGGCGGCCGCCACCCACCCGGAAATTGAGCTCGTGGTGATCGCCAGCCCGAACGAAACCCATGCACCTTTGGCGGAGGCGGCGCTCCGGGCGGGCAAGCACGTGGTGGTCGATAAGCCGTTTACCGTGACGCTTGAACAGGCGAGGCGGCTCGCCGCGCTGGCGACCGCCGAGCAGCGGCTTCTGTCGGTGTTTCAGAACCGGCGCTGGGACTCTGATTTCCTGGCGGCGCAGGCCGTCATTCGGGAAGGGCATTTGGGCGAGGTGTTGCACTTCGAGTCGCACATTGACCGTTATCGGCCGGCCGTGCAGGCAAGGTGGCGCGAACAGGCCGGTCCGGGTTCCGGGGTGTGGTATGACCTCGGTCCGCACCTGGCCGACCAAGCGTTGCAGCTCTTCGGCCTTCCCGCGGCGGTGACCGCCCGCCTGGTCTGCCAGCGCCCGTCCGCGCAAACCGAAGATTGGGCGCACGTGATGCTGCATTACGACCACCTTGAAGTCATTCTGCATGCCTCGATGCTGGCGGCAGGCGGGGTTCCCCGATTTGTCGTTCACGGGACGGCGGGCAGTTGGGTCAAGCATGGAATCGACTCGCAGGAAGCCTCCCTGAAAGCCGGGCAGCGGCCAGGCGGCCTCACCTGGGGTGAGGATCCGGTGCCTGGCTGCCTGTACGAAGGAACGACGACGTCACCCCGAAAAATCCCGGCCCCGCCGGGAGATTACCGGCGTTATTACGCGGAGGTGCAACGTGCGGTGGCCGGCGACGCACCCAACCCGGTACCGCCGATCCAGGCCATCGCCGTCATGGCCGTTGTGGAAACGGCGTTGAAAGCGGCCGGGGACGGCAAAACTTTGCGGTTAACTTTAACGGAACGGGAGCGGAATTCATGGCATTAAACGACGACGTCGAACGGATCGCCCGGCAGGAGCGGGAACTGACCTGGACCGGCTTTGAAACCGAGGCAGCCTGGCTCCTGGGCCAGCGACTCCGGGAGCTCGCGTTTTCCCGAGGCCACCCCGTGGCGATTGAGGTGCGCCGCTTTGGCCAGCAACTGTTCTATACGGCACTTGCCGGCGCCACGCCCGACAACGCCGATTGGATCCGGCGCAAAAGCAACACCGTGCAGCGGTTCCACCGCAGCTCCTACGCTGTCGGCCTTGAGTTGAAACAGAAAAACGCCAGCCTCAACGAAAGCCTGCCGCCGGCCGATTACGCGACCCACGGCGGCGCATTTCCGTTGAACGTCGCCGGCGCAGGTACCATCGGGGTGGTAACCGTGTCAGGGTTGCCACAGCGGCAAGATCACGAGCTTGTGGTCGAGGCGATGTGTTCCCAGTTGAACCGTAACTACGCTGAACTCTGTCTGCCGGAGGCGGGTTAATCGGCGGAAACAAGGCCTTTTTTCCTGGTCCGCCTTTACGTGTCCGCGCCTGCGAACAAACGTTTTTTCAACGTGGCATGCACGCCCCAGTTCCCGTCCACCACCTGCGTCACACCAAAGTCCACGGCCACCGAAATCAGCGAGATGGTTTCGTCCTCGCTCAGCTTTTGGGAGTGCATCACGAAATCGCGCATCTTGCGGTAGGCGTCCCGCATCGCAAGGTCCACCGCTGACTTCTTGTAGATTTCGTGTTGTGCGTCCGGACCAAGTTGGGTCAGGTACTGCGGGTAACTGAAACCGTGCACCACCCAATCGTCTTTGGTTTCCAAGAGGGGCCAGTTGACCGCATTTAGCATCGACCCCTGGAGCTCGTGTTGCTTGTGCAGGATGATTTGGAAGAGGCCGGTCCAGGAAGACTCGACGGCCGTTCCACACAGCTCCGAATCGCCTTGCGCGGCGTGGGTGTCGCCGGCAGACAAGAGTGCCCCGTCAACCGAGACGGGATAATACATCGTGCCTCCCTTGCCGATCCGCCAATCGTCGATGTTGCCGCCGGTGTAGTTCGGCGGAATGGAACTCACCATGTCCGCTTCTTTTGGCGCCAGACCGATGACGCCGAAATGCGGCCGGATCGGCACTCGCACGTTTTTCAAGATTCCTTCGTTTTTCTGAATACGGGCCGGGTCGACGACCAGGCCAGGGTAATCGTAGATGCGGTGTTCCACACCGAAGGGATCGATCACCGGTCCCCACCGGTAGTTGTACAACGGCCGCGCCCAGTCGCGCGTGCCGGTCGCGTCGATCTCGTAAATGGTCACCACCTCACGCGGTTTTGGCTCCTCGATGAGGTCGTGGTAGTGAAAGCCCCAGTTGGCCGCCAGGTTGGTTCCAAACGTCTTATGCTTGTGTTTTGGGTTTCCGCACGGCCGCGGGTACATGTCGAGAATACGGACCTCGAGGATGTCCCCCGCTTCCGCTCCCCGCACGCGAATCGGCCCCGTGCAAATGTGCACGCCTTCCCCGCCCCCCGCCCCGACCGGGGCGTCGAGCGGCCCGGCACCGCGACGATTGATGGTTTTCTGGTCCTTGGCCCAGTGGTAGACGCTTTCGGCTCCGGGATCCCCTTCGATCATCCGTTCGTAGTCGTCGCCCGCCTGGTGGGTCAGGCATTCGAGGGTGACGTAATCACCTGACTCGATTTCGATAATCGGCTTCAGGTTCTTACTGAAATAACCCCAATGGACGGTTTTGTCGGTGGCCGGCAGGTACCAGTGGTTGGCCTTGCCCGGTCCAGTCAGGCCCGCGGGCAGGGGCACTTGCTGTGGCTCCGGTACACTCGTGTCGCCTTTGGCCAGGTAGGGAAAGGCAACGGTTCCAGCGACCGTTGCACCGCCCGCCAAAACCGCACTTCGAAGAAAGGTCCGCCGGTCGGTGGACCTTGCACTGCCTTCTGAATCAGGTGTTTCGTTCACGGTAAGGGCATGAACCTCAGCAAGCATTGAGCCATGAACCGCGGTCCGATTGCAAAAACCAATATTACCGCCGGGATCGCCCCTGCCTGCCTTT
>DASWVC010000362.1:0-5355 GCA_036401335.1 Chthoniobacterales bacterium
AGGGCGCGGAGCGCGGCGGTGCGTTGCGCGGTCAGGTCTTCGACGAGCGCGCCGGAAAAGCCGGGTCGGTTCTCGTCTTCATCGTGGGCGTTACTTTCCGCCCCGTTGCCGTTGCCGTTCCCGGTGTGGCCTGCCGCCGAGGCAAGCTGCCGCTGGTCTTCTTTGCGAACGAACCCGCGCAGGACGCAGGGTTCGCCGTCCGGTTCGACGCTGACCACGGCCCCGGCGCATGCCTTGTCTTCGTCCCGGAATTGCCACGTTTGCTCCCGGATCGCTTCCAGCCGGGTTTCGATGCGTTCCAATTGCGTCGTGGCTTCATCCGGCCAGGGGCATTCGTCGCCGTGCGCTTCGTCCAACTCGGCCTGCTCGGCCTGCAACGCTTCGCGCTCGGCCTGGAGTTCGGGCGCGAGCGGGACGGTGACGGGCCGGATGCGCCCGAGGGTCGCAAGGCGGGCGTGGTCGAGCTTCGCCGACACTTCGACCCATTTCCAGCCTTCGGCCCGGATCGAGGCGGCGACGGTTTCCAGCTTTTCGGCCACGAGCCGGTCCAGCAGGGCCGGGTCATCCAAGTAGCCGTCGTGGCCGGCCTGGAACAGGTCGCGTTCGAGGCCGCCGCCTGCCGCGAGGTAAGCGTCCAGGCCCACCAGCCGCGCGCGGGGATCGGTCGCGTGGACCTTGCCTTGCGTCAGGGCCGAGCGCAGGGCGTGGGGCTGGCGCTGCCAGGGGTGCGCTTCGGCGTCGTTCCAGGCGCGTTCCTGGGCCGCGTGGTCGGCGCTGACGGTAAGGGCCATCAATTGGTCCAGGGTCAAGTCCCCGGCGCGGTAACGGGCGAACAGGACGGGCGAAACCTGGGCGAGCTTCAACCGCTGCCGCACGTAGAGCGCGGTCACGCCGAAGCGGGCGGCAACCGCTTCCGTTCCCACACCTTGTTCGGTGAGTTCTCGGAACGCCAGGAATTCGTCGGCGGGGTGCATCGCTTCGCGGATCACGTTTTCGGCGAGGCTGCGTTCCTGGGCGTCCGTCCGGTCCAGGAGGCGGCAGGGGACCGCAAACGTGGGCGGGATTTCCCCGGCCTGGGCGAGTTGGGTCAGGGCCGCCAAGCGGCGGCCGCCCGCGACCACTTCAAAGCGCCCGGTCGGCTGGCCTTCGGGACCGGCCTCGGGCAGGACGCTCAGGTTTTGGAGCAAGCCGTGGGTGCGCAAAGAGGCCACCAGTTGCGGCAGGGCGGCGTCGCGGGCGGTCTGCCGCACGTTGAGCGGCGAGGGGACCAGTTGGCTCAGGGGCAGGTGGAGCAATTCAAAGGCGGGCGTCGCGCCGTTCGGGATTTCCGGCGTGGATCGGGCGGGTTTCGGGGTGCGGGTTTTCATGGCTTTGGCGTGCATGGCGGTGGTTTTCAAAAACAAAGGGAGGGGTCCGGGGGGAGGGGAGCGGGGGAAGCGGGGTCCGGCAGGACGCAGGCGACCGTGCGGCGTCGGGGACGGGGGCGGGTCATTTCCTTCGCGGTGAGGCGGGCCGCGCACGCTTCGCAAAGCGGACGGCGTTGGCGTGCGGTGCGGTAAGCGAAGGCGGCGGGCTGGCCGCAGGCGCAGGGGGCGTCGTCGCCGCAGGCTTCGAGGCAACCGTTGCCGAGCCGCACCGGGCGGGATCGGGCGAGGCAGAGCGGGCAGCGGTCGGTCGCGGCCCCGGCGTTCTTGAGGGAGCGTTCCTGGGCGCGGTCGGCCCCTTCCCAGATCCGGACCAGGAGCAGCTCGATGCCTTCGGCCACGGCGCGGGCGGTGAGGTTTGCGCCGGTGCCGTTGCGGTGGTGGGCGACGCGCCCCGGAATGCGCCGCGCCCAGCCGAGGTAATGTTTGGCGTGCCGGAAAGGCCGGGAGAAGTGGAGGAGGTAAACGCCTCCGCGAACCATGCTTTATTATGTCACTAGTAACATATTAAAGCAACTAAATAACGCGGCATTTTAATGTTTTTTTGCGCTTTTTCCGGGGGGCGTTTTCTCCCGGATTCGTCCTCCGTGGGGGGTGTTTTTGCGGGGCGGGCAGGCCCGTCGCGCCGAGGCACGAGGCGGGGCCTGCCGAAACGCAAAAAGGCAGCCACTTCCGGCTGCCGCCGGGCCGGCGGGTCAAGCCCGGCCACGGAATAAAAAGCGGAGGCTGGGCGGAGCGGCTTTATGCCGGAGGCCCGGGCTTGCACGCGCCCGGTCCGCGCAGGCATTCACGCGCGCCGCGGCCAGGAAACGTCCCGGTGCGCCGCACGAGACGGCGTTCCCGATCTGCCGCCGACCCGGGAGGCGGAACCCCCCACCCCGACGGTGCCGGCGCATCCCGGCGGCCGCCCGTTTAACCGAAAGAAAGGCCAGGCCCTATTTCGCGGCAGGACGCGCCGAGGGAGCCGGAGCAACCCCCGGCTTGGCCGCTTTCGGGTGCGCCTGGAGCAACGTTTCGAGCAGGCGGGCCTTGTCGTCGGGGGGGACGCGTTGGCCTTCCTCCCAACTGCGGAGGGTCGAAAAGGTGACGTAAAAGAAAAAGCCCCGCAGCACCTCGGCGGCCTGGGGCTGGGACAAGCCGTTGCGGACGCGCCAGGCTTTGAGCGCCAACGCTGCCGGGTGGACCTCGACGCCGCGCAGCTCGGCGGCGTACCGTTTGCCCACCTGGTCGTGGGTGGGCCGGCCGCGGCCGGGGCGCTTGGCGGGTTTCGGGGCGTCCGGAAGGGGCTTCATGCAGGGGCAAAAATCCGGTTTGTCCCGGCAAAAAGCAACCCTGGTTTTCGGAAGGGCATGCATGGGTTTTCCTCACGGTCCCGCGTTCCCCGCCGTCAGAACGCGGGCTAGAACAGGTTGGGCAATTCCGGTTGGATGGCCTGCAACGGGTGGGCGGTCAACGCGTAGCGGGCCTCCGGGTGGCAAAGGTCCGCGAACGCCCGCCAGAAGGCGGGCAGGTCGCCGCGGGCGAGGCAGCGGTGAAGCGCGGCGCGTTCGCCACTGGCGGGGCCTTCGGCGCGCTCGGCCAGCCAGGCGCACGCCTGGGCCTCGCCGGTGAACAGGTGGCACTGCAGGCCCGCCGAGTCGTCGCAGGCCAGGGTGTACAGCGTGAAGGCGCGCGGCGAGGCCGCGGCGCGGATCCGGGTGGAAGGGTTCATAAGGAAAGCCAGGGAAAAGGGCGGGGGGCCGGAGGCGTTCGCCTCCGGCCCGCGCCGCGCGGGTGGGTTAGGGCGTTTGGGCGCGCAAGGTTTCGGCCATCTCCCAAAGGGCCTTGTTGAGCCGGAGGTCCTCGTCGATGCCGGTCAGGGCGCGGCTCCTGGGCATCCCCTGCCCGTTGGGCCGCCGGCGCGAGGGATCCCGCTGGCCGCCCCGCACGGCATTTTCCTGGATGCAATTGAACGTGGTCCAGAGGTCCTTTTGGCCGTCGCCGTAGCGGCGGGGGGTGAGGAGTTTTTCCGGGCTCACCGGCGCTTGCGCCGCGCTGCCCCAGCGGAAGGCGACGGCAGCGGCGGCCAGTTCCCGCCGTTCGGCATCCGTCAAAACCCGGTCCTGGAAAAGTTTCACCTTGTCCATCACGCCCGGGACGGCTTCCAGCAGGGCGAAACTCGCCTGGGTCACGGCGTCCGGGTGGAAGCCGGCGTGTTTCAGGGCGATGCGGGCAAAGGTGGCGTCGGCGACCACCAAGCCGTTGAGGCAGACGAGCCGGAACAGCCCACAATGGAGCTGGTAGGCGCTGCTGCGGTCGTGGCTGTTGAGCAGCACCAGCTCGGGCCGAACCTGGTGGAGCTGCCCGCGTTCCAGGTGCTCGGCGCGGGCGAAGCGCAGGCAGTGCTTTTGGAAGCCCTGCCGGGCGGCGTTGCGCACGGGTTGTTCGGCGGCGCGCACGGGCAGCCAACCGGCCCCGCGCATCCCTTTGAGGATGGAGCTGGTGGGCAGGAAGGAATAGCGATCCGACACGCCCTCCATGGGTTGGGCGGCGAAGACGGAGGGGGCGACGCGCCGCAGCGCGTCGTCGGACAACGGGGTTGCGGCGGCGGAAGGGGAACGGTAATTTAAGAGGCTCATAACTGACGGAAGTGCATTTGTGGGTGGTTGGGTGGGACCGGGGGCGTTCACGCACCCCCGGCCCCGGTGAAGAAAAGGTCAGGCGGCAACCTTCTTCGCGGGCCGCCGGAACAGTTTGGGTTTGGCGGCGGGAGCGGGCGCGGGTTCTGCCACGGCGGCCACCGGTTCGGGCGCGGGCGTTTCGGCGGCGGGTTGCGGGGCCGGCGCGTCCGGTTCGGGTTGCGCCTTCGGGGTTTCCTCCCCGCCCTCGATCTGGTCCCACCCGCGCGGCGTCTGGTCCTTGGGCCGGTATTGGGTGAACTGCCAGCGTTCCGCCTTCAGGTAGAGTTTGGAACGGTTTTCGCCCGTCTCCGCGTCTTCCCAGCGGAATTCGCGGATCTTGCCTTCCACAAAAAGTTCCTGGCCTTTCCGGGCGAGCCGAGCCAGGGCCTGGGCGCTCGGTCCCCACACGCGCACGTCGACGAACGTGGAGACCTGACGGCGTTCGCCGGCCTCGGTGTCGTAGGTTTCGTTCACGCCGAGGCGGATGTCGGCCAGTTGGTGCCCTTTGGGGGTGCCGCGCAGTTGCGGGTCGCTGGTGAGGTTGCCGACGAGTTTGACTTCATTGAGGAACATAAGGTGAATCGAAGTAAGGTTTGGGTTAGGAAATCGAGAGGTTTAGTGACTGCCTCCGACGTTTTTAATATGACACTAGTGACATAATAAAGCAACCGGATATTTCGCTTTTCTGGATTCTTTTTGCCCCTGCAGCCTTAAATAATAACTTATTTGTAATGTGTTATTAACTTTTGCGCTCCGAAGGGCGCAGCCCTTCCCGAACGCAAAAAGCAGTCACTCCCGCAGGCTTTGCGCCGGCGAGGTCAGAGGGAGCGAACGGAATAAAAAGCGAGTCTTCGAGCGGCTTTATGCCGGATCGCGACCTTGACCCGCCCAAGCAAAGCCTGCACCCCACCGGCGTTCCCGACCGAAACGCGCACCCGGTGCGAAGCACGGGTGGATGGTCCCCATCGGGCCGGAGGCCTTCCGTTCCACGCCGGGAAGCGCCGCCGGCCAAGCCGAAGAGCGGGCGATCAGGGCAAAGGATCGTTTTGAACGCCCAATCCCGGCGGTGCAACGTGGGCTTGCAGCCGCCCCTTTAACCCAAGTCCTGCAAGCGGCAGGAACCCGGATCGAAAGCCCGGCACCCGGGGCAGGGGAGGATCAGCGGGCTTTGGGCCGGCCCGCGAAATAGCTCCGGACGCCCGAGGACCAAGCCAGGGTTGCCCAGATCGGAACAAACAGGCGAAGCGCGTCCATCCGGTCCGCCCCGTGGG
>DASWVC010000363.1:0-1800 GCA_036401335.1 Chthoniobacterales bacterium
GGGGGGCGTCTCCCCTAGGCATTAACTTAAGCCGGTCCCGTTTTGGCCGCCGCTCAATCCAGTCACTGGGGGGCGGAGGAACGTGGGTCGCGCCCGTTATTTACTGCATCTTCCGTTGTTGCAGCACCTTGCAGGCGGTCCCGGCCCCAGCCTCATCCATTAAGAATCGGTCTGCGTCCGAGAGCGTTTTACCCGTAATCCAGGAGAGGAGAAATTCACGCTGGGTTTGGCGCCGGATGGTATTCAGCCCGACGGCGCTTCCCCAGGTCTCCAGGTCATCGAAATTGACATCGGCAGTGAGGTCCTGCTGTCCCGGCACACGGTAGAGGTCCAGCCCACGCACGGTTTGGTGCTGGCGGTACCCGCGCAAGCTGCCGGCCAGGCGCCGGTGGTAAGTCTCCGTGGCGACGCCTCCGTAATCGATGGTCAGGAGGGAGCCACGGGAGAGCGTCGCGCCGGCTTCGGCCAGGAAGTCGCGGTAACTTTCATGTACCTCCACCTGTTGACCATCCGGCGGCATCCAGCCATCAAGGTTACGGCTTTGGGGTGGTGCTTCGACCGGGTGGGCCCGTTCGCACCAGGTGCCGGCGTCGTGACAGAAAAAAATTTCCCGCCATTGTCCGTGCTGGCGCACAAAACGTCGGCAAGGAAACGCGTCGACAAACTCATTGGAGAAAAGAACCGCCTGACCGCCGGCTGCGCCAAGGGCCGAGCTTACGTTCGGGTGCCATCGGACCGGCCAACCGCGCAACACCTTGGCCTGCAAGGTTCGCAGCCTTGGCGAAATTTCAACAAGATGGTACTGGGGACGATCCCAGGCCCTGAAACTCCGTAAAATCCCATTAGCCAGATCACCGTTGCCGCCCCCAAGTTCAATTAAGTGCAAGCGCTTCGGTTTGAGCACGCCGGCTTCTGCCTTGATCCACCCAACGATGGCTTTGGCCAAACAACCCCCCAAGGTTGCGGCCGTGCTGAAATCACCCCGCCGCCCAACCGCAGAGATCCGGGATGTGTAATACCCGTATTCAGGGTGGTACAGCGCAAGGGCCATGAACTTGTCAAACCGTAAGCAGCCCCCGGCGGCGTCGGCGGCTGCGGCCATCCAGGAAGGCACAGCCGCAACCTCCCTAGGACAAAAGGTCTACTTTGACCTGGTCGGGTGAATGCAACAACCGAACCAGACGGGTTAAGAGGGAGATGCAACGCTTCACATCGGCGAAATCGACCATTTCAACCGTTGAATGCATGTACCGTAGCGGGATCGAGACTAGGGCGCTCGGGACACCGGCGCGGGTAAGAAAAATCTGATCGGTATCGGTGCCGGTGGTGCGCGAAGATGCCTCGTGCTGAACCGGTACCCCGGTTTCTTCGGCAGCCTGCAGAAGAAACTGGACCAACTGCGGGTGGTTCGCGGTGCCGTGCGTGACGGTCGGGCCGGCCCCGAGTTTAACCGCACCGTGTTTATTGCGGTCGATCCCGGGTGAATCGGTTGCATGGGTGACGTCGAGCACGATCGCCACGTCGGGTTTTAACCGGTAACTTGCCATCTTCGCGCCATGGCCGCCAATTTCTTCCTGGACCGCATTCAACGCCTGAATGGTGGCCGCCGGTCGTTCATCGCTTTGCGAGAGGTCGGCCAGAACTTGTGAAAGGATAAAGCTGCCGATCCGGTTGTCGATGGCCCGGCCAACAATCTTGTCGGGCAACAACTCGACGGCTTCATCCGCGAAGACGGCCGGGTGACCCACCCGAAGGCCGCGGCTTTCCACCTCAGTGCGGCTCCGGGCGCCGATGTCGATA
>DASWVC010000364.1:0-6141 GCA_036401335.1 Chthoniobacterales bacterium
CTTCT
Source organism: Chthoniobacterales bacterium (assembly GCA_036401335.1). GTDB lineage: Bacteria > Verrucomicrobiota > Verrucomicrobiia > Chthoniobacterales > JAFAMB01 > DASWVC01. The sequence goes on from DASWVC010000364.1 coordinate 6, forward strand.
CAAGCAGGCCGACCGTTCGGTCGATGCGTTCGCTCCGGCTCAGGCCTGGAAAATGAACCTGCAACGGTTCCGCGACGATGGCCCCGACGGTCCACCGCGGATCGAGTGAACCGAAAGGGTCCTGAAAAATCATCTGAATCCGCTTCCGGTAGGGACGAAATGCCTTCTCGGGCAGTCCGGATATCCTGTCTCCGCCAAAAACAATTTCTCCGCTGGCAATCTCCTCCAGGCCCAGGATGGCGCGGGCAACGGTGCTTTTGCCGCTGCCGCTCTCACCGACCAATCCAAGGGTGGTGCCTTGGCGGATGCAGAACGAAACACCAACGGCCGCTTGAATTTCAGTCCCAGCGGCACCCAGGAACCCGGGACGGCGGCCGTACCGGACGTTTAAACGTTCGACTTCGAGCAGGTTCACGCGGTCTGCCGGAAGAACGCCGTCAAGGGGCTCGTGGGTGCAGCGTTTTTGTGTTCAACCGGCAACCCGCTCTCGAACGCCAGGCGGCCGGCGTCGACGCCTTGACGAAAAGCGTCCGCCATGGCCAACGGGTTGGCCGCCACGGCGATGGCGGTATTCACGAGGACGGCATCTGCGCCCATTTCCATGGCTTCAGCGGCCTGGCTGGGGGCTCCAAGGCCGGCGTCGACGATCACAGGCACCTGGGCTTGATCAATAATAATCTGAATCTGATCCCTGGTTTTCAGCCCCCGGTTGCTGCCGATGGGCGCGCCCAGAGGCATCACGGTGGCCGTGCCGATTTCTTCAAGGCGTTTGGCAAGCACCGGATCGGCGTTGATGTATGGCAGCACCACGAAACCTTCCCGCACCAGGATCTCGGCGGCGCGAAAGGTTTCGATGGGGTCGGGCAGCAAGTGGTGGGGATTGGGATGAATCTCGAGCTTGATCCATTTCGGCAGCCCGGCTGACGCGGCCAACCGGGCCAGGCGCACCGCTTCCTCGGCGTTCATCGCGCCGCTGGTGTTTGCCAACAGCAAGTACCGATCGGGATCGATAAACTCGAGGATGTTGGCGTAGGGATCCCGTTTGCCCGACAAATCGGCCCGCCGAAGCGCAACCGTCACGATCTCTGTTCCGCTCGCGTCGAGCGCGGCTTGCATGACTTCGTTGCTGGCAAACTTACCGGTGCCGAGCAGCAACCGGGACCGAAAAATCCGGTCCGCAATCCTCAACGGTTGTAAAGGAAAATGCATCATGAAATCCGTTTCTCACGATACGCGGTGAACGCCTTGCACCGCAAGCAGCTGATTCTAGATTCCGTGGTGGACCAATCCGAAGGTGAAGTTGCAAGTCTCAGCGGAAGTTTGCTGGTTGCCCATCCGGCGTTGCGGGATCCGAACTTCCGGCGAGCCATCTTATTCCTCTCGGCGCACGGCCCGGAAGTGGGCGCGCTTGGCGTGATCATCAACCGGCCAACGCCATTGTCCCTGGCTGATCTCGTGGCGACGCAGTCGAGTGAGGGCCTGGACCGGATTGTGGTGTACGCTGGCGGGCCCGTGCAGACGGAGGAGGTCACCCTGCTCTGTTTTCGTTGGTCCGACGACGGCATGGTCGTGCAGCCCAACCTTGATCTCGACGAAGCGGCCACCGTGATGAAAGCGGGCACCGGGGAAGTAAGGGCATACCAGGGGTACGCAGGTTGGACGCCCGGCCAACTCGAGGCCGAGCTGCGGCAACAAGCCTGGATCGTGCTCCCGGCGCAACGGAACGTTTTCCGTGAGGCACACGATGAGAAGCTCTGGTACCGCACCGTGTGCGAGCTCGGGCCGGCGTTCAAATTGCTGGCCCAGGCGCCCGATGATCCGTCGCTGAACTGAGGAAATACATAGAAATGCCACGAATCAAAGAGTGCGAGGAATGGAAGATTACCGTTCGTGGCATTCTTTGATGCTTTGATCTGTGGCATTTCCTTTGCATCGTGAACTGGGGTGCGACGGGGTGATTTGTGGCATTCTTCGGTTTTTTAATTTGTGGCCTTTCTTAGGCCCGCTATAAGGCCGCATGCGCATCGGTGTTCCCAGGGAGATTAAAGAGCAGGAAAGCCGGGTCGGGGTTCTGCCGTCGGTGGTCTATGGCCTGACGAAACTCGGGCACCAGGTTTTCGTTGAACGCGAGGCAGGGGTCGGATCGGGCTACCCGGATGCCGAATACGAGCAGGCCGGCGCGGTGCTGGTCCAGGAGCACGCGGAAGTGTTTGCTCGAGCAGACCTCGTCGTGAAAATCAAGGAGCCGCTTGCGTCTGAGTACAGTCTGCTGCGCCCTGGGCAAATCCTTTTTACTTACCTGCACCTGGCCGCTAACGAGGAACTGACCAAGGCGCTCATGCAGTCCGGGGCAACGGCCGTGGCTTACGAGACCGTCGAGTCAAACCGGCGCCTGCCTTTGCTGGAACCGATGAGCGAGATTGCGGGACGAATGTCGATCATTGTGGGGGGATACTTCCTGGCAAAGCACAGCGGGGGAAAAGGCGTGCTGCTGGGCGGGGTGCCGGGCGTGCTGCCGGGCAATGTGGTGGTGGTCGGGGGAGGCACTTCGGGCGTGAATGCAGCCCGCATGGCGACCGGCTTGGGCGCAGAAGTCACGATTCTTGAAGTTGACATCGAGCGCATGCGTTTTCTCGACATTACCATGCACACGGCCCACACCCTTTACTCAAGCGAGGCGCACCTGTTTGAAATCCTGCCGCGAACGGATCTCTTGATTGGAGCGGTGCTGGTGCCCGGAGCGCGGGCACCGCGCCTGATTACCCGGGAGATGCTGCGGCTGATGAAACCGGGCAGTGTGCTCGTCGACATTGCGATTGACCAGGGGGGATGCTGTGAGACTTCGCGTCCGACCACCCACCGCGAGCCGATCTACGTCGAGGAAGGGATCACCCATTATTGCGTGGCAAACATGCCCGGTGCGTATGCCCGGACGGCTACCCAAGCACTTACCAACGTGACCGCACGCTACGTTGAATTCCTTGCGGACGGTGGCCTGGAAGGAGCCGTCCGCAAACACCCTGGCCTTCGGAGCGGCATCAACGTCCTTGGCGGCAAGGTGACCAATCAGGCGGTAGCCGACGCCCATGGACTGGCCTGCCAACCCATTGATTTTTGATGACGCCGGTATTTGCACCTGCCGTGCTCAGAACGCGCATCGCGGAGCTCTGGCTTGTTCCCATCCAGGAAGTTGATGCCGATGAACTGTTCGCGCTCACCGCGACGAACCGTGAATACCTGCGCCTGTGGCTGCCCTGGGTGGACGAAACGCGCGAATTGGCCGACAGCAAAGCTTACGTGCGCAATGCCCTTGAACTCCAGCGGTTGGGGCTGCGCCTTGATTACACCCTCCGGTTGCGCGGGCGCATGATCGGCACGGTCGCCTTCCATACCCTTACCCGCGCCCACCGCAACGCGGTGGTCGGTTATTGGCTGGCCCAGGAGGCAACCGGGCACGGCTACATGACGGAAAGTGTGCGCTGCCTGCTCGACCTGGCGTTTGGCGAACTGGAACTTAACCGCGTTGAAATCCGCGTCGCGGTGGACAACAAAGCGAGTCAGGGAATTGCCGACCGGCTCGGATTCCAATCGGAAGGTGTCCTAAGGGAGGCAGAATGGATCTACGATCATTTCGTTGACCTGCGCGTTGCGGCAATTCTAAAGGCGGAATGGCGGGGAGAAGAAATGGTATGAATTGTAGCAATGACGCCGAATTCCCCTATAACCCTCCTCGTCACGGCCGGCTTCAGCCTGCCAGAATGGCTGCCCCTGGCTGCAGGATGCACCTCACCGCCTGCTTTTGTTGATCCAATTGATACCGTTCATACAATTTCTAATTCCCTTACAGCTGGACAACACGGGCTGCTTTGATGTTGGGATTCCCGCGGATTACCTGCAAAAGTTCGGGGGACGGGGTCGAATCCAGGTTCAAAACCGTCAGCGCTTCACCGCCCACGTGGTCGCGGCTCAGCGACATGTTAGCGATGTTGACCTGAGCTTGGCCGAGCAGGGTGCCAAGCTGACCAACAATCCCGGGTACGTCCTGGTTTTCGAGCAACAGAAGCACGCCTTTCGGGCGTGCCTCGATGTGTCGCCCGTTAATGGTTACAATCCGGGGCGAAAGCCCGATGAAAGTGCCGGCTACCGACACCGCTTCCTTGCCGAGCTTCGCTTCCACCTCCACCAGGTCGGTGAACTCACCGGTTGCGCTCTCCCGGGTTTCGGCAACCCGGAGCCCGATGTTCTGGGCCAACGACGTCACGTTAACCAGGTTGACGTCCTGACCACCAACCTCCTCCAGGAAGCCTTTCAGCACACTGCGCGAGATCGGCGTGGTTTCCACGTCGTTGACTTTCCCGCTGTAGTTGATCGTCAGTTGGTCGCAGCGTTTCGGGCCGATCTGCCTCACAAAACGTCCGAGTTGTTCGCCAAAATCGAGGTAAGGACGGACGAGCGCCAACGTTTTCGCGTCGATGTTCGGCACGTTAACCGCGTTCCGGATGACGCCGTCCAGCAGCACCGAACGGATTGCCTCGGCAATTTCAATGCCGACACCCTCCTGCGCTTCAACCGTGGAAGCGCCAAGGTGGGGGGTGAACACCACGTTGGGCAAATCACGCAGCGGAAAATCGACCGGGGGCGGCTCCGTCTCGTAAACGTCAAGGGCCGCGGCCGCCACGTGCCCGCTTGTCAGAGCCGCACAGAGGGCGGTCTCGTCGATCAATCCTCCTCGGGCGCAGTTTACCACCCGGGCGCCCGGCTTTAACCGCGCGAGGCGTTCCGCATTCAGAAGGTGTTTGGTTTCGGCCGACATTGGCAAGTGCAGAGTCACGAAATCCGCGCGTCCGAGCAGTTCGTCAAGGTCATCGATCAATTCCACCTGCAAGGACCGGGCGCGGGTCGGCGAGAGGTAAGGATCGTACGCGATCGGCCGCATGCCGAACGCAATGGCCCGGCGGGCAATTTCCGTTCCAATCCGTCCCATGCCGAGGATGGCAATCGTTTTACCGCTTAGTTCCACTCCTTCGAAGCGTTTCCGATCCCATTTGCCGGCTTTAACGCTGGCGTGAGCCTGTGGAATGTTGCGGGCAATTGAAACCAGCAACGAAAAGGCGTGTTCAGCCGTAGAAATGGTGTTTCCACCCGGCGTGTTCATCACGATCACGCCGCCTCGGGTGGCTGTGTCGACATCGACGTTGTCCACACCCACTCCGGCGCGCCCGACCACTTTCAGCATTTTTGCCGCGGAGAGCACCCGGGCCGTCACTTTTGTCTGTGAACGCACCACCAAGCCCGCGTAGGGCGGAATGGCCCTAATCAGCTCGTCCTCTCCCAGGCCGGTCTGAACATCGACGTCGAGCTCACCGGCGCCTTGCAGCGTCTGAATGCCGCGCGGAGAAATCGCGTCCGCCACCAACACCTTCAACCTACCCATGGTTTCGTTTGGTAAGCAATTCTTTGAGGGCTTCAATCCCGGGTAAACCTGACAGCAAGGCGGTGAAAGTCGGCACCCCGGTCGGTTCCGGTGCCGCCAGCCGGCGCCTATGGGATCGGTTCAGCGCCGGAACCGGAACCTCCAGGCGGTTGGCATACATGGCCAAGGCCAGGAGAGGGAAATTGTTCCGGTACAAATCGTACTTCAGGTAAAATACTTTCGGGAATCCGGTGCCGGTGATCAGGTCCTCGTCCCAGGAACCGTCCGCATTTTGCGTCCCCACCAGGAAGCGAACCCCCCGTTCGAGGCTAGGCCGCTCCACCTCGGGAAAGGAAAGCAGGCCCATGAGGGCCCACGCCGTCTGCGAAGGCGTGCTGCATCCCCGTCCGCGAGCCGCCGGGTCTTCGTACGACGCGCAACTTTCACCCCATCCCCCGTCGTCATTCTGGTGGGATTCCAGCCAATCGCGTCCGCGCTGAATCCAGGGTTCACCCATGTCTTCGCCGATGGCGCTTAGACCCCGCAACACTTGCCAGGTGCCGTAGATGTAGTTCACCCCCCAGCGCCCGTACCAAGCCCCATCTTTTTCCTGGTGGCGGCGCAGAAAGCGGACCGCGTGGCGGACCACCGGGTGAGCCGGCGCGTAGTTGAATTCCGCAAGCACCTCCAGGGTTCGGGCCGTCAAGTCGCAACAGCTTGGGT
>DASWVC010000365.1:0-6381 GCA_036401335.1 Chthoniobacterales bacterium
AGGCGGCCAAGTCGCGCCGGGCTTCCTCCGCATCCCGGCGCTCAAACATCCACCGCAATTCGGTCAGGCAATCGTCGGCTACGGCCCGCCGGGGAAAGAAGTCCAAGGCGTTGCGCAAAAAGTGCACGTAGCACCGCTGCCAGAGGGCTTCGGGCGGCACCTCCATGAGGGCGCGTTTCAAGCCCGGGTGGCGCGTCGCTCACCGCCAGCACCACCCCGTGCAGGCCCCGGGCCTTTAAGCCCACCAGGAAGTCCTTCCAGCTCGTCGTGCTTTCGCGATTGGCCAACTCCACCCCGAGCACCTGGCGGCGGCCTTCCCCGTCGACCCCAATGGCCACCAGCACCGCCCGGCTGCGGACGACTCCGGTGTCCCGGACCTTTTCGTAGCGGGCGTCAAGGTAGACGTAGGGGAACCCGTCGTCTAAAGGCCGTTCCCTCACCGCTTGGAGTTCGGCGTCCAGGCGCTTGGCCACCGCACTGACCGCACGGGCGCTGAACGCGTGCCCACACAGCTCCTGGAGTCACCGCCTTGACCTTGCGGGTGCTGACCCCTTGGACGTACCTCTCGGCTAAAGCGGCCACCAACGCCTTTTCGCTCGAGTTGATACCGCTCAAAAAGCTCGGTCGAAAACTGCCCCTCCCGGTCTTGGGGCACCCGCAGTTCCAGCGGCCCCACCCGGGTCACCAAGTTCCGCCCGTAATGGCCGCTGCGGTAGCCCCGCCGCCCCGCCGCCCGTTCGCCCTTGCCGGCGCCGAGCGTTTCGCTCATTTCCGCCTCCAGCACTTCCTGCACCGTCCGTTCCACCAGACGCCGCATCAGGTCCTGATCCGCTGCCACCACTGCACTGATCTCCGTTACATTTTGCCTATCGTTCCGTCGGGTCATGGTTCGCTCCAAGGTTGGTCGTTTGGTCACTTCCAACCGCTTACCATGACCCCTTCTTTTTGCAGAACTTTCAGCACACTATCCTCTTATCTTCGCGCCATTACCCCGACACCCCGACACCTTCTTCTAGCCCGTCACCTTCTTTCCGGTCCGGCGCGTTTTGGCACGGGGCGTCGGTTCAGGCGCAACCGATGACTCATCGTTGTACTTGATCGTGTTCGGCCAGATAAGGCGCCAGGGCTGATTTTTAAGTCGCCCGCTAAGTTGGCCAAAGTCAGTCAGGATCACGTTCACGCGTGGAAAGATGCCGTTCAGTTCGCGGTGCACGTCATTGAGGACCAGCTTTAGTTCTTCGGATGAGTTGTTGAAATTGGACACTGTTTTCTGGAGGTTGTTGTCACTTGTTAGCTGCGCCGTAAGCCCGTTCACGGTGTCCAAGGTGCCGCGGAGCTTGGCCAATGAATTGTCGATAGGACCTCCAGTGGAAGTCATCGTGCTCAGGCTGTTTCCGATCGACTCGAAACTTTTAAGCGTTCCCATCAGCGATGAGTGCGGCGCGGTCAGTTCCGTCAGATTTGTGGCCGTTCGCTGAAGTTCAGCGAGCGTTGCCTCCGCTTGGCGGAGCGCAGGGTCGAGCCGCTGGATTACTTGCGGTCCGAGTTCTCCCAGGTCGGGCGCGCGGCTCCCCACAAAGCTGTCGCCGGTTTGAGCCAGGCCCGACGCCGCATTGCCATTCGTGAAATCAATGACAAGTTCTGCCAGGAGCCCGAACGTACGCATGGTCACCGAAGTCTCCTTGTAGATTTGGGCGTCGGGCGACACTTCCACCGTGATGACGACTTCATCGGAAGGATGACCTTCCGGACGCTCGTTTGGCGGAACTGGGGAGGCAATGCTTTGCACGATCCCGATCTTCCGGCCTGCCAGCATCACCGTTGCACCCGGTTTAATCCCGGCCGCATTGTCGAGGTACACCTTATACGTGTGCAACGCTCTGAACAATCCGGGCGAGGAGAGGTAAAGCACCGCCCCGACTGCCAAGCCGAGGGTCAGCAGCACCAGAAGGCCGGTGCGAACTTCATTCCGTATGATCTGCATGGTGATGAATTGTTGCCTCCGTGATTGGTCCCTCGACTTCCCCAGTTACGAACTGGCGAACCACCGGGTTGCGTGAAGTCCGAAAGGCCTCGGGAGTACCCTCTTGAATTATTTTGCCTTGAAAAAGCATGGCCATCCGCGTGGCGATGCGGAAAGCGCTCTCCATTTCGTGAGTGACTATGATAGAGGTCGCGTCGGTTTGTTCCGTCAAGTTGATGATCAGTTCGTCGATCACCGAACTGATCACCGGGTCCAATCCGGCCGACGGTTCGTCGAAAAGGATGAGCTCAGGTTCCATCATCAGCGCCCGGGCCAGGCTGACGCGTTTACGCATCCCGCCGCTAAGTTCCGAGGGCAGTTTATCTTCCGTGCCGCTCATGCCGACAATGTCCAATTTCTCCTCAATCATGCGGTCGAGTTCCTTGCGCGACTTGCGGCCGAGTTCTTCAACCGGCAACGCAAGGTTTTCCCGTACCGTCAGCGAACTGATGAGCGCAGAATATTGGTAAACCATGCCCATCCGCGTGCGCAGAAGGTTCAGCTTGCCGCGGCTCAGCCGATTCACCCGCAGGTGTTTGTAGCGAACTTCGCCCCGGCTTGGTTTCAGCAACCCCAGGATCAGGCGCAGCATGGTGCTTTTGCCGCCGCCGCTTTGCCCCATGATAACGAGGCGATCACGCGGGTGGACCGCGAGGTTCACACCATCCAGCACCACGTCGTCGCCAAACTTCAGGACGATGTCGATCAGCTGAACTAAAGGGGTGGCTGTGTTCATCCGGTGGCCTTGGTGACCATCAGGTTGAACATCGTATCAAAACCGATCACCGTGCTGATGGCAATTACCACGCTGTCAGTCGTCGACGCCCCAACCCCTTCGGCGCCGCCTCGGACCGAGAGGCCCTTGTAGCAGGCGATCAAACCGATCAATAGCCCAAAAAACATGGCTTTAAACAACCCGATGATGATGTCGCTGACGTACAAACTGGTAAGCACCGCGTCGTAATAAAACGCCGGCACCAGGTTGAGCGTGACCCAGGAGATCAGCCCGGAACCCACCAGGGCCGCCACGCAAGACACAACGGATAAACAGGGCATCAGCAGGGTGATCGCGAGGAGCCGGGGCGCAACCAGAAAGCGCAGCGGGCCAATGCCCATGGCCTCGATTGCTTCGACCTCCTCCGACACCTGCATCGTGCCCAGTTCTGCGGTAAACGCTGCTCCGATACGAGCCGCCAGCACAATACCCGTCAGCAGCGGCCCGAGCTCACGCGTGAAAGAAATCGCAATCAGGGTTGGAACGAGCCGCTCGGTGCCGAACTTTTGCAGTTGGTAGCCGGTCAACAGGGCCATCGTGAGGCCCAGAAAAAACGACACCAGCATGACCAGCGGAACCGATCCCACACCCGTACGGTCGGTCTGAGCAAAAAATGCCGCCAAACGAAAGGGCCAGCGACCGCGGCGGATGTTTGCAACCATCTCCTCGATGGTGTTGAGAAACAGCCAGACAATGCTGCCAATGTGAATCAGCGTGGCCCGTGTGTAAAAACCGATCTGGTAAAGCAACAGGTACTACTCCTTATGGGCAGGACCAGCCGCAAGTAAAAAATGCCGCCTGCCGGGCGCACGTGGCCGGCCAGGAAATCAATCCACCGCGCTTAGCTGGCCCTTGCGACCGTGAGTTCCGGCGTATTTTCGAGGAAAAGGCCGCTTTCGCAAAGCCGCGCGTAACTTCCTCCGGCCGACAACAACTCCTCGTGTGTGCCCCGCTCGACGATTTCTCCCTGGTCCAACACCAGGATCTGGTCAGCGTTACGAACCGTGGATAACCGGTGAGCGATCACAAAGCTGGTGCGCCCGAGCAAAAGCCTTTGCAACGCCGTTTGGATCTGGCGCTCCGTTTCCGTGTCGACGCTGGCCGTAGCTTCGTCCAGGATAAGGATCGGCGGATCTTTGAGCAGGGCTCGGGCAATCGAAAGGCGCTGTTTTTCTCCTACACTGAGCTTCACCCCGCGTTCGCCGACGTTGGTGTTCAACCCGGTGGACAAACGCCGGACAAACGCCTCGGCGTTGGCGGCCCGCAACGCCTGCCACATCTCGGCTTCCGTTGCTCCCCGGTTTCCGAGCCGCAAGTTCTGCTCCACCGTGCCATGAAACAGAAAACTTTCCTGGCTCACGAACCCGATTGATCGCCGCAGGGCCACCTTCGACAGCGAGCGAACGGAACGGCCGTCCACCAGGATGTCGCCCTGATCCGGCGACAATTCATAGAAGCGCAACAATAAACCGACCAACGTCGATTTTCCTGCTCCGGTCGGACCCACCAGCGCAACCGTCTGACCAGGCTCCGCCACCAAAGAAACGCTCTTTAGAATGCGTCGTTCCGGAGCATAAGCAAAGCTGACGTCGCGGTATTCTACCCGACCCATCGGGTCAAACGTTTCGTCCGGACGCAAATCGGCTTCGGTCGGTTCATCAATGATTTCGAACACCCGCTGGCCCGCTGCGCGGCCGCTTTGCAGCATCTGGTTCAAGCTGTGCAGCCGCCCGATCGGTTCATAAAGGAAACGCACCAGGATCAGGCACGCAACGAGTTCGCCCAATTCCATTCTGCCGTTAAGCACGGCCAGGCCACCAACGCCGGTAACGATGGCCAGACCGCAGGACGTAAAGAATTCCATGGCCGGCGAGTAGAGCGCCCACGCTTTCATTACCACCAGGCTCGCAGCCTTCAGCTTCTCGCTCGCCGCGTTGAAGCGGGCGTGCTCGTCGGTTTCGCGGGCGTACGCTTTAATCTGTCGGACGCCCGTCAGGTTATCGTGCAGCAGTGAGTTCATGTCCGAGGCGGCCCGGCGTTGCGCCGCGTACCGCGAACGCGCCGTCAACGTGTAGGCCAAGGCTCCCCCGACCATGAAAGGAATCGGGACCAACGCGAGCAAACCGAGAGCCGGTTGACGCCAGAACAACAGTCCGCCCACGATCAGCAACTGCAAAATCGCCACGGAACCCTGCTCGATGCCGTCGATCAACACACGTTCCACCGCGTTCACGTCCTCTAACACCCGCGTCATGATGTCGCCCGTGGCCCGCTGATCAAACCACGCCAGCGGCAACTTCTGGATGTGATCGTAAAGGTCGCTGCGCAGGTCAAAGATCACCTGCTGCTCAAATGTGTTGTTCAGGACGATTCGCAGCGCGTTGGCAGCGTTCTGAACCAGAAAACCGCCCACTGCAAACAACGTCAACGGCAGCAGAAGCTCCGGGCGGTGGCCGCGAATGGCTTGATCGATCACCCGCTGCGTCACCGCCGGAAACACGATAACCATGACGGTGCTTAAAACCGCAAATCCCAGCGTTCCTGCCGCCATCCAAGGGTATTGCCGTGTGTACCTGAAAACCCGTAAAATCATCTGCATTTACTCTGCCCCAATTACCGCAAACATAACGTGTAGCACACTTGAACGGTTTCGCGTGCAGGCTTACTGCTTAAGGCGCAAACCCTTGGGAATGATCAAACGATCCAGCAACGTAAAAGCAGCCTGGGCCAGCAACGCCAGCAGCGCTGCGGGAATGGCGCCTTCTAAAATTGTGTGGGGATCATTAAGGTTAAGTCCGCTGAGGATTGGTTCGCCCAGCCCGCCGACGCCAATCAGCGCGGCAAGGGTGGCAGTGCCGATGTCAATGATCGCGCTGGTTTTGATCCCCGCCAGAATCGTGCGCGACGCAAGCGGCAGAAACACTTTCCATAACTGCGCTCGGGGTTCCAGGCCGAGGGCGGCTGCCGATTCGCGAACCGCCGTGGGAATGTCCTGCAGGCCGGTGGCGGTATTGCGAACGATCGGCAGCAAGCTGTACAGAAAAAGCGCGAAAACCGCCGTTACCGGGCTGATCCCGAAGAACGGGACGGGCACAAGCAACGCCAGCAAAGCCAGCGATGGAATCGTTTGGATCACGCCACTCGCCCCAAGGATGAAGCTGCTGACCGGGCCCGGGCGGCTTGCCCGGATGCCAAGCGGTATGCCGACAAGAATGGCCAGCAACAACGAGGCCCCAACCAGTTCGAGGTGCCGCCGGGTCCAGCGCCCGATGTTTCCGACGAGCTCATTTCCGGCGTTTCCCGGTGGGGTTCCGAAATAGAGTGCCGCTGCCCGCCCGTAATCCTTTGTCCGTTCAGCCTCGGCGTTCAACCGCCTCATCCGTCCTTCGTCCAGTGTGCCGGCAAGACTTTCCAGCGCCGCCACTGCCCGGGGATCGAGGTCGAGCCGGTAAAGAAACACGGCTTTGTATTGCGGGAAGAAGTGAAGGTCATCCTCAAGCACCACCAGGTTGGTTTCCGCGATCCTGGCATCGGTGGAGTAGGCGTCCTTGACGTCAATCGAGCCGGTTACGAGTGCGGCGTA
>DASWVC010000366.1:0-5688 GCA_036401335.1 Chthoniobacterales bacterium
GCCCCTGCCAAAGCGGAATCAACCCTCCGGTTCGTTGTGTCCCGTCGAGGCGCTCCAAAGGCAGAGCTGAACGAAGACTTTGGCCAACGGGGCACGATGGGTGGTAGGTTCCCCTTCAAGACGCATGGCCAGCACGTCGCCAGGCTCCAGGGTCACGAAGATGCGTTTTCCGGTATGGAGGAAGGATGCCGTTCCTTGGCGACTGATCGGTTTGTTCAGGTTGCGCATCGGCGAGATACGGAGGCGTGTTCTCGGAGCCGTTTACGTCTGTCATGCCCTTCCCCTGCGGACATTCCTGAGCTGTTGGCACGGGGCATGTGGTTGCTCAGGGTTATGAACACTCGCCATAACTACGGGTGTACCCGAGGCCGTTACAGACAGCCGCACGTTGAGCACGCCAGTTGGTCGACACCGAAGGTGCACTGACTATAAGAGAAACCTCTTATAGAGCAAGCGCCGGCATGACTTATTGCGCTTGCGACTCATCCCGCGTTTTGGTTCATTTTGGGCGCGGGAGCAGGCAGCTGAGAAAGCGGGGATGCCACTCAAACCCACCAGGAACACGCCTAGGAAATACATTCAGTCCGGCCCCGAATTGCGCGCGTGGCGTCAGGCCGTGGGGCTGCGAACGGATGAAATGGCGGAGCTGATCGGGATGGGCCGGCGCAGCGTGATTCGGGCGGAGGCGGCCGCGGTGCCCAGTCCTCGGGTGTTAGAGCGGGTTCACGTGCTGGAAGACCGGCTCCTGGAAGGCAGATTGGACATTAACCCTTTAATCCGTCGGAGGGCGCCGCAGGGCCGCGCCAAAACCCGGGAAAGTTGAGCCAATTCTGAGGCGAAACGCCAAAAACGTTGGGCCAAACTGCGCGTTGAAAACGCCCCATGGGGATGGCACGTTAGGGTGCCGTGCGGCAGTGCGAGCACATTAATGGCTAAGGGGTTTTGGTGGGTGTGGTGGTCTAGATCTACTCACGTTTTCCATTGTCACCGGCAAGTGTCCTATGACATACGGGTTTGGCGATGATTGAACGACCGCTGCTCCCAGCTGTGGAAAAACTGCTGGAATGGCGCCAGCGCAACGGCCTGCGCCAAGCGCAGGTGCATCGGGCCATGCATAGGCATGGGTTTCCCGTGGCGTTGAGCACGTTGCAAAAATGGGAAACTGGGGAGCGCAAACCGACGCGGATCAGCGCACTTGCCCCCGCCAAGTTTTTGGAAAAACACCCTGTGGTTAGCGTGGTGAGCCGACCCTCCCCCACGGACGCTGATGAGTGACCGAGAACTCCCGCCGGTCGTAGAAGCACTCCTGGAGTGGCGGAAACGGAACGGGTTGAGCCAGGAAGCGGCGGTGAGGGTCATGGCCACGTACGGTTACCCCGTCACGGTGGCGTCCCTGGCCCAATGGGAAAAGGGGAACCGGAAACCCAGCGTTCTTGCCGCAATCGCGATCATGGGATTTTTGCAAAAATACCCCGTCGTGCCGCCCAGCGCTCCCCCGTACCCGCTGGGGTAACGCCTGCAACGGCGAAAAGCGGACGCGGCTGCTCTAAAACGCGTGCTGCTTTTTCTAAGCATTCTAACGGAATACAGCGGCTAAAAGCGGCACCATTTCCGGGGTGGCTAAAATGAAAGAAGTTTGGTTCTTTTTGCAGGTTACGAAAAATTCGGCTTGATCTGTATCGATACATCCGTCAAAACGCGTGTTCAAACGCACAAGGAAACGGGATGACACAGCCGCTAGAGGGAGCCAGTGAAGGGCAGCGAAGGGAGCTAAAAAAATTGCGGTTGGACCTCGGGCCGACCGTGCTGGACGCCTTGGAAGACCCGCAAACGGTGGAGGTCATGCTCAACGCCGACGGGCGGTTGTGGCAGGAGCGGTTGGGCGAAGGCATGCGCGAGGTCGGGCGCATGGACCCGTGGCAGGCCGAGGCATTGATCCGCGGCGTGGCGGCCTGCCTGAAAACCACCGTCACCTGGGAGCGCCCGCTGATCGAGGGCGAATTGCCCTTGGACGGGTCCCGGTTTGCGGCCCAACTGCCGCCGGTGGTGTCCAGCCCCACGTTTGCGATTCGGAAAAGGGCCAGCTCGGTTTATACCTTGGATGAGTACGTTGCCGCCGGCATCCTGACGCCGGGGCACCGGGCCATTCTGGGCGACGCCATCCGGCAACACCGCAACATCCTGGTTTCCGGTTCCACCGGGGCGGGCAAAACCACGCTGTTGAACGCCTTGGGGGCCGAAACGAGCCGCCAATGCCCGCACGAGCGCATCGTGATCATCGAGGACACGCTCGAATTGCAGTGCTCCTCGCCCAATCGGGTGCAGTTTCACACCAGCGCGGAGGTGAGCATGACCAAGCTGCTGCGCACGACGCTGCGCATGCGCCCCGACCGGATCTTGGTGGGCGAAGTGCGGGGACCCGAGGCGCTTGATTTGCTCATGTCGTGGAACACCGGCCACGAAGGGGGCCTGGCCACCGTGCACGCCAACAACGCCCGCTCGGCCCTGACGCGCCTGGAGATGCTGGTCAGCATGCACCCCGAGGCCCCGCACCCGATCGCGCCCCTGATCGGCGAGGCCGTTCACCTGATCGTCCACATCGCCCGGGCCGACGGGATCGGCCGCCGCGTTCGGGAGGTCCTGGCGGTGGAGGGTCACGGGCCTTCCGGGTACAAGCTCCAACCCCTGTAGGACACCACCGTGCCGTTTTCAACCGTCCGCCTGCCCGGCCCCGCTAAAAAACCTTCATTCGATTCGAGTGAGGGTTTCTGGGGCATTTGGAGCAGGCCGTCCCCAGGAACATTTTCACCCACCCTGCAGTCAATTCCTCACCAACCAACTCGCACCATGCACAAGAATATCCGTCCGTTAACCCACTTGTTCGCCGTCGGCCTGGCGCTGCTGGCGTTCGTGCCCCACGCCCACGCCGCCGGCGGCGGCGGCCTGCCGTGGGAAAGCCCGCTCACCAACTTGGCCAATTCGTTTACGGGCCCGGTGCCCTACGCGATCAGCCTGCTCGGCATCGTGGTCACCGGGGCCACGGTGATTTTCGGCGGCGAACTCGGCTTCTTTGTCCGCGGCCTGTTGGTCCTGGTGTTGGTCATTGCGATGATCATCGCCGCCAAGAATTTCATGAGCGGCTTGGGCTTGGGTGCCGGCGCGGAAATCGCGGCCATCGAGGAGGTTTACCGTGGCGTTGCAGCGGGTGCCCATTCATAGGTCGGGAATCCGGCCCCACCTGCTCTTGGGCGGGGACCGGGAGCTGGTGCTGGTCACCGGCCTGATGGCGTTCACGTTGAGCGTGGCCACCATGGACCCGTTGGCGGCCGCGGCCGGCGTGGCCCTTTGGTTTGCCGCCTTGGGGTGCCTGCGGCTGATGGCCAAAGCCGACCCGCGGTTGCGGCACGTCTACCTCCGGGCCATGCGCTACCGGCATTATTACCCGGCGCGTTCGACCCCCTGGAGGGACCGCTGATGCTCCCCGCGTTGTTGGTTTCTATTGCGGGCGTGGGCCTCTTGGCGTGCGCCCTCCTGTTGGTGAGGGTGCGCGAGGTCAGCCGGGTGGCGGGCCTCAAACGCCACCGTTCCAAGGAGGCGGGTTTGAGTGATTTGCTCAACCACGCGGCGGTGGTGGGCGATGGCGTGGTCGTGTGCAAAGACGGCGCGTTGATGGCGGCCTGGGAGTACCGGGCCGGGGACCACGCCAGCGCGACCGATGATCGGCGCGCCGAGGTGGCGTACCGGATCAACCAGGCGGTGGGCCCGCTCGGCAACGGCTGGATGTGGCACGTCGATGCGGTGTGCCGGCCCTCGCCCGCGTACAGCGCGCCGGGCGCGTCGCATTTTCCGGATCGCGTCAGCCGGGCGCTTGATGAGGAGCGGCGACGGGCGTTTGAGGCTCCCGGCAACCTCTTTCAGGCGCAATTTGTCCTGACCGTCACGTTCCTGCCGCCGCCGGCGGCGGTACGAAAACTGGGCGCGCTGGTGGTGTCGGACGACCGGCCGCAGGCAAGCGCCGCCGAGGTGGCGCAAGGGGTGTTGGGGCGGTTCAACCGCGAGGTGGATGCCTTGGAACACCGGCTATCGACCGTGTTTTCGATGCGGCGGCTCAAAGCCCGCCGGGAGACGGACGAAGGGGGCGGCGAGGCGGTGTACGACGACTTGTTGTCGCATTTGCAACGTTGCGTCACGGGGTTGGACCACCCGGTGCGGCTGCCAAAACACCCGGTCTTTTTGGATTGCGTGTTGGGCGGCCAGGAATTGTGGGGCGGGGCAGTGCCGCAAATCGGGCGGCGTTACGTTCAGGCGGTGGCCATTGAGGGGTTTCCGTCAGAGTCCTACCCCGGCATGCTCACGGCCTTGGGCGAGTTGGGCATTGATTGCCGCTGGAGCACCCGGTTTCTTTTTTTGGATTCGTGGGAGGCCTTGAACCACCTGGAGCGGTTCCGGAAACGCTGGAAACAACAGGTGGTGCCGTTCGTGGCCCAAGTCCTCCGGATGCCCACGGGCAACGTGAACGAGGACGCCCAATCGATGGCGGAGGACGCCACGGCGGCCAAGCAAGGGATCAGCGCGGGCCTGGTTTCGGCGGGGTATTACACCTCGGTCGTGGTGTTGATGGGCGAGGACCGGGCCCAGGTCGAGGCCGATGCGCGGAAAGTGGAGAAAACCATTAACCACCTGGGGTTCTCTGCCCGCGTGGAGACGTTTAACACCCTGGACGCCTTTTTCGGTTCCCTGCCGGGCCACGGCAAAGAGAACGTGCGCCGGCCGCTCATTCACACGCTCAACCTGGCGCATTTGCTGCCCGTGAGCACGGTCTGGACGGGGGAGGCGCTCGCGCCGTGCCCCTTTTACCAGCGGCGCCAACCGGGGGCCCCGCCCCTGGCCCTGGCCGTCACCACCGGCAACACGCCGTTTCGGTTCAACCTGCACGTGGGAGAACTGGGGGCCACGCTCATTTTCGGGCCGACCCGCGCCGGTAAAACGACGCTCCTGGGCTTCCTGGAAACCTCCGCGCTGCGTTACCGGGAGGCCACCGTGTTTGTGTTCGACAAGGACGAGGGGGCCTACACGCTGTGCCAGGCGGTGGGCGGGGCGCACTACCGCGTCGGCTACGCCGGCGACCGCCTGAGTTTTTGCCCGCTGCAACACCTCCAGGAACCGGAAGACCGGGCGTGGGCGGTGGATTGGCTGGAAACGGTGGTGCGGCTCAACGGGTTGCCCGTGACGCCGGCGCGGCACAACGAACTGGCGCGATCGATCGACAACCTGCACCGCAGCGGCCACCGCACGCTGACCGACTTTGTGCGCACCGTGCAGGACGTCGAGGTCCGGGAGGCGTTTGAGGCGTACACCGTGGAGGGGCACATGGGGAGGCTGTTTGATGCCGCGGAGGACCAACTCCACGGGCTGTCCCATTTTGTCGTGTTTGAGGTCGGCGAGCTCATGCAGCTGAGCCCGAAATTTGCCTTGCCGGTGCTGCTGTACCTGTTTCGCCGCATCGAGCGGTCGTTGCGCGGCCAGCCCGCGTTCATCGTGCTGGATGAGGCCTGGGTGATGCTGGGCCACGAAGTGTTCCGGGAAAAAATCCGGGAATGGCTCAAGAGCCGGGCCAAGGCGAATTGCGCCGTCATCCTGGCCACGCAGAACTTGAGCGACGCGGTGCGAAGCGGGATTTTGGACGTG
>DASWVC010000367.1:0-2053 GCA_036401335.1 Chthoniobacterales bacterium
CGCGGTGTGGTACGCCGACAACGGCTTCCACGGCGCATGGCCCGAAATTTCGTATTCATCCTCCCCGTCCCGCGCTTTTGAGGGCGTGCCCTTGCCTTCCGCCTGGCGCGACGGGCGTGGGGCGACGGAGGGCGCTTCGTACGCCACCTTGACGCCCGCCCCGCCGGCGGCCGTTTCCGGCTGAGGAGCAGCCGATGGAGGCACGCTCGCCGGCGTCACGGAAGGCGGTTTGTCGCCGTAAACGAACGTGACGTGGTGCATGAACTCCGTGGCGTGGGAGAGCAAAAGAAAATGGTACGTGCGCCGGTCGGTGGGCACCACCAAGGACGTCTGCAGACCCACGTCCCGGGGCTTGATGATCAGGTGCTGCGTCTGCGTGGGGGGCATGCCGGAGACCGCCGATTCCACCACCCAGCGCTCCGAGTCGCCCAGGTAGGGCTTTTCGTTGACCAACTCGCCCGGTTGCAGCTCCACATCGGTGACCTGAAGCATCCCGCACACGATCACCGGCAACGATTGCCCGTAATGAAACTGAATCGCCCCGTCGGTCCCGGGCGTCTGCACCATGGCTTGGTAACTGCGGTCTTCCCAGGCCCGGGTGATCCCCACGCCCGCCGCTTCTTGCGGGTTCAGGACCGGGTTGGTGCCGCCGACGTACACCGCGGTGGGCTCCGTGTAGACCGGGGCCGGCCCGTTGCCTGGATCCGGCTGCTTCACCGCCGCCAAGAAGGGAACGGCCGGCGACGGGGCCGGTTCCTGGGCCGAAGCCGCCTGGGACAGGACCGCCCCGGCCACAAATAAAAAAACAGATCGCATGAAAGTTAGGTCGTCCTTGTCCAATTGAAATCCCGCACGAAAACGCCCAGCGGGTTGCGGGCGATCTCGGCTTCGGTCGCGCCCCGGCCCAACGGCGCCGTGTACACGTTCAGGATGGCCCGCATCCGCACGGCGGGCTCTTTCAGGTTGCCGTCCCGGTCCCGCGTGGTCTCTTGCCAGTCCACCTGCCACGCCGATTCCGAGATTTGGTTGGTGGAGGCAATGTCCACGCTCACCGTCTCGTTGGCGGCCCGCGAAAACGGGTCCAGCTTTTTGTCCTGGTTCCACCACTCCCCGATTTTCAAGGCCGCCGGGTCTTTGCTCCCCAGCATCGCGTAGACCCGGAAAACCGCTTCGCGCTGCAGGGCGATGTCCGGCGACACGCCCCGGGCCGACGCGATGAACGCCGCCAGCGAGGCGCGCACCACGCGCGCGTCGGCAACCGCCGCACGGTCGGCGGGCCGCACCGCCACGGCCTCACCCAAATTGTTGACCTCCACGACAAACGGCACGAACCGGGGCAGGCTTCCCAACCACGCCATGCCGCCGACCGCCCCCAAGGCCGTGAGCAACCCCACCACGCCGATGACCTGCCAGGTGCGCGCGGCCGAGAACGCCCGGTCCACCTCGCTGTTCCAATGCCGGCGGGCACTCAGGTACGGGTTTTCCTCCCGACGCGCAGGAGGCAACGCCCCGGGCCGACCCTCCTCGGTCGCGCTCACGCGGCCACCAACCTTTCCAGGGGGCGTTCGCTCGCGTTCGCGCCCTCGCCCCGGCAATCGCCCAACCGCAGGCCGCGCTGACCCAGCCACTGCTCCACCCAGCCCTCGCCGTAAAGCCGTTCGCAGCGTTTGACCGCCGCAATCGAGTCCGGGTCGGAAACCGCCAGGAACGCCAACGCCAGGGGCCCCAGTTGCAGGTCGATCAGGCGGCGGCCCTTCGCGCTCACCACGTAGTATTCGCGCTGGGGCACGGCATCCGCCAGGATGCCGATCTCGCGTTCGTTGAGTTCAAAGCGGCGGTACAACGCCGCGGCCTCCTCCCCGCGCGCCGAGGCGTTGGGCAAAAAAATCTTGGTCGCGGTCGCCTCGTTGAGCACGTCCAAAATCCCGCTTCGCACCGCGTCGCTCAAGTTCTGCGTGGCCAGGATGACGGCGCAATTCGCCTTGGCCCGGCTCTTGAGCCATTCCCGGATTTTTTCCCGGAACACTTCGTGGCCCAGCATCACCCAGGCCTC
>DASWVC010000368.1:0-4989 GCA_036401335.1 Chthoniobacterales bacterium
CCGTTTGTCATCAGTCATTGTGCTCGGTCCGTGATAGGGCAGCACACCCGGGAATAGCCGGCCGGTCGAGTGCCTCTTACCCTCGCAGATCCATTTTCCAACTGTGAGATTTTTCTTAATTGCCTTAGTCTTAGCCGCTGCGGGAATCGTAACCGTCACCAGTCAGACGGCGAATCACGCCCAACGAACCTCAAGCCAAGATACCGCCCACATGACGAGTAAACCTTCCGACAATGACCTGAAACAGAAGCTGACCCCTGAACAATACTACGTGACGTGCCAGAACGGAACGGAACCGCCCTTTCGCAACGCTTACTGGAACAATCACGCAGAAGGAATCTACGTTGACGTGATCTCCGGCGAACCGCTGTTCAGTTCCAAAGATAAATTCGATTCCGGAACCGGGTGGCCAAGTTTTACCCGGCCCCTTAAAGAAGGGGGCGTGATCGAAAAGAAAGATCGCACCTTCGGCATGGTTCGTGTCGAGGTGCGGGGCGCGAAGAGCGACGGTCACCTGGGCCACCTCTTTGATGATGGGCCGCAGCCAACCGGCCTGCGTTATTGCATGAATTCCGCCTCGCTTCGCTTCATCCCGAAAGAAAAGCTGGCCGCAGAAGGTTACGGCGAATACCTGAAGCTTTTCCAGGGAAACTAAGGTCTTGAAGGTTATGTTTACCCGTATGTTACTTGCTGCTTGCCTGATGGGTCAGGCGGCGTTTTGCTTTGCTGACATGAATACACCAGAGAACTCCGGAAAAACCGATACGGCCGTCTTCGGAGGCGGTTGTTTTTGGTGTTTAGACGCCCAGTTCAGACTTGTAGACGGCGTGAAAAATGTCGTCAGCGGGTACGCGGGTGGCCATGTCGCCAACCCGAGTTACGAGCAGGTTTGTTCGGAGCGCACCGGCCACGCTGAAGTGGTTCAGGTGGTGTTTGACCCCGAAAAGGTTTCGTACCAATCCTTGTTGACCAAGTTTTTCGGAGCGCACGACCCGACCACCTTGAATCGGCAAGGCCCGGATGCTGGCCCGCAGTACCGGTCGATCATTCTTTACTCCAGCCCGGAGCAGAAGAAGATCGCCGAACAGGTCAAGGCCGAGGTTCAACGGCAATGGCCTAACCCGGTGGTGACCGAGATTGTGCCACTGAAAGCGTTTTACGCCGCGGAGGATTACCATCAGGATTACTTTGCCAAGAATCCGAACCAGGCCTATTGCCGCCTGGTGGTTGCCCCGAAGGTAAAAAAGTTTCAAGACCACGCTAACGCCAACTGACCGGGCGGTGTGCTGCCTGAGGGCGGACGCCGGAGGGCAAACGGCGCCTTGCGTACCGGGCGAAAAAGTGGAGAGTCCCGCGCCATGTTGACGGTGGATGGGGTAAGCAAGCGGTTCGGCGCACAATTATTGTTTGAGGGGATCTCGTTCCAGATCGGAGCCCGTGACCGGGTTGGGTTGGTGGGTCCGAATGGCGCCGGGAAATCCACCTTGCTGGAGATTATTGCAGGGCAGGTAGAGCCTGACCAGGGAAGGATAAGCTTCAGCCGCGGTTTCACCATCGGCTACCTGCCTCAGGAGAGTTCTCCGGCCGGCGACGAAAGCGTGCTGGCTTTGGCGCTGGGCCGGTTTGAATCGGTCAGCCAGGCTGCTTCCACCGACAACCTCATTGCCGATCCTACTGACCCGGCCGTGGAGGCCGGCGCGAAACGCGTCTTGCGTGGCCTCGGTTTTCTAGACACTGATTTTGAGCGTTCGGCGCGCGAACTCAGCGGCGGCTGGGTCATGCGGACCCATCTGGCCCGCCTGCTCGTGAGTAAACCCGACCTGTTGCTTCTGGATGAACCTACCAACCACCTCGACATTGACTCCGTCGCCTGGCTGACCCAATACCTCCGCGAAAGCCGAAGTGCGCTCGTCATGATCTCGCACGACCGCACCTTTCTGAATCGTCTGGCGAGCCGGATCCTGGAACTTGACCGAGGTACCCTCAGCCAATACCCGGGGAATTACGACCGTTACCTCGAACTCAAAAAAGCCCGCGAGGAACAACTCGTCGCGGCTTACCGCAACCAGGAACGGGAGATCGGACGCTTGCAGGAATTTGTCGATCGGTTCGGCGCGAAAGCCACAAAGGCAGCCCAGGCGCAAAGCAAGCTGAAACAAATTGAACGGCTTCGGCAGTTGGAAGCACCCGACCTGCGGCGCAGCCGCGTGTCGTTCAAGTTTCCGCAACCACCTCGCAGCGGAGCTGAGGTGATGCGCCTCACTCAGGCCACCTTTGCTTATGGTGAGCGCGTGATCTGCCGCGGCCTGGACTTGCAGGTGGAACGCGGGCAACGATTAGCCATCCTGGGGGCAAACGGCACGGGCAAGTCCACGCTTTTGCGCTTGCTGGCCGGGTTGCTGCCGTTGGCCAGTGGTGAACGCCGGACCGGCCACAACGTTGAGCTCTCTTACTTTTCGCAGCAGCGCATGGAAATGTTTCAACCGGCCCGTACGGTTCTGGAAGAGGCACTTGAGCTGCCCGTGTCGGTCGGCGAGCAAATGGCCCGGAGCGTTCTGGGCGCATTTCTCTTCCGTGGCGACGACGTCTTTAAGCCGGTAGCCGCTTTAAGCGGGGGTGAAAAAAGCCGCTTGGCGCTTGCGAAACTGCTGCTGAATCCTCCCAACTTCATGCTGCTGGACGAGCCTACCACCCACCTGGACTTGCAAAGCGTAGAGGCGCTTGTCGGTGCCTTGAAACAGTACCACGGCACGCTCGTCTTCGTCAGCCATGACCTTTATTTAATCCAGGAACTGGCCACTTCCATTCTGTACCTTGACCGGCAAGGAGCCCGGTTTTATCCCGGTGACCTCAACTACTTTCAAGATCGGCGCGCGGCGGATTTGGCCCTCAGCCCTGAGCCTGCTGTCCAGGAAAGTTTCAGCCTGCCCGCAAACCGACCCTCCCGGGATCTGCAGCGGGAAAGAAAGCGGCAGGAGGCCAACGCCCGCCAGGAGCGTTCCCGGGAACGCAAAGCCCTCGAGGCGCAGCTCGCTGAAGTGGAAGCCCAGGTGTTGCGACTGGAAAAAGAGCAAAAGGGGCTGATCGATCGCCTGCAGGCAACGGACGCCGCGCAGGCGTCCATGGACTTGCGCCGGGTGACTTCCGCCCTGGAAGAACTCACCGCCCGGTGGGAGCAACTCGCCGAAACCTTGCATGCCACCGGGTGAACCGGAAAAAGCCCTTCAATCCCCCAGAATATGCCCCTTCCCGCTGCCTCGGTAAACGAGGGCGAGGTCTACGCCAAAGTGACTCGCCGCATTGTTCCATTTCTCTTTCTCTGTTACATCGTCGCTTACCTTGACCGCGTGAACGTTGGGTTTGCCAAGCTCCAGATGCAAGCCGACCTCAAGCTGAGTGACACCGTGTACGGAATTGGCGCCGGCCTCTTTTTCATCGGCTATTTCTTTTTTGAGGTTCCCAGCAACCTGTTATTGCAGAAGGTCGGGGCACGTCGCTGGATCGCCCGGATCATGATCACCTGGGGCTTGATCTCTGCGCTGATGATGTTCACCCAGGGCCCCGCCTCTTTTTATGCTTTGCGCTTTGTGCTCGGGGTGGCCGAAGCCGGATTTTTTCCCGGCATCATCTTTTACCTCACCGAATGGTACCCGGTCCGGCGCCGGGCCCGGATCGTGGCCTGGTTTATGATGGCCATTGCCGTCACCGGCGTCGTTGGCGGACCCTTGTCTGGTTGGATCATGCAGTCCTGGGCCCGGGCGGGCGGGTTGGCCGGATGGCAATGGCTTTTTCTCGTCGAAGGCATTCCTTCCGTGCTGATCGGGATCAGTGTCTTCTGCTACCTCGACGACCGGATCCGTGGCGCCCGCTGGCTCACCGAAGCCGAGCAAAGTCTTCTGGCGAATAACTTGCAAGGTGAGGTTTCCTCAAAACATCACCTCTCCGTTGGGCAAACCCTTCGCAATCGTTGGGTGCTGTTGTTTTCCGCCGTCTACTTTTGCATGAGCATGGGGCTTTACGGCATCGGGTTCTGGCTGCCGCAAATCATTAAGAATGCCGGGGTGAAAGCCCCCCTGAACGTCGGGCTGTTGAGCTCGATCCCGTACGGCTGCGCGGCGGTCGTGATGATTCTGATGAGCCGAAGTTCTGATGCCAAGGGCGAACGCCGCTGGCATTTTGCCTTTTCGGCCATGGCTGGAGGGGTGGGATTGATCATCACCACGTTGAACGCGGCCAATATTCCCATCGCGATCGCAGCCCTTTCACTTGCCACGGCCGGCGTCCTTTCGTCGTTTCCGCTTTCCTGGACGATGCCGACCGCAATCCTGGCCGGTCCGTCCGCGGCTGCCGGGATCGCGCTGATCAACTCGATTGGAGGCCTTGCCGGCTTTGTGAGCCCTTACCTGGTTGGAGGAATCGCGGACCTGACGCACCGGCTTGACTTGGCGTTGTACCTCATTGCCGCTTCGCTCTTCTTTGGCGCCGTGCTCGTGATTTTCCTGGTGCCCAAGGCGTTGATTGCTCCCGGCCAGGCGCCTTGAGTGCTATCTTCCACGTCGTCAGGTCCACGTCTTCCTCCCCGGGGCGCTTGGGGACAATCTCCCCTACGAACAGCCCGTTGCGCCTTGTCGGCGGCGAAGGAACTCGCCGCCCTACCGGGAGAAACCCCGATACCCCGACACTCCGATACCTTCGTCACTGCACCAATACCACCACCGATCGGGCGGCCACGCTGACCTGAGAGCCCACGACCTGCTCTTCGCGGCCCGCTTCCAGAATGTCGCGCGGCGACGGGCAACTCGTATCAATGACGCGAAACCACGGTTTGTAAAAACCATCGCAAATGGCGAACGTGAGCGGTTCCGTGTAGGCGTTGATCATCACATAAAGGTCGGCGTCATCGGATTGGTTGCCGCGCAGGTAGAACGCCAGCGAGTGCGAGTGGAAGGAAAGGTCGGCGGCAGCGTGAACACCGCGCCACCGGACATC
>DASWVC010000369.1:0-6113 GCA_036401335.1 Chthoniobacterales bacterium
TTTGGACGCGGAGGTGCAAGAAGACGGTGCTTCAGTCGACGCTGCTGGCAGGGCTCTGGTGTTGTTCGCTGCCGTTGGTTCGCGCCGACACGCCGCCACGCCAGATTGACCTTACCCGTTTTCCGGCCACCCGCCTTGAGGACGTGGTGGTTCCGTTGCCGAGTGAGGTTTTCAACGTGCTCGATAAACTTGGTACGCCGGATTGGAAAGGCGAGTTGCGTGCGCCGGCCATCCGCAACCGTGGTCAACGACCCCAGATAGCGCTTTTGCTGGGAGCGGTGGTGGCTGAGGGTTTTGTGGCCGTGGAGGCGACGGACCGTGAGCGGGTTAAGCAGATTGGACGGGACGTCCTGGAGCTTGCCCGGGCCATTGGCGTAGAGAAAACCGTGTTGGCCCGAACGAATTCGATTCTTTCGAAAGCCGACGCTTCGGATTGGAAAGGGGTACGCCAGGAGCTTGACGGAGCGCTCACCGACGTTCGCAACGCGATGATTGAATTACAGGACGCCCAGCTGGCTCACCTCGTCAGCCTGGGCGGGTGGCTCCGTGGCACCGAGGTGCTCACGGACATTGTCAACAAGGATTACTCACCGGACGGCGCTGACCTCCTGAATCAGCCTGACCTGCTTCGGTACTTCCAAGAGCGCCTTGCGGGCATGCCCTCCCGGGTCCGCGGCAATCATTTGGTGAGCCGAATCGAAAAAAGTTTGGCGGAAATTTCCCCGCTGCTCAGCCAGAAGTTAACTCCCGCGTCGGTGAAGCGCATCAATGAGATCACCAGTCAGATGGTTCGAGCCATCGATGCGAATGCCTAGCGCCGTGAATAAAACTTTGCTGGCCGCGTTCTTGTTCTGCTGCACCGGGTGGCAGGCCTTTGCAACGGTTGACGACGCCATCGCACGCGCGTTGGACGCCATCAACCCCTACGTAAAGCAGGGCTACCTCGTTCGCGAGGACCAATGGGGCGGAGACCTCGGCGTGAAAGAACAAAAGGCGATCCCACATACCTTGTTCAAAGGCAACGATTACTGGTTTTGCACGGGCACGGACGCCGATTCGGCACGGATCGCGATTCATGTTTACGACAGCCGAGGCAAGCTTGCCGATAACGATGCATGGCAGAAAGGGCGGTACGCTGGCGCGCGGGTTACGGCGACTGCCACCGGCACCTATTACGTCATTGTTGAGGTCACGAGTTCGCCTCAGGAACGCACCCACTGGGCGATGGTTTATGCCTACAAATAGCGGCGGCAGGAAAACCCCGGCCGTTTGGGGCGATGCGCCAGCCGACGTCTCGTGCCCGGCGGTTAAATACTTTGCACGTCCACTCAATTATGATAACTCACGGAGGTTTGACAGAGCCGGAATGCACCGTGGAATCTGAAACGCTTCAGTTCGACAGCGCTCGAACGCTGCAGAACCTTTATGCCAACGACTTGCGCCTCTTGCAGTCTTTGGAGAATCAACTAGGCTTAAAGATAACGACTCGCGACGGCTGGTTGCGGCTGGAAGGCGAAAGGCCGAACATCGAGAAGGCGCGAAAGGTTTTTGATCAACTCGAAGAGGCGCGGCAACGTGGGCTGCAGATCAAGCGTCAGGAATTTCAGTACGCGCTGGACGCCGCTACCGGCAATGCTCAGGAGCCGCTCGGCCACCTGGCGAGTTTTCGCATTCAAACGAGCGGGCGGCGGGCTGCCATTGTTCCGAAAAGCGGCCAACAGCTTAACTACCTGCAATCCATTCAGACGCGAGACATTGTCTTTGGGCTTGGTCCTGCAGGCACCGGCAAGACCTACCTGGCCATGGCCATGGCCGTCGATGCGCTCAAGAAGGAAAACGTCAAGCGGGTGATCCTGACCCGACCTGCGGTGGAGGCGGGTGAAGCCCTGGGATTTCTTCCGGGTGACCTGCAGGAAAAGATTTTCCCTTATTTACGCCCTCTCTATGACGCGTTGTATGATATGTTGGATGCTGAGGAGATCCAAAAATACGTTGATCGAGGCGTCATCGAGATAGCGCCGCTCGCTTACATGCGCGGGCGGACGTTGAACCATGCCTTTGTTATTCTGGACGAAGCGCAGAACACCACAACCGAACAAATGTTCATGTTCCTGACCCGTTTAGGAGCAGATTCGAAGTGCGTGGTGACAGGCGATCGAACCCAAATCGATTTGCCCTTGAACAAGGGTTCGGGCCTGGTCGAAGCCACTCAGGCCCTGCGCAACGTTGCCGGCATTGAGTTTGTCGAATTCAGCGACCGGGACGTGGTGCGCCACCCGTTGGTTCGATCCATCATTCAGGCTTACAAACGGCACCGGGAAGGGGACGAGGGTCGCTAGGTCGCCAAAGTTAGGGAACACACCCGTATGTTTGGATTGTCCGATCGCAAACGCCTGATCAAAAAGGGCTTTGCTTGTAGCAAGCAGAGACGAAAGCCTGCCCAAAAAGAGTGGATGCGCCGCCTGGATTCCGATGTTCGCGTCAAGGTCGCAATTTTGCTGGGCTTTGTCGTTGCCCTGGCCCTTTTGATCTTCTCCGGCGAACATCAAGACCCGGCCCGCTACTTTTTAATCGGCCTGCTCATCTTTGTCACGGCCGTTGCTCAACTCTGGATTGATCACCCGGACACCTTCCGGCGGAATTCCCGGGTTGGACTGGTGTTCGGCGTCATCCTGTTCCACTTGGCAATCGCGAAACTCATCATGGTGCTCTCGACACGGCCTGACGGTGTCGTGCCCCGGGAGTTTGGCGTGCTCCTCATTCCGTTTGCGCTGGCGCCCCTTGTTCTTTCGGTGCTTCTGGGCAAAAGCCACGGCATCTACGGTGCACTTTTTGTGAGCCTGTGGAGTTCGATCCTGTTCAGCGGATTGGACGCCGTTGTCCTGGTGATGGGGCTTATCAGCGGGTTCATCGCGGTTTTCGTCACCCTCCAGGTGCGCCGGCGCAGCCGGTTGATTCGGGCCGGGGTCTACGTCGGGGTGGCGACTTGGTTGCTGGCCCTTTCCTTTGGGATCATCAGCATTCCCTGGTTGCAGATCGGGGCGATGGACTGGGGGCTGTTCTTTAAGCAATCCATGACCTCGCTTATGACCGGGGTCATTTCCGGAATGGTAGTTGGCGGTGCGTTGCCGGTGCTTGAAGGTGCCTTTCAAATCACCACTGACATGTCGTGGCTGGAAACGGCCGATCGCAACCACCCTTTGCTTCTCCGACTCAGCTTGGAGGCGCCCGGTACCTGGCACCACAGCGACGTGGTTGCCGACCTGGCGGAAGCAGCCGCCAACCGGATCGGCGCCAATGGCACGCTCTGCCGGGCAGCCGCCTACTTCCATGACATTGGTAAACTGGTAAAACCGAATTATTTCTCTGAAAACATCGTGGGCGAGGATAACCCGCACGACGACCTTGCCCCGACCATGAGCGCCTTGATCATCATCGCCCACGTCAAAGAAGGGGTCGACTTGGCGCTGAAACACGGGCTTAACCCGCGGATCATGGAGGTCATCCAGCAACACCACGGCACCTCGCTTGTGGCCTACTTCTACAAACGTGCCCTGCAACAGCAGCAGGATGCCAGGGAAGGGGGAAAGATCATGAACATCCGAGAGGAAGACATTCCGGAGGTGCGGGAGGAAAGCTTTCGGTACGGCGGCCCCAAGCCACAGTTCAAGGAGAGCGGAATCATCAGCTTGGCCGACGCCGTGGAAAGTGCCTCGCGTTCCCTCGAGAAGCCGACTCCCCAGAAAATTGAACAACTGGTCAGTGACATCATCAACAAGCGCATTGCCGAGGGTCAGTTGGATGAATGCGACCTGACGTTGCGGGAAATCCGGCAAATCGCGGAAACGTTCCGGTTCACGTTGCAGAACATGTTGCATACGCGGATCAAGTACCCGAAAGATGAGGAGAAGGTGGAGATGGACAGCCGGCGGCTGCGCCATCTGCCTCCTGCATCCGCTGCCTGACCGACCATTTGGTCCGCTGCACGTCCACGGTGGACGGCCGGCCAAGGGGAACTATCGGTCAAACGAATTTAACGGGTTCTAGTTTAAATCGGCGTGATGGCTGGCCTATCCACCGAGTTGGGTCTTGAGGAAGCGGGTTCCCCGGTGGTGGTGGTCAACCGTCAGCGGAGATTTTTCATTGATGTCCCCGCGTTGCGCGCTTTCGCTGAACGCGCTTTACTTGAAGTTACCACGCTGCCGGCGGCTGCCGCCTTACCGCAGGAGATCACGATTGTACTCGTAACCGACCGCAGGATGCGCAAGATCCACCTGGATTTCATGGGGCTGGCCTCGAGCACGGACGTCATCACCTTTCAGCACGGGGACGTCGTTCTCAGCGTAGAGACCGCCCAGCGCCAGGCAAAGCGATACCGCAGCAGCCTGGCTTGGGAAGTGCGGCTTTACGTAGTCCACGGCCTTCTCCACCTTTGTGGGTACGACGATCGCACGCCGGCACGGCGCGAGGAAATGGATTGTTTGCAGGAAGCGTTGCTGGACCGCCTTCTTAGAAAGGACGGTTCAGCTTCGGGCAAAGGCATCCCCGGGCCATAGGGTCAGCGGTCCCTCGCCGACCCCGGCGTCGGGTTACGTCCCGGTCAGGGGAGCTTGTTCGGCAGGCTCGGTGACCCCAAACCGCCCGCGCAGGGCGGCAATTCGATGCAGAACCGGCGGGTGCGTAAACTGCAGGTTCACCAGCAGCGGGTGCGGCATCAGGTTAGCCAGGTTGTCCTTGCTCAACTTTTTCAAGGCGGAGATCAGCGGCTCAGGATCTCCCACGGCCCTGGCCGCGAATTGATCGGCTGCAAATTCGTAGCGCCGGCTCACGTAGCACGAAAGGACGGAGAACACGATGCCGAGTGGCCGCAACGCCAGTGCGAACAGCACAAACCCTGCGTAGTAGGAGAAACGGGTCACCCCAAAGGCTGCCAGAAGGGCTGGCTGGGGGACAATCCAGGAGGCCAGCACAAAAAATCCGCACAAGCTTGCCTGGCTGGCCAGTAAACTTTTCCAAATGTGCCCCTTTTTTGCGTGCCCGATCTCGTGCGCGAGCACGGCGCTCAGCTCCGGCACGGTGTGCTTGTCAATCAGGGTATCAAAAAGGGCAATGCATTTGTTGCGACCGAAACCGGTGAAAAACGCGTTGGCCCGGGCAGATCGCCGGGAGCCATCAATGACGTAAAGATCGCGGAGAGGGAATTGCTCCCGGGCACACAGGGCAGTAAGGGAATCCCGCGCTTCCCCGGCGGCCAGTGGTGTCATCTTGTAAAACAGGGGCAGAATAAACTTGGGTGCGAAGTAGAGCATGGTCAGCGAGCCCGCGGCCACGGCCAGCCAGGCGTAGACCCACGCCAGCGCGCCAAACCGGGTAAAGCACCAAAGCATGACCCAGCCCAGCGGAAGTCCCAGAAACGCCGTTAACATCCACTCCTTTAAGCGATCAAGAATAAAAGTCGGTGCGGAGGTGCGATTGAACCCGAAGCGTTCTTCCAAGGCAAACGTGTGGTAAACCGCGAATGGAAGGCTTAGGACCTCATGGGCGGCAAACAGCAGCGCGAAATAGAGGAGCCCTGAAACGATTGGTCCACGCCCGAATCCGCGCACCAGAACGTCTAGCCGTTGGAATCCGCCGAGGAACCAAAACGCCAGCAGGCAGCCCAGCCCCGCCCAGCCTGCCACCAGGCTGAACATCGTGTTTGCAGCCAGGTAAGCTTTGGAGCGGCTGAAACGAGCGGGATCGTACCAAGCTTGGAATTCAACCGGAACCTCCCGGCGAAGCGCGCGCAGGTTGAGGAGCTTAGCCGTTGTGACCAAGGTCTGGTAGAAGATAAACGCGCAGGTAAGGGTGATGGTGAGCATTTCAGGTGGAGCGGATACCGGGCGGAAACTAACGCACCCCCAAGCTGCCCTGCAAATCTGGCGTTGAGCTGGCGCCGGGCTTCCCGGGGCGTAAGCAACCTGGAGAACACAAGGGGTATAGCATCCTGCGAAAGGAGTTGCCCCCTGGTTCTCGATTCCGTAGCGTTGTGCAGATGCGTGAATGTGAATCGAAGTTAAAGCTCTTAAGGACGGCCCATGAGCTGATCTGGCGGCAAAGCTACGGTTCGGTTG
>DASWVC010000370.1:0-13688 GCA_036401335.1 Chthoniobacterales bacterium
TCAGGATGCCGATCACCAACGAACCCGGAACCCGCCGCCACATCAGCTGGGCGTTCAACGCAAGGCCCAGAAACACGAGCGCTACGCTCGGCGTTGCCACCGGAGCCAGGGCGATAAACGATCGTTTGTCGGCCACCAGCACGCCGCCGCTCTTAAGGCCGATGAAGGCGATGAACAGCCCGATGCCAGCAGAAACGGCTATCTTCAGACTCGGCGGTATGCTGTTCAGGATAAGTTCCCGTCCTCCCGTCCACGAGAGCAGCAGGAAGACGACCCCGTTGTAAAACACCAACCCCAGCGCGCCTTGCCACGGAATGCCCATGCCAAGACAAACCTGGTAGGCAAAAAAGGCGTTGCCTCCCATGCCCGGCGCGAGCGCCAGCGGGTAGTTCGTCACCAATCCCATGGCCGCGGTGGTTAACGCGGCACCGAGGGCGGTTACTGACACCAGCACCCGAAAATCGATGCCGACGACCGACAAAATCGCCGGATTTACCGCCAGCACGTACGCCATCGTCGCGAACGTGGTCAACCCGGCCAGGATTTCACGCCGGGCGTTCGTGCCGCGAGCGCGGAACTCGAATTTTCGTTCCGGCCAGGGCTCCCGCGATCCCGGCAACTCCGGCCTTCTCTCGGAAACGATCCTGCTCATTAAATCCTCCACTCAGGCGCACCTCGGACTGAAGCCATGCAAACCGCGCGGCGGAACCCCGCCGCTCGGGCGGAGTTGCTTCGGCCCGAACGCACACCCTAGAATTTGTACGTGATCGTGCCCTCGATGTGAAACGGCAGCCGCGGGGTGATCAAGTCGTTGCCGGTTCCCGCCGCAGACCCCCCCGATGAAAACAACTTCTGGTCGGTGACGTTGAACAAGTTAAGGCGGGCTTCAAAGTTCTTGTACTCATAGAACACCGCTGCATCCACCTCGTATTGCCACGGGATCTTGACGTTCTGCAGTTCACTCGTCGGGATTGGATCCGTCACCACCAGGCTTAGCACGGCGCCAAGACCGCAATTCAGCTTGTACCGCGCCTGGGCACTCACCAGCCAATGGGGCAGTCCGGCCTGCCGGTAATGGCCCGGCGGGTACGGGATGAAATTGGGCGAGCCCACCCCGGTCCCGTACGGGGGGGCAAA
This sequence comes from Chthoniobacterales bacterium, assembly GCA_036401335.1. Taxonomy (GTDB): domain Bacteria; phylum Verrucomicrobiota; class Verrucomicrobiia; order Chthoniobacterales; family JAFAMB01; genus DASWVC01. Next base: position 1,138 of record DASWVC010000370.1, read on the forward strand.
GGCGTCGTAAACGTTATGGGTGAACTCACTGGCACCCGGGTCCACGAGGATGGAATCAAGGTAGGACCCGCTGAAGTTCACGTAAAAGTTCCGGTTTGGCTGGTAAGTGGCGACAAGTTCCGCCCCGTTTGTCCTCACCTCTGTGACTGCGCCGAAAGTATTCGTGAGGTTGTGTTCCTGGTGGTAACCGGCCAAACTGACAAACAGCTGATTCTTAAGAAGGTTGAATTTTAAACCGGCCTCGTAAAGGTAGTTGGTGTAATGGTAGTTGTAGCTTGACAGCAGGCCGATGCCGTTGCCTACGCTGTTCAAATGGGCAAAGCCGCCGCCATTGTTGCCTTCGGTGGACTCGTTGAAGCTGAAAGTGCCGTAGGTTGTCGCCCAGGTTACCGGTTTGTAGGTAACGCTGGCATTGACCGATCCGAGAAGCTGGCTTGTGCTGTCCTTGGCCGGGGCGTAGCCCGGCGGAGCCACCGGGTCGCTGACTTCGTCGATGTACGTATCGAGGCGGGCTCCATACAGCAAACGCCATTGCGGGTTGAAGGTGATCTCGTGCTGGTAGAACACGCTCGCCTCGATGCCTGTCTCTCGCAGGGTGGTCGGCTGCGCATTCGGGTAAAGCGAGTTGTAAGCAACGGCAGGGGTAGCGAACTGGTTCGTTCCCGGGACCGGGACCACGCCAAACAAATTGGTCGTGATAGGGTACAAGGAAGGGTTCTCGGTTAAGTCCGTGCCGTTCAGGTACTCATTGTAGTAATCCGCATAGGCGGTGATGTTCACGTACCGAAACGCTATTCCTGTGATGATGCTGTTCTGGATTGAAGCAGGCTCCCGAGAAGGTTCAACGGCGTTTTTCCCGGTTTTGCCATCCCCGGAGTTGGTCGACTCGGGTGCACCGCCGAAGCCCACCGGCACGCTGAAATTGATGTGCGCTTCGAGCCGGTCCTGCAAAATGTTGGAAGGCGAAATCAGGTTGTAATACCGCTGCGCGTATTCAATCTGGCGTTGTTGGTAGTATTCGAAATAGAATTTGTTAACAATCGTCAGGTTCTCGTTGGCGTCGTAGGTGGTGTCGAACTGCACGTCGAAATTTTTGCCGAAATCACGGTCCGACGGAGCGACCAGGCCAATGCTGCGGTCCAGCTTCACTTTGCCGGTCGGATCAATCACGCCGAAAAACTGCGGCCCTCCAACGGGCTCACCGGTCAGGTACTGTCCGTTGTCGATGAGGTCCTGGGTCGGACGGTTCCACCCGGTGTTTTCGTTGTAGTCAACCACGAAAAATTCGGTGTTGAAATCGAACCGGAGCTTATCACTGGCGATGTAGTTCAAGGCCAGGTAAACGTCGTTGCTTTGGGTGTGCTGAAAACGGTAGTAGCTGTTCGAGTACTCCCCTTCGTAACTCAGGCGAAAGGCGAGTTTATTCGGGATGATAGGGCCGCCCACGTCCTCCTGCCACCGGTAGGTGTCGTAGTATCCGGTGGTGAAACTGCTGCTGCCGTGGAACCCATCAAAATAGGGACGCTTGGTGACAAAATTGATGTACCCGCCGGTGTTCGCGGTAGGGCCATAGACCGAGGAAGGAGGGCCGGCGACGACGTCAATGGATTCAACGCCGTTCAGGCTGAGGGGTTGGCCGTCCGATCGGGTCGTGCGCTGGATGCCATTCTGGAACACCTCCGCCGGCTGCCCGCGGATCGTCGGGACATTTGCGCCCCCGAACTGGTCCGTGGTGTAGGTGCTGGGCGCCAGTTTATCGAAGTCCTGAATGCTGCGCAGGTCGGCGTCGCGCAATAACTCCGGGCTAAGCTCGGTCACGCTCCGCGGCGTGTCGACAATCGGCAGGTCCGTTCCGAAAACCGACGAAGCACTTCTGGGCACTACGGTTTCTGAGGGCGCAACGCCCTGCACCGTAATGCTGGAGAGGTCGTTCGGGTTGGTCGAAGGCGGGCTCGCACCGGGAGGATTGGACGTAATTGCGGATACCTGCGCGTGCAGGGAGTTGCCGATTAGCGTCCCCACGGCGGCACAGTAAAGGAGTTGACGCACCATGGGGCGTAGGCCCAAGCGTTTTCCATGCCACCGAATTCATGGGTAAAAGTGAGCGAAACGCGCCAGCCTTCCAATCTGTTCGTGGGTTGATCAATCCAGTTTACTCTTCATGTGAAGGGTTTTGCACAAACCAAACCTGGGCGGCCCAAGGCTCGCGGGCCCGTCCCCTGCCCGGCCGCTACCCCGCTATTAGAGTTGACTGACAGTGTACGCGATGGCCACTCCGACATGCGGACGTTCCCAGAAATCGGTGGACGGTTCCGGCCTCCAGTCGGTAAGGATAACCGCGTCGCCGCCGAGGTGCGCGGCCCCTGCTTGCATCCGACGGTAGTTGTCGTAGGCGGAATCGGCATTTCCTCCCGGCGTCGTCACCGTTCCTACCTCCCGGTAAGTGCGTGGCGGCGGCGCCGAAAGAATCACAATCTCATCCCGGCACCGATTTTCGACCGGGGGCAACCCCGTATCCCGGAACCCACAGCAGCCTGCAAGGACGAGGGCGACCCCGGCGGTCCCGATCACAGCTGGTTTAAACACCACCCATTCATAGCAGACATCTGCTTTGTCGGTCCAGCCATTCTGACTATTCTCACCGTACTCCCAAAACCTGCTTTCCCGGCGTTCGGATTTTCGGCCGTCACCGGCCAGGTTTCGTAAGCTGCGCTCGCCGGGCGTGGTAGTGCTGCGGTAACCTGCGGCCCTTGTGCTGCCGTCCACGATCTGGCTGAAACGAGAGGCACTGGGGTGGCTGCCTGCCGACACCGTTATCCTGACGTTCGACGACGGCCCGAACCTTCTGGGCCAGACGACCGCGCGGTTGTTGGACGTGTTAGAACGCGAAAAGGTCCCGGCGGCTTTTTGCGTAACGGGGCATCAAGTTGAGCGGGCACCGGGATTGGCCCGCCGGATGCATGCAGCAGGTCACCTACTGGTTAACCATACGTACAGCCATCGCCCTGAGATCCTGTTGCGATCCACTGCGCTGCAACCAGATATCTGCCGGTGCGATGAAGGGTTGGGGCAGGTGCTCGGCCAGCGCGATTACCAGAGCACGTGGTTCCGCCCGCCGGGAGGATGGATTACCCCTGCAGTACGGACCTGCGAGGCGGAACTCCGCTTGCGGATCCTGCCCGTAACCCATTTTGCGTTCGACACCTGGTGCACCCGTGCCGGTGCGTTGAAAATGGTCAACGCGCACGTACGGGTCGCCAGGCGGGATCGCGGCGGGGTGTTTGTCATTCACGACGGCCTTGTCCGTTTCCGGCCCCTGGACCGGATCTGCGACCTGCTGCCCGGTAACGACCGGTCCTGGGTTCCCGGGGCCGTTGCCAACCTGATCGGGAAACTCCGGGCGGAAGGGCTTCGGTTCGACCTCCCGGGAGAAGAGCCGTCTGCCCGCTAAGCGGTTCACGAAGGGCCGAAGCATCGGAGTAACGGGGCAATGGCGCTAAGGTAACGGGGTTCGGCGTCGAACAGCATTGAAATCGGCCCGGTCGTTAGGGCCGGCGGTCCCCTGGGTGTTAACTTAAGGCGCTTTCCCGTCTTGGCCAGCGGGGGACCGCCGGCCCTAACGGGCCCGGGTCGCGCCTGCCCCGGTAGGGGAGCTTGTCCTCAAGCGCCCCCGGGTAGGGTTAGTTATCCTTAACCGACCCCGGAGAGCGGAGCGTTTCGGAACGCACGGCTGCCAAACGGCCGGGAAAGGGCGTCTGAGGCGCGTGGAGAGCCCAAGGCGGCTTTAAGTTAACGCTTAGGGGCCGACCGTCTCTTGCCCGTCGCGGTTGGAGGCGGGCCACCTTCCTGGGGCGCTTGGGGACAAGCTCCCCTACCGGAGACCCCGTCACGCCGACACCTCCTTCGCGGGCGCTTGAGGACACGCGACCCTGCCGGGGGTGCCGTCACGTCACGCCGGCGGCGAAGCCGGCTCTCACAATTCGCCGGGGCGCTTTGGATGGCCCGGCTTGTGGGCCGGAGGCAACTCACCGCGCTGGGCCAACTGCTCGGAGATCTTAGCGGCAATGACGCGGGCCGTCCGCTTCGAATCTTCCGTGACCCCATGAGCGCCCTTTCCGGCAATGCTGACCAACGCCGCAGGCACCGTGGTGGGTGCAAGCGGCCCAACGGACGTGAGGATGCCCGGTTCGGCGTTGCTGCCCCCTGTCGTGGAAAAGGAAAACAGGGGTTGTTCCCGGCCCCTTTGGGACAAGTCATACACGTGCACCGCCGTTTCCATCTTCGTCCCGCCGGCCCCGAGGCCTAACGCCACCCGCAGCGCGCGACTGCCCTGGTTGACCCGCGTGAACTGTCCGGTAATGAGCCAGGCCATCTGGCGTCGCCGCAACCCCTTAAGCTCGTCTGCGGAGGTGACCACCGTCACCGGAAGGCCGTACCCTTCCAGCGATCGCACCAACTGGGTGCGCAGGGAGGTCTGCAGCCCGTATTCGAATGCCGCCAGATCCCGGCCGGTGCGGTCGGCCCGGATTGCCGCCTGCTGCGGAAAACTGAAGTCTTTCAGGTAGAGTACGGTGGGCCGCCCGGCGGGGCGATGCGTCCCATCCGCCCGCTCCGAAGTCACGCTCACCGAGGCGCAGCCGGCAAATGATAACAGAATTCCCAAAGCCGGCAGAACAAAAATAACGCGGCAAACAGATGTTTTCATATAAGTCGGCCCCACCCGGGAGCGCCATGGCGCGGCCGGCCAAGCCCGGCGACAACGCAGCTGTCCAGCCAGGCTGACGACTGGAGCACGTTCGGTCCGCGCAGGGTTCATGCTTCCACTCCTTCGTCCGCGATGCTTTCTTCGGTCTCACGCAATGAACCGCCGGGGCGGGGCTGGGAACGATGCCATCCGGGAGTTGGCGTTTGACCTGAATGCGTTGACAGTTGGAGCCCTTGCACACCACGATTCCCAGCCCGCCAGCCCCTCGCACCGCGCTGCTATCCCTGATTTTGGCTGCCCTTGCCATGCTCGGGCCGTTTTCAATCGACATGATTTTCCCGGGTTTTCCCGCGATCGCACGCGGTTTCGGCGCAAGCGATGTGGCCATGCAACAGATTGTCAGCGTGTACCTGGCCGCTTACGCAGCGTTAAGCTTGTTCCAAGGAGCCATTTCGGACGCGTTCGGACGCAAGCCCGTGATCGTTGCGGGGACCCTGGCCTATGCGTTGGCATCCGCCGGATGCGCCGCCAGCTCGTCCCTGGGCTTGCTCCTGCTGAGCCGGGCGGGACAAGGCTTGTGTGCGGGCGTCGGGATGATCGTCGGCCGCGCGATCATTCGCGACCTGTTCGAGGGCGTGGCGGCACACCGCCTCATGTCGCAAGTAACGGTGATTTTCGGGATCGCACCCGCCATCGCTCCCATCGTCGGCGCGTTGCTTCTGGGTTGGACGGGCTGGCGCGGAATCTTTTGGGCGTTAACGGCCTTTGCCACGCTGTTGACGCTAGGTTGCGCCGTGTTCTTGCCTGAATCTCATCCGCCGGAACGGCGGCGCCCCTTTACGCTGGGACCGCTCTGGACGAGTTACCGTCAGATCGCCACCGACTCCCCTTTCGCTTTTCTCGCCCTGGCTGCCGCCATGAATTTCGGGGGCCTGTTTTTGTACATCGCGTCGGCGCCCGCCTTTGTCCTGAAACTGCTCGAACTTTCTCCGGCCGGTTTCCCGTGGCTATTTGTTCCGCTGATTGGAGGGATCACCCTCGGTGCCTGGGTTTCGGGACGGCTGGCCGGCCGATTGCCCCTGGCGCAGATCGTCACGTTCGGCTATGGGACCATGGCCAGCGCCAATTTGGCAAACGTTGCGGTGTCCAGCTTACTTCCCCACCCCGCCGTGCCCTGGTCGGTGCTGCCCTTGAGCCTGGACGCTCTCGGATTTTCTCTGGCTGCCCCGGCACTGACGCTATTGGCTTTGGATCGATTCCCCGACCAGCGTGGGGCTGCCTCCTCGGTGCAAGCATGCCTTGCCCTGGTTACGAACGCCTTGCTGGCCGGACTGGCGTCCCCACTTCTTTCCGGAAGCGCCCAGGAGTTGGCAGCCGGGATGTTCGCATTGACCTTGCTTGGGTATGGCGGCTGGCTCGCCTACTGCAAGCAATCCAAAACCATCAATTCAATCCCTACCCCTTTGGTGCAAGCATAGGGCCACTTGCCGGTCTTTTTAACCCGGCGGCGGGAATCGCACCATGGAAATATCCCGTGACTTCTCCTGTAACGGAACTTTCATCCGTCCCCGAGGCGGGTTACGTATGAGCGTTATGGATTCACACCACCCACTCCGCATCGATTACGTCGAGATTGCGGTTACTGACGTCGCGGAAGCCAGAAAGTTTTATGGCGAAACCTTTGGCTGGGAATGCAAGGATTTCGGGCCGGATTACATCGAGTTTTTCGACGGCCGCCTTCGCGGCGGTCTTACCAAGATCACGGATGACTCGTCCAGTCCAGGCGTCGGACCACTCGTGATCCTTTACGCGCCTGACCTGGAAGCGCTTGCCGCACGGATTGAGGATGCCGGCGGAGAAGTTACCCGGGAAATATTCGACTTTCCGGGTGGACGCAGATTCCACTTCGTGGACCCAAGCGGAAACCTGCTCGGTGTGTGGTCAGACCGTTGATGGGTGGGTGACTCAGGACCGCTGACCTTCCCAGGCCTCACGCCTCAACCGGGAGTCGTGCGGGCGTTGACCTCTTCCGTTTCGTGGAACCGGCCGTAATCCACCGTGTACCGGCCGCTTGCCTTAACAGTGTAAATTTCGACGAATTGACGGTCCCACTGGATTTCATCAAAAGAGTAATCAACGTAGGTTTGCACCGGCGCAGGGATGACCGTGTCAACGCACACGATTGACGCCATCAGCCGGCAATCGGTTTTCTTCAAGTCCTCCGCGGTCATGCCGTGAAATGGGCTGTTCTGGTCAATCTGGTGCCTCACGGTCAGAGCAGCCGGGAAAGCGATCAGGTGGTCAAAATTGAGCTTGAGCGGGTGAAACCGGCGCACGTAATCCCCTTCCAGGATTGGTTCGTTGCGGAGCAGCATCATGCGAAAGTCCGCCTCGACCATGGCGTGATGCCGTAAGTTCGCCACGCGGATCATCAGGGTTGGCACTCCGTCAAACGGCGCGATCACCGCGACTTTGCTGAACAGAACCCGAGCGGTGGGCCGGGAAAAGCGGACAAAGATTAAGCCGGTGATGACGGCCAGCCCGAACATTCCCACCATGATTTCACCCGTGGTAACAAGGTGCCCGTAAAGGGTGTCGGGGTACATGTGCCCATAGCCCACGGTAGCTAAGGTCTCTACACTGAAGAAAAAGGCGTCCCCAAAGGAACCGGGCGCCATTTCCGCGATGCAACGCCCGCCGGCAAAGTAAAGCACTGCAAAAACCAGGTTGATTAGCAGGTAAAGGCCGAAAATGAACGCCGCAAACCGAGGCCAGCTCAGGTTCAGGAGCAACTGGTAGGTGTCCCGCCAATCGTACCTGGTGGCGTTGAGCTTAAGGAACTCCAGGTTTCCAGACCGGACGGATATCGAGGATGAATTTTTTTTCATGCGGCAGCAGGCGGCGGCGCAGGGTATTGGTGAGGACAACGGTGCGTGACTCCGGCAGCTTCCTCAACGGGGCAGCAAACGCACAACCCCGCCTTATTGGGTACCGAGGAGTTGGCCTAACGGTTTCAGATCATCAACGCGGTCGCAAAAGATCTTGAAGGTGGCCAGAATGGGAACGGCCAACAGCATGCCGAGCACACCCCAAAAATAGGCGCAGAGCAAGAACGCCAGCAGGATTGCCAGGGGATTAAGGATGAGCCAACGGCCGAGAATCAGCGGGGTGGCCAGGTTTCCTTCCACCATGGCGGCAAACAAGTAAGCGAGCGGAGGCAGCAGCGCCGGCCAGAGGCTGTCGTAATGGACCAGAGAATCCAGCGACATCGCCAGGATTCCCGCAGTGGCACCAATGAAAGGGATGTAATGCAGCAGAAATGCCGCCACCCCCCAGAGAAATGCCCGGGGCAAACCGAGAAACTCGGACGACAGCCAGACGCTGGCGCCCACCCCGGCGTTGACGAGCGTCACTGACGTAAAGTAGCGGGAGGCGGTCCGCCGCACCTCGGCAGCCATTTCGACCGCGTTTTGCTGGTGAGCGGTGTGCGGGAGCAGGTCAACAAACTTGCGAAACGAGTTTTCCCCGAAAAGCAGAAGGAACAGCACCAGCACCAGCACCAGGATCAGCGAGCCGATGAACCCGGGCGCAGCACCCAGCAGGAAAGCTCCCAAACCGGGTCCAGCGAGGCGGACCCGTTCAACGTTGCTAGGGTTAATCCAGGCGTCGAACTGTTCCATCGCCGGAGCGCCCTGGTGCAACTTCGCGACGAACGGTCCCAAACGTTCCTGCAGGTGTTGGAGGTAATTCGCCGAGTCCAAGCTGAACCGGGCGGTGGAAAGGGCGATGCCGGTCGCCAACCCCGCCAGCAGCACCAGGAACCCCACCATGGTGATCGACGTGGCCCAGGTGTTTGAGAGACCTTTTTCCCGCAGCCCTCGCACGATGGGAAAGAGGAGCAGACTGAGAAACGCCGCCAGAATAATGGGGAGGAAGATGCCGGCGGCAAACTTTAACGTGTAGAAGACGCCCAGAAGGAACAAGCCTTGAACTGCCCGGGTGAGGCGGGTTCGAGGATCGGTGTGAAAAGGCGGGAAGCTCACCCCGTCAGAAGGTTGGATTAAAACGGGTTTCCCCATAATCTTGATTCGGTTAGAGGTTTCACGGTCTCGCCTGAATCGAGGGTCGGCAGGCCATGCTCCCGGATCAGGAAGATTTCCACCACGGCGCGCCGCCTGCAACGGAAACTACCGTGGCAGGGTGGCATCGCGAACCGACACCTTGGCCGGAATCAGTTTCAATTCATAGAAGGCATCCGCAATCCGTTGCTGGTCAGCCAGCACCGCGTCGTCAATTGGCTTGTAGACGTGCTCGTAATGCCGCAGCCCCGCCTCAATGATGCCGGCCGGCAACCCCTGAAGTGGGGCAAGTTCCGCGGCGGCGGCACCGTAATCTTGCCGGACCCGTTGACCCTCTTTCCCTACCTCATCCATCACGGCGTCCAGTGCGTCCCGGTGATGCTCGGCAAAATTTCGGGTGCTGAGAAAATACTGGTAGCGCTGCACGATCCCGGCGGCATCGGTGAGCACGCGGGCGCCCAATTGTTGTTGGGCAGCCACAAAGAAAGGATCCCAGATCGCCCAGGCGTCCACCGCACCTTGCTGGAACGCCGCCCGGGCATCCGCCGGGGTCAGGTAAACCGCCTGGATGTCGGTGTAGCTGAGCCCGACGCCGCGCAGGGCAGCAACCACCAACCAATGGACATCGGAACCTTTGTTGAAGGCAATCCGTTTTCCTTTCAGGTCTGCGATCCGGTGGATAGGCGAATCCTTGGTTACGAGAAGGCCTTCCGCGTGCGGCGTCGGCAACTCGTAGGCGAGGTAGACGAACCGGGCTTGGGCGGCCAAGGCAAGAATCGGCGGAACTTCGCCCACGTAGCCGAAGTCGATTGACCCGAAGTTGAGCCCTTCAAGAAGTTGAGGGCCAGCTGTGAATTCAAGCCATTTTACGGTGATTCCCTCAGGTGCCAGCCGTTTTTCCAAGGCTCCATGGGCTCTGAGCAGAACCAGCGTGCTGGCGGCTTTCTGGTAGCCGATCCGGAGCTCGGTGGCAGCCTGGCTCAACCCTCCTGGCGCAAAGGACCACCCTAAGGCAAGAAACCCGATGAGCGAAGAGGAGAAGTGACGACTCATAATGTTTTTCATGGATGGTTTGGCGGTGAACAAAACGAGACAGGAAAACCGGTCCCAGATTAACTCTACCAAAAAAGTAGAGTTTCTGAACCGGCAAGAAGCTTTTGACTGTTCCCTGGCCAGCCCTTTCCTGCTTTGCTACCTTTCCGACAGCCCCCATGAAAATTGACCCTTCCACGCTCCAGCTTGACTTCAAGAAACGTCGCGCACTGGTGACAGGTGCCGGCAAAGGCATCGGCCGCGAGATCGCTGCCATGCTGCACCGTTTCAACGCCGAGGTGGTGGCGGTCAGCCGGACGTCTGCGGATCTGCAAAGCCTTCAGGACGAGATCGGCTGCGAGACCATCCTGGCGGACCTTGGGGACGCGGAGGCAGCCCGGCGCCTGGCGGAGCAGGCCGGCGACATTGACCTTTTGATTAATAATGCCGCCATCGCCATCCTTGAACCTTTTTTGAAAACCTCGGTCGATGCCTGGGACAAGACCATGGCCATCAACCTTCGCGCGGTCATGATCGTGACCCAGGTGGTTGCCGCCCGGATGATCGAGCGCGGCGTGGGTGGGTCAATTGTAAATGTCTCCAGCATGGCCTCGTTTCAGGCCTTGCCCGACCATGCGGCGTATTGTGCCTCCAAGGCCGGGCTTGATCAGCTTAGCGCCGTTATGGCGGTTGAATTGGGTCAGTACGGCATCCGCGTCAACGCGGTGAACCCGACCGTGGTCCTGACGGAAATGGGTAAACGGGCCTGGAGCGATCCCGTTAAGGGCGGCCCGATGCTGGCGCGAATCCCGTTGCGGCGTTTTGCCGAGTGCGAAGACATCGCGTCGGTCATCTGCTTTCTCCTGAGCGATGCCGCCGGCATGCTCAACGGGCTGGCGTTGCGCATTGACGGCGGCTTTCTCGTTACGTAAGCAAGCGCCCGAGAAGGGGATGTCGGGGTGTCGGGCCCGGTAGGGCGGCGAGTCCCTTCGCCGCCGGGGTATGGGGGTGGCAACGCATCGCACCCGCCTGGCGGGAGAGTTGCCCTTACCCGCCGGCCTTCCGGCCGGTAGGGAGAACCGACTGCCAGGCGTTCACGGGAAGAAAGCGAAGAGGCGGTGCCCAAACGCCCGCCGAGAGGGGGTGGTGCGAAGTCCGTTCCGAGAAGCCCTGCTTTAAGGCAGGAGCCGGACGGAGGAGCGGTTGCTCCCGGGGTGGGCGCTTGAGGAGGTCACAAAGGGACTCGTGACCCTACCAGGGATCGCGGAGGGACACGCGACCTTGGCGTTCCCTCCCCGTGCGTCCATCCCGATACCCCGGCGGCGAAGGGACTCGCCGCCCTACCGGGGGGCGCTTGAGGACAAGCTCCCCTACCGGAGGCCCCATCACGCGCCCCGGCGGCGAAGGGACTTACCGGGCCGCGTCCCCTCTCCGCTTCCGGATAGCACCACCACGGCTCCGCGCGGGGGAACCCGAACGGCGCCGTCACACGGATGAAGGTCCGGCTCCTCGGGACTTACCCAGGCAAGGTTTCCGGAAGCGCCCGCAAGCTTCACGGTGACGCGCACCTCTGAATCCGGGTCGTCATTAACCAGCACGACCGCGGTTGGCCCGGAATCGTCCTTCGTGAAAACGCTGTAGCTGACGGCAGGGCCGGCAGTAGCAGCCACCTCTGCCCCTAAAATGTCCCGGAACTGCGCCTGCCAGAGAAATTCTGCGTACCGGCGGCGGAGCGCATCCACCAGCTTGCCGTAAGCAAGGGTAAGGGGGAAATCCTCCAGATCCCCTTTAAAATGGTACGGTTCGTAGCTGATGATGTACCGGTAAAGAAGGGCGCGGTTGACCATCTCGCGGTCGTCGAAACCGGTGGCTGCGATCAGGATGGGGTAAAACGGATCGGCGTAGCGTTCGGCCGGGATATGGCCCTCGAAGATCCGGAAGTAAGAGAGGGCATAATGCTGTTGTTGCAGGTCAAAAGGAGCTTCCGCCGACAACAGAAACCGGCTTTCCGCACCATGGGCGCGGATTACCTGCATTAGGCGTTCACCAAAACGCATGTCACCGGAGTACATCGTGGCGGGCACGCGGTGACCATGCCGGTCGCTAAAACAATGGGTAGCGGCGTAATGGTGAAAAGCCTCGTCGTAAAGGATCCCGCTTGCCCCGAGGGCCAGGCTTTTTTCGAACTCGCGCACACACCGTTCCTGCCACTCGGGATCGTGCAGGCAGGCCACCATGAAACGCCGGTTGTTGATGCTCATCCACTGCACGGGCGTCTGGTATTCATACCCGGGGTGGTAATAGGGCATGCCGTAAGGGTCCACGGCGGCGCTGGCAATGAACCGCTCGTAATCCGGCCGGGTCACGTCGGCCCAGACGAATTTGTTAAACAGGATCACGCGGATGCCCATGGCCTCGATCCTTTCGATGGCGGTTTTGAGCTCTTCCCAGGTGCCCAGGCGCGGGTCGGGGTCGTGCGACGGATTGCCGCGGTCCTGCCCGCCGTCGTTCCAGCCCACCAATTGGAGGGCGGTGACGCCGTGGCGGGCGAGCGCCCGCGCCCTTGAGGGCAGATCGGTAAAACGGGTTCGCCGGTCGTCCTCGGCTGAGCCGATCTGGAGCTGCTGCCAGGCGTGCACTTCGTGCACCCAGGAGGGGCTCGGGGCCGGACGGTGCCAGGTCGCACGCCAGCGGCGGTAAACGTCCACACCGGCATGCCAGGCACCCTGGTAAGG
>DASWVC010000371.1:0-7208 GCA_036401335.1 Chthoniobacterales bacterium
ATGGAGTTTTTCAGCCGTGGTGTTCACCCTCCGGATGACGACCTGCTGGCGATGCTTGCTGCCCTTGGCACGCAGATTGGCCGGTTTATCGAACACGAGGGAATAACGGACCAACTTGCGCGGCAGACGTCCTCCTTGGAAAAGCACCCCGTCCAATGCGGCATGGAAACCTGAGCCAGAAGCCTTGGGTTCCTCCAAGGCAGGGGGCGGGGTGGCGTTCCCCGGAAGGCCACGCCCGTAAAAAAAGGGCACGTGACCCGACCGACCGGACGGGCGCCATCCCCGCGGGCGCTTGAGGACAAGCTCCCCTGCCGGGGGTCGCGTGGGGACACGCACCCGGAGGCTATCTTATCAAGCCTGGGTCAGCTAGCGCCTTTAGTCCTTTTTGAGTGTTTATGGACATTCTGTGGCACGATTTGTCCATCTTGCCCCTGACTCCCCTGGCGGGGCCGGTTCGTTCCACAACATGCTCAAACTGCCAGCGGGCGCGTAGGCTCGGCTGCCGAACCTCACGCATGACCCACCCCACCGTCATCAGACGCGCGGGGTAGACGCAGCTGGTCCAGGCGCTGCGGTCGGCACCTGAGCGAGCACTTGAGGTGTTTTCTTCCGCCGTTGGCCGGAAATCTGGTCCACGAGCACACCGAAGAAGATCACGGCCCCCATGACCGCAAAGTTCAGCGAACTCGGGATGCCCAAGAGGTTGACCAGATTTTGCAACACCTGCAGCAGGGCCGTGCCAATGATGATCCCAAGGATGGATCCTTCGCCGCCCCGCAAGCTGCACCCTCCGAGAACTGCTGCGGCAATGGCGTACAATTCGTAGGAGGAACCATGGTTGGCGGGTGAAATTGAGTTTGTATAGAAGGCGATCAGGATGCCGCCGATCCCAACCAGGAGCATTTCAACCACATAGGTGCCCAGAATGATCATCGGGCTATTAATCCCGGAGTAACGCGCCGCGTCCTCATTACGGCCGACCGCGTACAGGTACCGTCCGAAAACCGAACGGTGCAGCACGACGTAGGCGATAATTCCTACGATGATCAGCAGCACGAAAGGCATCGGCACCGGCCCGATGCTGCCGGTCGCGAGGTGGCGCAACGTCTCGAAACCGGTGCTGCCGAATCCTTTCGTCTCATCATCGGCAATGAAGCGGGCCAATCCGCGGTAGAACAGCAACCCGCAAAGCGTGACGATGAACGGCTGCATCCGGACTTTGGCAATAAACCAGCCGTGCATCGCTCCCAAAGCCATTGTGCCAAGGATCACCGCCAGCACCGCCATCGGCCAAGCCCAGTTCCATTCCCGCAGCATGATGGCGAGAATGACTCCTTGCATGGCAAACACGGACCCTATGGACAAATCGATGCCTCCCGTAATGATCACCAACCCCATCCCAATGCTGAAGATCCCGTACATCCCGATCAACCGCGCCATGTTTTCCAGGTTCGACGTACCTAAAAACCGAGGGTTCAGGACCGCCACCACGGCACACAAGACGACCAGCAGAATGCTGATTCCAAGCTCTTTTTTCATAATGGGAGGGAGTTAGGAAAGGGGTACCGGGGCAGCTTTGTGGCCGGTTGCTAGGCTCATGATGGCTTTTTCAGAAAACTGTGCGCGCGGGAGAAAGCCCGTGATAGCACCTTCGTGCATGACCGCCACGCGGTCGCTTACCCCGAGCACCTCCTCCATGTCGCTGCTGATCATAATGATCGCCACGCCGCGATCCGCCAGTTCGCGCATAAGCCGGTAAATTTCCGCTTTTGCGCCGACGTCAATGCCGCGCGTCGGTTCATCAAAGATCATCAGCTTGGGCGTAAGCGAAAGCCACTTGGCCAAGACAACCTTCTGCTGGTTACCCCCGCTTAAGTTCATCGCTCGGGTTTCGATGGAAGGCGTTTTGACCCGCAAGGAAGCCACCTCGCGCTTCGAGACCTCTTCTTCCCGGCCCCGGCTGATAAGTGCGTACGTCGAACAGTGCTTCAGCCCGGGCAGGGTGATGTTTTCCCGGATGGTCATGCTCGTGACCAGGCCGGTGTGCCGGCGGTCCTCCGGAACGAGGAAAATGCCGGCCGCGATTGCTTCCCGGGCGGAGCGAATGGTCATCACATGGCCGCCAAGACGAATCGCGCCTTCCAAGGGCGGGACAACGCCGAAAACGGCCTGGGCCATCTCTGAACGGCCCGCACCGACCAGCCCGGCAAAACCCAGGATCTCTCCCCGGGCAACATCAAAACTGATCCGGTGACTTGGGCGGTACGAAGTGCGCAGGCCGTCCACCTGAAAATACCCCGGTTCCTGTGGGCCTTTGCCCTTTACGAAAAGGTCTTCAAGTTTGCGCCCAACCATCAGCGACACCATCTTCTCATGCCGAATGTCGCCGCGCGCCAACTCACCGGCATTTCGCCCATCCCGCAGGGCCACAGCCCGGTCCGCAATCTGCTCAATTTCGCCGAGCCGGTGGGAAATGTAGATCACGCTGACTCCGGCCGCCCGCAGGTCTTTGATGGTGCTCAAAAGCCGGTCCGTCTCAGTCAAAGTCAGCGAGCTGGTTGGCTCGTCCATGATGATGACGCGCGCCTTCTGCGATAGCGCCTTGGCGATCTCAACCATCTGCTGCTGCGCGATCGAGAGGTCGCGGACCGGCTTTTTCGGGGAAATGGCAAGCCCGAGGCGCTTCAGGTAAGTCTCGCTCTCGGCCCACATCCGGCGCTGGTCGACCAGGCGTAGCGGCCCGCCAAACAAAGGTTCCCGGCCCAGAAACACGTTGGAAGCAACGTCGAGGTTATCGAGAACATTAAGCTCCTGGTGAACGAACCCGATGCCGAGGGCAATTGCGTCCGCCACCTTGGCAATGGCCACCGGTTTGCCTTCAAAAAAGATCTGGCCCTCGTCGGGTTGATGCACGCCTCCCAGCGTCTTCATCAACGTCGATTTTCCTGCGCCGTTTTCACCGATAAGCGCTACCACCTCCCCTGGACCTACCGAAAAACTGACCCCGCTTAGCGCTAAAACACCGGGGAATCGCTTCGTGATGCCTTTGAGTTCAAGCAAAGGCGGGTGACTGGCGCCGGTGTCCATATACATGTTCGTTAAATTGGTCCCCCGTCGGGGGCTTTGGTTGACCGTTAAAGGGGAATTGGGGCCGTGCGGTCGGGCGCTACCACCGAGCGCATCGGCCTGTGCCGATGCGCCCCTCTCGACTGAACGGCCGCGTTTAAATCATGGGAGAAAGGGCGCCGCCGACCGTAGACCCGACAGCGCCGACCTGCGTTCACGGTCGCACTAGTGGCCGCGCAGTTTTTTCAGGTTGGCGGCAAATTCGTCCACCTTGTCCTTCGTGATGGCCAGCGTGGGCACAATGACCTGCTTATTGGCCGGCACGACCGATTTATCGCCGTTCAGGTACTTGCTCATCAGCGTAATCGCCTGATAGCCGAACTGGTACGGCTGCTGCACGACGGTCGCCGAGATCGCGCCGTCGCGCACGCCTTGAAGCGTTTCTTCCTCCTCGTCAAAGCACACAATCTTAACCTTGCCAACTTTGTTGGCATCCTTCACCGCGTTCAGGATGGCCGGGCCGTTGTAGCTCCAAAGACCCACCAGACAGCCAACGTCCGGGTACTTCACCATTGTGTCGAGCACGTTGGCCTTTGCGCGCACCCGGTCGGTGTCGTCGGTCCGGCAGTCAATGACCTGGACCTTTGAACCCTGTAGCGCTTCTTTCACGCCAGCGAATCGATCATGGGCGTTCTGGGCGTCGAGCGTGCCTACAAACACCATGATCTTGCCTCCGTCCGGCAGCGCCTGTTTGATCAGCTCCCCGGCCTGCCGCCCGGCCGCGGTGTTGTCCGTTCCAACGTAACAAACACGATTGCTTTCCGCCGCGTCGCTGTCATGGGTGAAGAGCAAGGCGTCTTTAGCGACCTGATTCAGCTTCAGCGTCTCATTCTTTGGGTCCACCGGGCTGATGGCAATGCCGTCAATGCCTTTGGACAACAGATCATCCAGAATACGGGTCTGCGTGGCCGCCGTACCGTCTTCCGGAATTTTGAACTCCACAGAAACATTTTGGAGGTCCTGCGTGGCTTTCGTGGTACCTGCGCGCGCAATGGCCCAGAAATCCGAGGCATTGTTGGTCACAAACGCGAGCTTAAGCTTCTTGCCAGCCGCTTGTACGGTTTCATGAAAGCCGCAGACGGCCAGTAGGCAGACGGCGGCAACGAGTTGGTGGGTTCGGGAACGGTTCATCATGGGGTGTGTTTTCAAAGAATGGAGGTTTCTGAAGACGGGTTGATGGCAGACAACGCCTGGCCAGGGTTTAAAGGCCATTTTTGCCCAAAGACCTTGGCAGGCGTCAGGGGTGCACCGGGGTTTAGCGGCAGCACACGCAAAAGTCTATCGGCGGAGAGGCGGCATGGTTTAGCCGGGCGCACCTGGACCCGATGACCGATCATCGTCTTGGGATTAACGGACGCGGGCTCACGAACGAATCAGGTCGGGGAAATAAGGTTCGCTAAACGGTCAAGGTTAAGGGGGAAACGGTCGCCTCGTTTCAGCCAGAAAATGCAGACTGCACTTTCCAGCGCCACAGGCGAAGCGCCGACACACTGATCCTACGTGGCCCTGCCAGAACTGTAAAGAAAGTTCTATCTCAACCCGAACTCCCTAGCGCTGAACGATGGGCGCCCGTACCGGCGGGCATAGCCCGATAGCTTCGCTCACCCCGAACCCAGTTCGGCGACGGACCGCCAACCCCGGACAGGCCGTTAGCCAGATACCTTCTTTCCCCCGGTCAGGACGGCTTGGGACCATTCCTCGTAGCGAGCCAGCAGGTCGGCGGGATCTTGGTAGATCCCGACGGCGCCCGCTTTCCGTAGTTCTTCCTCGGCAAAACCCCCGCAACGCACCGCGAGCGTGCGCAGTCCCGCTTTTCCGGCCGCTTCCACATCGTAAGGCGTGTCGCCGATCACCACGATTTCTTCCTTCGAAGGCAGCTCAAGTTTGCCAAGCGCGGCCGCAAAAATGTCGGGGTGCGGCTTGGATTTTTCCGCGTCGGCAGAAGACGTCGCTACATCGACCAGATCTTTGATCCCAAGCAGTTTCTGGTGGTATTCAACCTCGTCGGCTTTACCTGACGAGGCCAGGGCCACTTTCCAGTGCTCGCGCCGGAGGTGTTCGAACAACTCGCGGACCTGGGGAAAAGGTTTCACCTGGTCAAGGTAACGTTCTTTGAATATTTCACCGCGCCGCTTGGTCAGAGCTTCGCCGAACTCTGCAAGTTCGTCCTGATTCAAAAAAGCCGGAAGCAACGTGTCAGACCCTTTTCCGATCTGACTCCGCGCCTCAGCAAACCCGACCTCTTTACCAAATTCCCGGAATCCGTCCTGCCAGGCCTGCGCATGCAAGTCGACGGAATCTACCAGGGTACCATCCACGTCAAAGATCAATGCTTTAGATGACATTATGTAAGTTAACGGCGCGCACGGCCGAGGCTTAGCGCTCAGGTCCGGCCCGCTGCTCCCTTAATGATCGTTTCATCCGCCGCTGCTGGCCATTTCCAATGCGAACGAACGTGGTCAAGCCTCTTTTGCAGGGGTCGGCTCTTCCTTTTCGTGCTCCTCCCTTTCGGGAAGGGTCACCATCTCGGTATTGTTGTCGTAGTCCATCAGCCCGGCGTACCGTCCCCAGGCGATCATGGTTTCGAGGACCTTTTCCGGATTTTCGTAGGGCAAGGCAGTGGCGATGTCTTTGATCAGCGTTTCAGCCGGCACTTCCTCCTGCACCTGTAAATAGTTCAGGATGATGTGAAACAACCGCAGTTTTTGAACCTGTTCGGCAAAAATCGCCGTTCGCGCGTCCCGGTCGGCTTCATAGAAACGGCGGCCCAGGTCTGTCAACTGAACTTCATCTTTTGGGGTATTAACCAAATCCAGGATTTCTGCCGCTTTCACGATCGCAATGGTGTCACCGAAATCTTTGCCGATCTCGTTGGAAATGTCGTAAACGTTGTTCAACTCAGGCGAATCGTGGATGATGCTGAGCAACCCGAGGATCTGGCTTACGCCCACCAGGGGGATTGATTCCATGCGACTTCGCGCGCGTGAGATGGGTTTACCAGCCACGGGACCGGCATCCGGCGGGTGATCCGGCAGGGTCATCTGGGTGATGGACTCGTGGATGACCTTCATCAAACGCTGGAATTCCGGGTCGTTTGAGTTGCGCGGGTACGGCAGGTCGTTCTTGAGAACCAGGCCGAGCCGGCCCGGGTGCGGGAACAGGATGCAGATGCGGGTCGCCATCTCCACCGCTTCCTCAATGTTGTGCGTCACCATGAAGATACTTTCCAGTGAGGTGTGCTCGTTCTGCCAAAGGTTCACGACCTCTTTGCGAAGGCTTTCAGCCGTGAGCACGTCGAGAGCGCTGAACGCCTCATCCAGGCAAAGGATCTGCGGCTGCGCCACCAGGGCCCGCGCGATGCCGACACGCTGGCGCATGCCCCCGGAGATTTCGCGCGGGTAAGCGGCGTGGTAGTTGTTCAGGCCGATCAATTCGATTGCCTTCTCGACGGCCTCGTCACGCTCCCTGCGCGACAGGGCCTTTGCCATCAAGCCAACGGCCACGTTTTGTTCCACCGTCAGCCACGGGTAGAGCGCAAACGTCTGAAAGACGATGGATGCATGCGGATTGATGCCTTTGAGGGGCTTGCCGTACGTCAACACCTGCCCGGAGGTCGGAAGCGTCAGGCCGGTCAGGCAGCGCAACAGGGTTGATTTGCCGGAGCCGGACTGACCCAGCAGCGCCAGCAGTTCCCCTTTGTGAACGGCGAGATCGATGCCGTCCAACACCTTCAACTCGCGGTCACCCGCGATCCGGTAAGTCTTCGTGATGCCCCGGAGCTCGGCAATGGCCGAAGCTTCTGCGGCGGCGCGCGTGGCGCTTTTCGGTGCAGGCAGGTCAACTTTCATAGCCCTGTTAGTCCAGGTGAAACCTTCTTTCAGCGTAACCGTACAGCCGTCGCCAAACCAGTTTGTTCAGCAACACGACGAAAAGCGACATCATCACGATGCTGCAGATGATAAGCGGCGTTTCGCCCTTTTGGGTGACCTCGGCGATGTAGGCGCCAAGGCCGTCAGCTTTGAGCGTGGTGTTGCCCCAGTTAGCCACTTCCGCCACGATGCTGGCGTTCCAAGCCCCGCCCG
>DASWVC010000372.1:0-11648 GCA_036401335.1 Chthoniobacterales bacterium
GCAGATGAAAGAGGAGCTGGGGCTGGACCATTTTGAAGGCCGCTCCTGGCACGGCTTTCACCGTCATGCCACCCTGGTGATGCTGGCCTACGGGTTCTTGACCCTCGAGCGCCTGCGGGCGCAGGCCGCGCGGCCGCCGACGCGCGCGCCTAAAAAAAAGCGCCGCCCCGCGGCGGAGACTCCTGAACCGCGGCTGACCTTGCCGGCCGTGCGCCGGGCGCTCCAGCGGCTGCTGCGGCCACCCTGCCACCCGCAGTGCCGGTACTGCCGAACCCATGCGGCAATAGTTGTTTAACGGAGTAGTAATATGTGGGCGTCAAATACTCCACCTTTGCTAGGTGGGTGAATAAGCGTCGACGGCAGCACGCCCTTGAAGTGGGCCAGGACCCTCCGGCCCCGCCCCGGAAGGGCAACGGCGCCGAAGCCATGCGCTGGTGGGAAACGGTGGTCGAGGCGCCAGGGAAGGGTTCGAGTGAGGCGGGCGTGCTGCAGGTGCATCTACCCGGCGGCGTGCACCTGGACATTGCCGACGCGTCCCAAGCGGGTTTGGCGGCGGTGTTGCTCGAAAGGATCGGACGGCTCGGAGCCAGGGGATGCTGAGCTTCACCGGCAGCCTGAAAATCTTTGTCGCCTTGGAGCCCTGCGACCTGCGCAAACGCTTCAACGGCCTTTATGGCTGGGTGAGCGAACGGCTGCAAGAAGACCCGCGCACCGGCGCGTTGTACGTCTTTACCAATCGGCGGCATACCAGATTGAAGAGGTTGTACTTTGACGGCACGGGCCTTTGGGTTCTGACCAAACGCTTAGAAAAGGGCACGTTCAGTTGGCCGCAGAGTGCGGAAGGTCAGGCGACCAAACTCAAACTCAGCCCGGAAGCGCTGGCGATGCTGACCGACGGCGTGGATTTACGCGGGGGCCGACTGCGCCCGTGGTACGAGCGCGACGGATAAAAAATTTTCGTTCTTCGGGGCGAAAACGCTCGCAATTTTTGCATCGATCTGCAAGCTAAGTTGCAGTGGAAGAGGAGGTTACAGACCCTGAAGCACTCATTCGGCTGCTCCGCGTAGAGAACCACCAACTCAAGGCTCAGAACGAGTTACTGCAGCGCGAGAACGCGTTGCAAAAGGAAAAGATTAACCTGTTAATCCGGCGCCTCTTTGGGGTGAAGAGTGAGCAGCTCAACCCGGCCCAACTCGAACTGTTGCTCAGTCAGGCGGGAACTCCGTCGGGAAAAGGCGTCGCCTCCGCGGAAGCGGAGGCCGCCCCCCTCCTTGAGGCCGTCAAGGGCACCGCGCACAAGGAGCGCGACAAGCGCCCCCACCGGGAACGCTGGCCGGAGGATCTGCCGGTCCTGGAGGAACTGCTCGAGCCCGAGGAAGTCAAAACCCGCCCGGAAGCGTTCCGGTGCATCGGCCGGGAAGTCAGTGAAACGCTCGACTACGAACCGGCCCGGTTTTTCCGTCGGATGATTTACGAGCGACTTCAGCGCGTGTTAACGGCGTGGCAACTCCGCGGGCGCGTCTTGCCCCAGAGCAGCCTCGGCCAAGCCATCCGCTACGCCTTGGGTCAATGGTCGTCTTTGGCCGTTTACCTCCACGACGGCACGATCGAAATCGACAACAACCTCGTCGAGAACGCGATTCGGCCGACCGCGGTCGGAAAAAAGAACTGGCTTTTCGTGGGCGAAGCCGAGGCTGGACCGCGCAGCGCCGTCCTTTACACGATCATCGAAAACTGCCGCCGGCGTGACGTCGAACCCTACACTTACCTACGCGACGTCCTGACGCGCCTGCCCCAGATGACCAATTGGCAGATTAAAGACATCACGCCAAAAGCATGGGCGAAAGCCAAGACCGCCACCACGCGGCGGGCAGCGTAGGAATTGGAAACGTCGTAGGCGTTCGCCTACAACCCCTACCAAATGATTGAGTCAAGCGCCACAGACCCGGTGCCACGTGTGACGCTTACGTGGTAAACACAACCGGCGCAAAAGATTTGGTTGCCCTTTCCAAGCTGAAAAAGGGCGAACTGGCCGCAGAAGCGGAAAAACGGTTGGCCGACACCCGCTGGCTGCCCAACGTCCTGAAACCCTAAATCCAAACCGGGGTGCGATTTTCGCGGCCGTACCCCGGCCTTACGCCACTTGGGAACTTCGCCGGACCTTGTCAACCACCGGTGTTTAACCCAAGTTGAACACCATGAATTTATAAGTATTGGAATATAAAGTACTTACAAAAGGTGGGAAGCGCTTTGGCATTTTTGTAAGTTTCTCTTGCCCAGATACTTGCAATTTCGTGGTGTTTAAGATCAGCTTAACGCACACCCTTGGGCCGCACGCACGCCCCGTAGACGGGGTGTTCAAACATCGGCAGGGCATCTGGCACGTGTCGGTCAAGGGCAACTTGAGCGCCGGCCGCATCCAGGTTTTGGTTGATGCCGTACTCCAAGGCATCGGCATCGTTCCGCTCTACGGCTGCTTTGTCGATGTGCCGCTGCCGGCAGGGACCCAGCGGAGTCCACGGTCAATGAGGCCATCGCCAAACGCCTGAACGACAAGTAGCCGATGCGCGGGAATTGCCACCGCGTTCCTGCCTGGAAAAACGGCTTCTGAACACGCCTACTCTGCGGTAATGGGGGCACCCTTTTCGACGACGGAGCGTTTCATGAACAGCACCAGAACGGCGAGTGCTGCAGCGACCACCGCAAAGATGAGAAAGCAGTCGAAATACGAGAGGGCCAAGGCCTGCTGCTCGCGAAGGTTTTCCAGGGATTGCCAAGCCATTTGCTGCGCGCCCACCGGATCGCCGGTTTGCTGGAGGTAGCCGGGTTGGGTCTGTGCGAGGTACTCGTTCACGGCGGGGTTGAGCGGGTCGAGGTGCTCGCCAAGCCGCAAGGTGCGAAAGATGCCGCGGCGCTCCGTGATGGTTTGACCCAGGGAGGTGCCGACGCTGCCGCCTTCATTGCGCAGCAGGGCGAAGAACCCAACGGCGGCGCCGCGCAAGGCACGCGGCATGTAGAGGTAGGCGGCGACATTGATCGGCGCGAACACCAGGCCGAGGCCGGCGACCATGACGACGCGCGGCCAGACGACCTGCACGGGGGAGATGTCCAGGTTCAACCGCGACATCCAGAAATTGCCGGCGGCAACGATGAGCAGATCGGTCGCGATCAGCCAGCGTGCGTCAAGTCCACGGCCCAGCAACGCGCCCACGACGATGATCGCCAGGATCGTAAGGTGCCCGCGGGCGACAACACCAGCCCCGCGTGAAACGCATCGCAGCCAAAAAGCAATTCCAGCATGCCGGCCAGCAGCGTGCTCGAGCTATAGATCACCCCGAAGGCGCAGAGTTGCGCTTCCGCAGGAAGGGCCTCGTTGGAGGGGGACGCTCTCGCCTTTGCAGCAGCCGAGCGGTTCATGGGCGAGCGATTAGAATGGATCCAATCCAATGGTATTGCTGATACACTGCAGCGACCGACATCCATAGCGTAAATGGTGGAAAAGGGTCAGAAACCAGGACGTTGCCGTTGAAGTCAGCCGCTTCTAGGACGACAAAATGCCCCGTTGGACCGAGTGAAGGATCCACCAAAATGATCATCTTCCAAGCCGACGAAAACGCGCCGACGATCTCTGCGGGATTTCCCGGTGGTCTCATGAAGTACTGGCCACGCATTCTCGCCTGTTGCAACAAGGCCGCAACTTGTGGAATTGAAGCCGCCTGGTCGAACGGGGCTCCATACAAGCGCTGCACGATGTGGGCCTGAGACTCGAGAAGACCCACCTGTTGCTCGATGTCTTGGATGCAAGCTGCCCAGCACCAGGAACTCATCTCCTGTCGGGCTATGTCTGCCCCTGCCAATGATGGAATCATTGTTAATAGCCCGAACAGCGATTTGATTGCCAGCCGCAGAAAAGTGGATTTGCCGGGCGCACACGCTGACATAATGGTCATTTGCTCGAAGGCTGCAACTTATCGATTTCTACCACGCTTCCCGAAGCTTGGGGCGTATTCAATCCTACCATGGTTCCTGAACCGCCCGGAGTTGCCTGGAGAAGCGCAAGCCGTTGGGTGTATTGATCTTTGACAGGCCCTAAAGGAATTTTGCTCAGGTAAACGGCGGCGTTGCTCATGTGACCTCGGACCTCATTTGTTTGATGGGCCGCTGCTTCTGACTGTGCCCACCAGATTTCGGTTTCGAAGGCGGAAACGTTTTTGACGTCTTCATTATTTTCAGCGTACTTCGAAAAGATCTCTAAGGCTGACTGTAGCTTCATCCTACCGTCACTGAACCTTCCTTGATAAAGAAGGTAGCGACCATAATTGCGGTCGGCCGCGATCTCGTCGTTGTAGTTTTTTGCTTTGTCGATCGCCAATTGAGCCAACTTGCCGCCCTCGGTGTACGTTCCCGTTTGGAAAAGCGCTGCAGCCACGAATGTGGCCTCAGTACTAGACACCTGGTTAGGTATTTGCTTGATTACCTCCGATGCTCGACGCGAGAAGAATATAAGCTGTCCATTCATAGTGCCGCTGAGATCCACCAGGGCTTGAGGGTTACCTTGGAAATCCTTTTGCAATTGGTAGTATTCTCGGGGAAGGGAAGAGAGCTTTTCTATGTAGCTTTGAAGTTCAGCACGAGCCGCATGAACGTCTTGTTGGCCAGAGCGAATGTAAGAAACGACGGTAGTGCCGAGAGAAAAGATGAATGCGAGGGAAGAAACCAGGGTAGAGGCTTCTTTATACCATGGTTTTTCTCTGCTTAGGGTCGCTTTCAGCGCTGCCACTTCGCCTTCTATTTGCGCCAATTTTTCGGAAGAGCGTGTCGGGTTGTCGCTGTCACTTATCTCGCTCATCTCGTTGCCTCTTGGAATCTTCGATTGCGACCTACCTAGCTTAGTCGAGCGTCGGTCTTCGGTGGCAGGGTCCTCCGATCCTCCTCTCGATCGGGACACACGAAGGCTGCTCAGTAAGCAGTTATTGCAAATACCTCGGGGCGCCAATACGTCGTTTAGCGTATTGACAGCCCTCTTTGTGGCTATTTGGCCGCAGGCCGCATTTTCGGGTGATTTTGATGGTCTGCCACGGGTAGATTATTAAACGAGGCAATTGCCCTGAAAGCCTCCACGTGAATTCGGGGACAAGCGGCGTGTCCCAACTCCCCGCTAAACGCAAGCGCTGGATTTAGGCTGGGAGCCATGCTACGGCGCGCATGATCAGCGTCGGGCTTCTCTTCTGACGTCAACCCCAGGTCCATCAGCAATTCAGCACGCTGCAGCGGCGGGATGCGCTGCCGATGTGGGACGGCCATCCCCTCGCCCTTACCGGGTGGCTTGAAGCGGACCAAGCCGAACTGAACGTCTTGCACCGCCCGGAAGACGACGGCGTACTGAGGTCCACCGGCTACCGCTTTTGCGCGTCCCGGGAAAGCCTGGAGCCCACCGGCACCTTTGCCGTGGTTCCGGCCTGACCGCGTTCCGTTGTCGCCCACGCCGCACCCGGAGCGCTTGGGCGGAGGGGCGGCCCTAAGTCGATGGCGGGGAGTTGTTGACCCCACTTGCCCGCGCGAGAGCGCGGGATCGAAAAACATGGGACGTAGCGGCAGCGGAGCCAACCGCCGAGAATGGGCCGTCTTAGGCCAGCTCGTCGGAGGCGGTTCGTCCGCAACTCCCCTTTTCCGCTTTGAGGGCGGTAAGGGCGCCGTAGGGTTTGTTAAACTGCGCTCCTCCTTCGCCGTAAAACCGTCGGAACCTTGGGGTGACGGCTGCCGCCAAGCCAGGGTTCTGCTTCCCCGGTCTGGTGGTCAGAAACCACCGGTCACCCTGCTTACCCGCCCCCCGGCTTGGCCGGCGAGCGTTCCTTCCGGTCGAACGGTTGCTGCAATCGAAAGTGAAGGGGCAGCGCTTCGGCCGGATCGGTCAAGGTCGCGATCCGGCATAAAGCCGCTCGCCAAGCCTGCGCTTTTTATTCCGTTCGCTCCCGGTGACGCCGCCAGCGCCAAACCCGCCGAGGTAACTGCTTTTTGCGTTCGGGAAGGGCTGCGCCCTTCGAAGCGCAAGAACTTAAAGCAACGGACTGGCCGGCAGGGAATGGGTTGCTTTGGTTTCGACCCCGGTGCGTTTTCAGGAATTCCTGTGTGGCCAGGGCTGGCTCGCCGGTAAGGTTTAGCGGCCACCACTCACACTTGGCAAAGCTTGCGGTCGGACCGGAAAAGAGTCCTGTCCAAAACTCCAGATGCCGCTAAAATCATGAAATGAGCTTGGCTCAGATCCTCGAGGAGTTGCCGAAACTTACCCCGGAAGAACGTCGGCAACTGCACCTGCACCTCCAAACCTTGGAGGAGGAACCGCAAATTGAGGCCACGCCGGAAATGGTCGCGGCGATTGAAGAAGCCATCCGGGCCTCCGAGCAGGGCCGGGTCTTCACCCTGGAGGACGTCAGGGTCCAGGCCGAGGCGTGGACTACCAAGTAGTCGTCACCGAACCGGCCCGCGATGACCTCCGGGCCATCGTCGCCTTCATCGGCCAGGACAGCCCAGCACGGGCCTTAACGTTCCGTGATCACCTGCTGACCGAAGCCAAAAGTCTCGCCGGCCTGCCTTTCCGGGGCCGCTTTTTAAAGGGCCATCCGCAGGTTCGACGAATCCTCTGTGGTGATTACTTGATTCTTTATCGGGTCCACGAGGCCAAACGGGAGGTGGAAGTGCTGCGCTTTTGGCACGGTGCCCGCGGCCCGCCGAGGGTTTAAAGAAAGGTCGTTCGCATTCAGTTTTCAGCGTACCTCGCACTTCGGTCCCCCCTACTTTCCTTGTTCGGCCTGGTTGTCGTGATCGCCGTTGGTCCGGCCCGGGCGGTGGACCTGTTTACCTTTCACGACGCCGCCCGCCACGCCCTCACCTTTGCGGTGCCCGGTACCGAACCGATTCCCGCCACCGGGACCGGCCCGCTGACCCCGCCGAGTCCGCGGGAAATTACGAGTTGTGCCTGCAGAAGGTCCGGTACTGCCATTTCAGCGGCTAAATGCAGGAAGGTTTCCGCTTCATCTGGCGGGACCCCGCCGGCAAGCAGCTCGCTTCCCGGGGCCAAGCCCGCCTGCCCAGCCTCTCGGTCGCCGAGGGCCTCATCCGCGCGGCCCGAAAGGCCGGTTCGGGCTAGTGCGGCCCGCCGTGCGAAACCATCAAAGGGTGCTGCTCACCAGGCCGGAACCCACCTGACTCCCCCACCAACCCAAAAAAACGACGACGACCCTTCCTCCACCCTACGGCCCCTTGCCGCCGCGAAGTCCTAGCCCAGGACGTGATGCGGCACACCGAACGGGGCAAAGGGGTGACCTATGCCGGCGACCTCCGCTCGATCGTCCCGTGCGCCCGTCCCTCATTGCCTCCTCTGTCTACCCTGTACTTTTTTCAACGGCGTAACGTCACTTCTACGATTTAGCTGCAATTGACAATTTGGTGAGTACATCCATTTCGTTAGTCTGACCGAATTACTCTGCGGCAAGCGTCTGCTTCGACCATAACTGCGCTACAGAAAGGAAGTTCTGCAGTACCAGCGATGGGTTTTCGCGCAGCCAGAGAAGCTTCAGCTTGAACTTTGGCACCGGCGCGCGCAGCGGCAGCACACGAACCTCGCTCGGCGCCGGAGCGACGGCCACTTCAGGAAGGACGGCGATGCCGTATCCCGCTGCCACCAGTCCGAGAAGATTTCTGATTCCATCGACGGCCTGAATGTGCGCGGGACTGAAGGGCACGACCGCTCGGACATTTTTTAGTCGGTCGGCGTAACCCGGGTCTTGCTCTGGCGATGGGACAAGCAGCGGCTGGCCGCTAAGCGCCTGCGCGTCGATGTCTTTTCTGAAGCGGCCAGTCAGTTCGTGGTTCGGCGGCAGGATCGCCACGACCCGGCATTGAAGCAGCAGGAGCGATTGGAAACGGCGACCCCGCGGCTCGTTCATCGCTGGAAAGATCCCGGCGTGGATCCGTCCCTCTTCGAGCGCCGCCAGCTGTTCCTTGCGCTGCATCTCAAAAAGCCTGACTTCGACGTCCGGAAATTTCGCACGGAAGGTCGACATCAGGGCTGGAAGCACCGACTGCGACAGCGCCGAGATGTCGGCGATGTGGAGCCGTCCGCGTTCACCTCGCGTTGCCTGTTTAACGCGTTCAACGGCACCGGCGGCAGCCGCGAGCGTGCGGCGCGCCTCCCTCAGGAAAATGTGGCCCGCATCCGTCAGGAAAACGCGGTTGCGACGGCCTCGCTCCAAAAGTTTCACCCCGAGCTCGTCCTCCAAAGCGCGGATCTGCCGACTTAACGGCGGTTGGCTGAGGTGCAACCGCTCGGCGGCGCGCCGGAACGAGAGTTCCTCGGCGACCACGACGAACGAGCGCAGGAGTCGGAGTTCCACCGCCCGCTTTGATACCAGAAGCAGCTGCAAAACGCGACCGAAAAAGCAATGGCCAACAGGCAAGGCGTGCCGGTTGCTGTGGCATGAAAATTTTGGTGACGGGCAGCACGGGCAAGGTTGGGTCGCAGGTTCTGCGCGAGCTTCGAAAGCGCAACGCAGACGTTCGCGTGCTGGTGCGCAAAGAACCAGGCTTGTTGGACGGCATCGAAGTCGCGATGGGTGATTTGCTCGATCCGGTGTCGGTGGAGGAAGCGCTCGTTGGCGTAAGCAAGCTCTACTTGCTCAACGCCGTGGTCCCGGATGAGCTGACGCAAGGGTTGATCGCCTACGGCTTGGCGAAGAAACACCGACTCCAACACGTCGTCTATCACTCCGTGTTCCGAGCGGATGACTTCTTGGAGGTGCCGCACTTTGCTTCGAAGGCCGCGATCGAGAATGCCCTGAAGGCGTCCGATCTCCCCTACACGATCATCCGGCCGAATTACTTTCATCAGAACGATGAGTCACTGAAGCCTGTGCTGTTAGGCTTGGGCGTGTACCCGATGCCGCTTGGCACGAGCGGCGTATCCTCCGTGGATGTGCGGGATATCGCCGAAGCGGCGGCCGCCATCCTGACGGGTGAAGGGCATTTCGGCAAAACCTACAACCTGAACGGCCCCGAGCCGCTCACGGGCCCTAAGGCCGCATCGATCTGGAGCAAGTTGCTCGGCAAGCCGATCACTTACGGCGGTCATGACCTGGAGGCGTTCGAGAAACAGATGCGGCAGCACGCGCCCTCCTGGTCGGCTTTCGATGTCCGAATGATGTTCCAAGGTTACTTGGAACGTGGGTTCCTCGCGCAGAACGGCGACCTCCAGACGCTGACGGCGTTGCTCGGACACCCACCGCGATGCTATGAAGATTTCGCGCGCGAGACAACGCTGGCTTGGCAGACGCAGGAGCAGCGTGAGGGCAAATCACGATGAAGCAAGATCGGATCGTCGTAATAACCGGGGCGGCGGGCGGCATGGGTGCCGTTTTGGTCGATCGCTTTCTGGCGAATGGCGACACCGTCGTCGCCACAGACGCTAAGCCGCAGGCCTCCGAAGAGGCGTGGGCCGGCCGAGGTGCGAAATGCATCACGGCAGCGGCAGACGTCTCAAAGGCCGAGGCTGGGGTCGCATCATCAACTTCGGCTCCGCTTCCGTCTTTGAAGGCGTGCCTGGTCAGGCACACTACGTGGCCGCGAAAGCCGGCATCGTTGGCCTGACGCGTTCGCTCGCCCGTGAGTTCGGCGCCTACGGAATAACGGTTAACACCGTTGCGCCGGGTCTTTCCGTCACGCCGCCCGTACGTAAGAATTTTCCGGAAGAGGTGCTAAAACGGTCGCGGGACGGGCGTGCGCTGAAGCGCGACGAAGTGCCGGAAGATCTTGTCGGAACGGCCTTCTTTCTCGCATCGCCAGAGGCCGACTTCATCACCGGGTAGATGATCAACGTCGACGGCGGAAATGATATGCACTGAACAACTCGGAAGTCGCCTCCGGGCGCGGGCCGCTTGAGTGCAGCGGCGTGGGCCGGGCATCCCTCGTCGGGCAGCGGATGACGGGAGGACCGTCGTCCCTGCCCCCGCGTCGAGGCCTACTGAATCGCTTCACCCCAACTTGCAATGACCTATGACCCCCACGCGACTTTCAATCCCCGGGCTCAAAAGTGAGAACGTCACCTTCAACGGCATCCGCCTCCATTACTGGGTGGGAGGCGAGCCGGCCGGGCCGCCGGTCCTGCTCTGGCACGGGTTCCTGACCATCGGCAGGTGCTGGCGCCACGTCGCCCCAGCCCTGGTCGATGCCGGCTGCGCCGTGCTGGTGCCCGAGGTGCCCGAGCGGCTGGTCGTGGGCCACGAGCGGGCATTCCTGACCTGGTTTTTCGACCGGCACACGGCGAACCGAGCGGGTCGCCGAGCGCGTGACCGGCGGCACCGTCCACGACTGCGGGCACTTCATCCCCGAGGAACGGCCGAAGGCCGTCGTGCGACACGCGCTGGCCCTGGCAGGCGTCGAACGGCCGACTTATCCAACGCATCCGATTCATTAACAGTCACAAAAGGAGAAAACCATCATGGGCAATAAAGTCACCCTCCCCCCGACGATCTGAACCGAGTGCTCGTCGTCGTCCACCCGGACGAGACCGGGCTACGGCACCTCGGCTTGGCCGGCGATACCTACACCCTCTTGTTGGCGGGAAACGATACCGCCGGCCGGTACTGCCTGATCGACATGCATGTGCCGCCGGGCGGTGGTCCCGGCCAACGCGCCGCACCAGTTCAAAAACGCCGCCGTCCATCCGGCGCGGCTGTTGTGCATCTGCGCGCCCGCGGGGCAGGACGCGTTTTTCGAAGCCGTCGACGTTCGGGTCGCCGGTCGAACGACGCCACCGCCCGAACTGGATCCGGGCGAACAAGCGGCGTTGAAGGCCAAGGCCGAAGGGCTTGCGCTTCAGTACCGAACCGAACTGTTGTAGCGCCTGGGCTCGGGAAAACCCTCGTTGATTGGGATACTGAGATGAAAGTGCTCGTGATGGGAGCGGCGGGTCCATTTATCGGCAGCATGGTGGTCCCGGAGCTCGTCAAACGGGGTGGGCCCGTACACGCGTTGGTCCGAGACGACCGTAAAGTGCAAACCAACGGGCCGGAACTTCGACGAACGCCAAGGGCGAGGGCCGCGCCGTGCTCTTGACGCCCTGTCGATGGCGCGTGACGCTGTGCCCTCCCAAAGTGAGCAAAAAGGGGTCCTACTGTCGTTTGCCCGTGAGGGCGTGAAAGCGGGATGAACCCATCGGTTCTGGACGAAGCTGTAAACTGGTGGCGCGACCACTTCGACACCGAGAGTGGGGTTAGCCCGGTTTTTGCATCTCACGGTGGCTCGGATGGGTAGGGAGGAAAGGGCAGGTGCCGGGCCGTAGGTGGGGTCGAAAACCGGCCAAAATCCGACCTTTTGGCAGCGTCGGGGCACACCGTGGGCAAGGCCTCCGTTCTTTCACGGGTGCCGGGGCCAGCACCACGCGCGGGTTTAACCGTAAAAGCAAGCCACGCACTGGCGGAACACCTCCTGCAACGGAAAGGCGGAGGAAAACCAGAGACGCACCCGCCGGGTGTTGCGCACCACGATGGTGCCGAGCTTGAGCAACTTGAGCCGGATGGTCCCCACCTGAGCCCGCGCGAGTTCCGTGCCGGCTAAGCCCAGCCGGCGCAGCGCTTCCACGAGCACGTACGCGC
>DASWVC010000373.1:0-2828 GCA_036401335.1 Chthoniobacterales bacterium
GCCGTCGCTGCTGGAGGTTAAAGTCCACCGAAAGGCGCTCCAAATTGTAGCCGAACCGTTCGATGTGATTGACCAGGAGGGCTCCATCCTCGATCTGCAGGGAGGAAAGGTCGGCTAAATCGCCGCGAAACGTAAAGTTCAATTGCGGCGTGCCCTGGCTGAAATGCAGCCGTTGAATTTCCACGAGCAGTTTACTGACAAAGTCGTCGGTGGGTCCCGCGGCAAGCGCATTTGCTTTGGGGACGTAGCCGACACGATTGATGAGGGTGCCTGACGCGGCGCAATGAATGCCCAACACATTGCCGCTGAGTTGCCGGACTTCGATCCGTCCGGGAACGAAGTAGATGCGCGCCTGCACGCGCGTGGCGTGCAAACGCATGGACGTGCCGTGGTCGGAGCCGACGGGAATGGAGAGGCGGGCGTTTTGCAAGTCAACCGCGTTCAAGGCCGGTTCATGCTGCAAAAGGGCCGCGTAATCGATGTCCAATGACAAGTTGCTGACCCGGGCCAGGAGGTTTTCCATGGCTTCATCCTGAAATATGTCTACATCCTGGGCGATCAACCCACGCAACGGGTCGAGGGTCAGGCGCCGCACGTTGATCACCAGGCCGTAACGCCTGAATTCACGGGCCAGGGTGACGCGCCAGCGGCGTCCAAAACCTTTTTCGTAAACGTAATAACCTCCCCAAACGAGCAGAAGCAGAACCAAAGCCGCCAGAAAGCAACGCTGCCAGAAAGACGCTCGAGGTAAGCTCACTCAGCTGCACAGTCTCAGCGCTACGGGCCTCTCGCAACCAGGATCGACTGAACCGGCCACGGCATGTACCGATTGTAGGGAATATGGTCAATCGCGTGAGCTGTCCTGCAGGCTTCAATCCTGCTGCGGTTTTGTCGGGCTTCCCTGTCGTTTGGCTCGACGTTCCGGCACATGACCTGCTAGGAGATCAATTCCGATGATTCAGCCGAACTGTCGGGCACGTTTTACGGCGGATGACTTCGCTTTTGTCATTCGGGTCCTCTCGACGAAGCCGCGCGATGCGGTCACCCTCGTCGAATTGCTTACGGAAGAGGCGATTCGAGATCACATCCTTGATCACGAAGGACTGATTCGGGCCGTCCTTGAGAATCCGACGAACCTAACCATTTCGCCGCAGTTCTATTTTTACGTTCTGGCCAGGCTGGTACTAAAACGCGCCGGCGTGGACGACCGTAATCTGGCCGATTACGTGGCGGCGCTGTTGGAACACTTCACGCGGACGCGTCAGCTGGATGCACCCATGGAAAATGTGCAGGCCGCCTACCTTTCCGACCTGCTGATCGCCTTGCGGAACGCGACCCCCTACCAGGCGTTCCTCTTGCGAACGCACATCGGCAACTACGCCTTGTTCGTCACAGGGATTTTCCACAGCCACGTTGAGCGGCGCAGCCGGCGCGGTGCACCGTCCTGTGCATTTTATGAGGACATGGGACGTCGTAATTTCCAGGCCGTTGCGTCTCACGATGTGGCCCGCCGTTACGAAATGAGTTTGCTGTTCGAGCACTTGGCGGATCGGTTCCACGACTGCCGGGTTGCCCTGAACCAACTCGCCGAAGAACTTCTGGATTTCGGCGACAGCCGCCACTCACCCCTTTTCGGATGAACCCGTCCCTTTTCAGTGAAGTTCAACGTCTGTTTGAGCGGACGTACGCAACCGTCGGGATCAACCTGGAGGATTGCCTGATTGACCGCACCCGTTGCGTGCACCTCAGCCGTCTGGCCGGCGCGTCCGCGCGCGAGTTAAGCGACCTGGCCCGTACCTTTCTGCGCACGGCCGACGACCGCCTTTACGTCGGCATTTATTACTCCAGCTGGCTGATCGAACAGTTGGAACGGCATGACCCGCGGGCCGGTTTGTCGGAATCCAACATCCGGTCCCTGATTGTGTTCGTGGAAGAGATTAACCACGCCTTGCACGCCGCGCTGCAATTCAAGGCGGGCATGCGTCGGATCGACGCCGAAGACTTTGCCCGTAACCTTGAGCTACAGGGCTTGGTGGACACTTACCTGGTTCTTCTGTTGTTCGTGGCCTTTTTCCGGCGCACCCAGCGCATTTCCCGAACGGACCGGCGATGGCTTCGGTTCCACCTGTTCGAATGCCAGACCCCGCAGGCTTACCAGGACGACAATTTGCGGGCCCGTTACCTGGAAACCTGCGAGTTGGCGTCGGCCTACACCCATTACCTGGACACGCTCAACGGGGTCCGGCGTCTGGAGGAGATTCGCAACTTTCATTCCCTCAGCTATGAGCAAAAGCAACGTCACATTCTCGCGTTGATGGATCGTCCCGATCGCCCCGTGGAACCAGGCGACGAATAAAAGCAGCGGTCCGGTAGGGCGGCGAGTCCCTTCGCCGCCGGGGTGGCGTGCCGGAGCCTCGGGGGGGAAGACGGGCCCTCGGATCACACGGCCGGCAGGAGAATGCCGGGCCGAGCCCGGTGTTTTCCGCTCCGAACCCGCTTACCTTAAAGCCATTTCATCCACGTCTCGATACCCCGGCGGCGAAGGGACTCGCCGCGCTACCGGCCCCGTCACCCCCATACCCCGGGCGCGAGGTGACCATCGGTCCATTGGTACAATTGAGACAATTCATCCAATTCGAAAGGGACGACGCGCATCCGATGTTGGCTTGGTCTACGTTTGACCTGAGCGGCGCGTTTTTCTACAACCCGCTAAGCGATGAAAATCTGGATCAACCGGGCGGGTCAAAACCTTGGGAAGTTTACGCTGGAGGAGGTGCAGCGCGGTTTGGACCTGGCTCAGTTTGTACCGGGAGATCTGGCGTGGCAGG
>DASWVC010000374.1:0-4874 GCA_036401335.1 Chthoniobacterales bacterium
GGCGGCCTGCTCGTACGAGAGTTGATTGACGAACATGTCGCGGGCAGTGGTCGCGGCATCGGCATCGAAGGTGGTAACGACGATGCCCCGTTTCCGGGCCTCCTTCAACACCGGTGCCACGGCATTGAGGTCAATGGCGGCCAGCATGATGCCGTTCGGTTTTTGGGTTAGGAAATTTTCGAGCGTCTCCACCTGGAGCGAGACGTCCGCGTGGTCGGCGCCGGCGTAGGTGAAGCTGTCGCCGAGTTCATCGGCGGCTGCTTTGCCTCCCTTGGCGGCGGCTTCGAAGTACGGGAACCCGGTCCACTTCGGGGTCATCATTAGTTTGAACCCCGAGGTTTTGGTCTGGGCGTTCGTTTGCGGGGGGGCACACAGGGCTGCGGCGACGGCCAGCCCCAGAGCCGTGAGCAGTTTGCATTTCATTTTCATAAGACGTTGTTTGGGAGGGTTGATCTCTTGGGTGACCGTGGACGGGCCGGTTAAGGCGCCGGCACGGTGGTCCGGCTCGCTTTGGTGGGTGACCGCAGGAAACGCCGGACACGATGGACCGCAGACGACAGGGCAGGGTGAAGAACGCCCACCACGAGCAGGCTGCCCAGCACCACGGTCTGGGTAGGGCCGGGGATGTTGGCCAGCCCCATCCCGTTGCGAATGGTTCCCAGCAGAAAAAGGGCGAGTACGACTCCCGGCACCGTGCCCCGTCCGCCATTGATGTCGACGCCTCCGAGGACCACGGCCGTCACCACGAACAAGATGGTTCCATCCGCGTTGTCTCCGCGGGCGGACCCGTACTGGCCGATCCAGACCAGTGCCGCCAAGGCTGCAAAAGCACCGGCCAACGCAAACGCCTGAATTTTCAGCCGCTGCACGTCGATGCCGGCAAACCAGGCCGCATCCCGGTTATGGCCAACCGAAAAGCAGCGCCGGCCGAAGACCGTCCGGTGCATGATGAAGCCGGTTGCCAAAGCAGCGCCGAGAAAAAGCAGGAACGAGACCGGGACCACGTCGCCGAAAAGGCGCTCCGACCCGAGGAAAAGGTACGAATCGTCGAAGTCGGTGTAGCCCATTTCGGAGCCGATGATGAACGCAAGGCCCCGGTAGGCACCCATGGTGCCCAGCGTAACGGCCAGGGAAGGAAGGCGGAGTTGGGCGACCAGAAAACCGTTCAATGCGCCCAACAGGCTGCAAACTCCGACGGCAATCGGCACCGCCATGAACACCGGCAGGTGGTGGGCGGAGCACTTGGCCAGCAGGACGGAACCCACGGCGAGGGTGGAAGCCAGGGAAATATCGATTTCGCCGAGCACCACGACGACCATCAAGCCGAGGGCGAGCAACCCGGGAATGATGAACTGCCTGGTTGAATAGGCAATCTGGTCCACGTTAAGGTAATAAGGCGACAGGGAAACTGACCAGGCGCCGGCAGCGATGGTCAGGACCACGAGCGACACCTCCCAGGGTGTCGGCCGCCATAAACTTGCCCGGTTCATGCTCAGCCCGCGCTCCTTCCCAAACGCCGGCCCTGAAGCGATTTGCGGAGGCCGAAACCAATGAAAACATCGACGGCGGCGGCGGCGACAATGGAACTTCCCTGGATGAACATGCGCCAGAATTCCGGCAGGCCGAGAAGCACCAATCCATTGTCGACGCACGCGAGCACGAGGGCGCCCAGCGCTGCACCGATCACCGTGCCGGAACCGCCGGCCACGCTTACCCCGCCGATGACGGCGGCCGCAAGCGAACTCATCTCCCACCCGGACGCAAGCACGACCGTCACCGTGCCGATGCGGGCAGCGTAGAGGAGGCCCGCAAAACCGCACAGAAGCCCGCTGAGCGCGTACGCGAGCAGGATAATTCGGTGGGGCCGGAGCCCGTAGAAGAGGCTTGCCACCGGGTTTGAGCCGACGGCATAAATCCTTCGCCCAAGCGGGTAATGCCGGAGAAAAACCGCGGCCACCAACACAACGAGAACGCAGATCACCACCAGCATCGGGACGCCTGCGATCCGGAGGTCGACAGACCGCAGCATCCAACGCGGCAACCGGTTGGACGTTACCTCCTGGCCGTGCGCATAAAGGTAGGTGAAACCACGGTAAAGGGACATTGTGGCAAGGGTCGCGATGAGCGAAGAGACGCGTCCGTACGCCACCAGCCAGCCGTTGACGGTTCCTAGGAACAGACCGATGGCAAGCGCCATCAGAATCAGTTCGGCCCCTGCGTTCTGGTGCCGGGCCGCGAAATCACAGGTCAGGTAGGCGCTGAAGCCCATCATTGAACCGACTGAAACGTCCACGTTCCGCGTGATCAGCACGACCGCCTGAGCTGCCGCCACAACGGCCAGGATGGCCGCATTAGAGGCGATCACCCCAAGGTTCTGCGGCGTCAGGAATTGCGACGACCGCAACGAAAAAATGGCGCCGATGATCAACAGAAAGGCAAGCACGCCACTTACGCGAACCCGTAGCGCCAACTCGCCCAGGTTCCGTCGCGGCACGGCCAGCACCGCTGGCGTTATGGCTTTGGTCGGCATGCTCGGGAGGTCCCTGCGCCCTGGGTGGCGGCCATCATCACCTTTTCCTGGGTCGCTTCCTCGCGAGGGATTTCAGCCACCAGCCGGCCTTCGGCAATGACCAGGATGCGGTCGCTCATGGCCAGGACTTCCGGCAGGTCGGATGAGATCAGCAGCACGGCCAGCCCCTGGTCGGCCAGCTGCCGGATGATCCGGTGGACCTGGGCTTTGCTGCCGATGTCGATGCCATGGGTCGGCTCGTCCAGGAGCAGCGCGACCGGCGTTGTGGCCAGCCACTTGGCGAAGGCGACTTTTTGCCGGTTCCCGCCCGACAGCGACATGACCAACTGCTCCACGCTAATGGCTTTCACGTCGTAAGTCGCCGCGGCCTGCGTGGCGACGCGCCGTTCACCCGATCCGTTCAAGACGCCCATGCGGGCCAGACGTCCGACGATCGGCAGCGTCACGTTGTTGACGATTGAGTCGGCCATGATCAGCCCCTGGCCGTCACGGTCTTCCGGCAGGTAGGCGACCCCCAGCTTCAGCATCTGCCGGGGACTGCGGGGCACGACCGGCTGACCATTCAGGAAAACCCGACCGCGCGTTGGCGGGGTGATCCCAAAAACGGTTTGCGCTATCTCCGTCCGACCGGCCCCGACCAGCCCCGCCATCCCCACGATCTCTCGCGCCCGCAGCGAAAAGGTGATGCCGGCAAAGGTGCCCTCGACGCCGAGGTCCTCCACCCGCAGCACCTCGTTGCCGGCCGTCGTGGACTGGCTGCGCCCGAAAAGGGTCTCGACCGGTCGTCCCACCATCATCTGGACAAGGGCCGCTCGATCCACTTCCCGCGCCGGCCGGGTGGCCACATGCCGTCCGTCGCGCAAAACCGTGAGGTCGTCCGCCATGCTTTCAACCTCTTCCAGGCGGTGGGTAATCAGTAAAATGGATTTGCCGCGGTCCCGCAGGGTCCGGACAATGCGAAACAGCCGTTCGCTTTCCGCCGGCGTCAGCGCGGAGGTCGGTTCATCCAGAATCAGCAGCTGCAACTCGGCGGAGAGCGCACGCGCAATTTCAACAAACTGCAACTCCGCGACGGACAACCCTGCAACCAGCGAATGCGGGTCCAGCTCAAGCCCCAGCTGCCCCAAGGCGGCGCTGGCCTGCGTGTACATGCGCCGCCGGTCGACGGTGCCAAGCCGGGACGTCGGGTAATTTCCTAAAAAGATGTTTTCGGCAACGTCAAGGTGAGCAAACAGTTTCGGATCCTGGTAAACGGCCGCAATGCCGCCAGCCCGCGCCTCCATCGGCGTCGCGAAATGAACGGCTTGCGACCCGAGAAAAACCTGACCCGCATCTGCCGGAACAATCCCGGTGATGATCTTGACGAGGGTGGATTTTCCCGCGCCGTTCTCGCCGACGAGGGCGTGCACGGCTCCTCGCCGGATGTCAAAGGTGACCTCCGACAAAGCGCGCGACGCCCCGTACGACTTACTGACGCCAACGATGCGCAGGGCCGGGGTCGGCTCGACACGGTCAACCACCGGCCGTCCCTCCGCATCCGGACGGCCCGCAACCTTTGTCGCCCCTGTGTTTAACAGGACAAGGCGAAGGGTGTCTGAACACGATCAATCGCATGGTGGCACTCCAAGGGATGCGTCTCCGGGCCGGTTTTGGAACAACCGTTCGTAAAGGATTGCAAGGGCGCTCCCGCTGCCCCCGACGCCTCAAAGCGGCCTCTGCTTCATGCGTGGTCGTACTCGCTCAGCATGGTGTAAAACCTTAGCTCAGCGCCACTGCTCAGAAACTCCTGGTGCCGGTTCCGCCATTCTTTCTGGTAAGGCAAACCGAGGTGCACATCAAGGTCCTGGCGGCTTTGCCAGTTCTCGTAAAAGAAAAACAGATTGGGATCGTCGTCGCTGACATGAAAATGGTAGTCGATGCAGCCCGGCTCGCTCCGTGAACGGTCGATAA
The DNA here is from genome assembly GCA_036401335.1 of Chthoniobacterales bacterium. Taxonomy (GTDB): domain Bacteria; phylum Verrucomicrobiota; class Verrucomicrobiia; order Chthoniobacterales; family JAFAMB01; genus DASWVC01. The sequence goes on from DASWVC010000374.1 coordinate 4,481, forward strand.
AACTGTGCAGCAGTTCCAGAAGTTCAGCCCGCTTTTCTGGCCTGACGTGGAGGGTAGCAGTAAGGGTACAGGTCGGTTTCATAATCAGAAAACTTGGAAAATGAAGGTAAATTCAGTCGTTAGAACTGATTCGTCAATTTAGATCGGCTAGTTTTGTCCGTGATTAGATCAATATTACCGTCCAAACGCGCCGCATTAAGGTGCATCCCCCCAAGGAAGGCGTCGCGACCCCCGCCCACCATGCCCATTTCTAATTTTTATCTCATGCCGGGTGCTGCAGGTCGTGCACCGGTTCACTGCGTGTTTTTCACACGCATTCAGGGGTTCTTAGCCAAGTCGCCGCTCCGGAGGCCTGATCTTTCCGTTGTTTCCGATTTCGTAGATGAAACCGAGG
>DASWVC010000375.1:0-3947 GCA_036401335.1 Chthoniobacterales bacterium
CTCGGCCAGCGCGCTTGCGGTCTCGATCGCAGGAAGTTTGGCCAACTCCGCCACCCGTCTGCGCTTGTCGTTCAGGGCGGCCGCGTTGGGTTGCGAACCTTTTGGAATAAAATCGGGAATCTTTTGCGCGGGTTTCGTGGGTTCCGCGGCACCCTTTGCCTCGGCAGGGGAGGGGACTTTCGCCGGCGTCGGCACGTCCAGGATGGGCCCGGGCTGCGCCGGTGCGCCTGCTGGGTCCCCTTAAAGGGAAACCTTGACCTTGTGCTGCTTGCCTGACGGGACGGCCACCGAAGCGATCCCAAGCGCTTGCAGCGCAGCCTGCAACTCCTTGGCGGCCTGTTCCGTTTCAAAGGTGACCTCGTTTCCGGTCAACCCGGATTGACCTTTTTAGATCCGCTTGGCGAGCGCATCAAAGAAGCCCGTCGCGGTCCTTTCCCTGCCGGGCAGGCGGCGGGGTAGTGGGCGTGGTTGGACGCGGATCGGCCGCCGGCGTCGTCTGCTTGGGCAGCGAGTCAAACGCGGTGCCGCTTTCCTTTGCGTGCGGTTGTTCCAGGTCGTTCCGTTCTCCGGAAAACCCTTTGACCAGGCGTTCGATCTTCGCCCTCGATCTTCTGGCGCTGTTCCGGGGTGGGGTCGGGGTATTTCGCGGGCGCCCTGGCCCGAAGGTCCATGCCGTATTTCTCGATCTCGCGGAAAGACCGTGGCGGCGGCGGTGCTTCCACAGCGGGTTGCGCCTCCACGGCGGGTGGAGCGGCTTCCGGTTTGGCGGTTAGTTCCAGGACCATGTCGGCCAGTTGCCGGGCGGACTGGACGATGGAGCTGATGTCGCCGGCGTAGGTCACTCCTTTGCCCCGTTCCGTGTGCCGCATCACGTCCTGGGCCAGGGGCCGGAGTTTCTCGCGTCGGGAAGGGCTGGGCTGGCCGTCGGTGCTCATGGCTGCTCCTTCCGCATTGCGTCCAACCGGTCCAGGTGCGCCTGCACCTCACGATGCAACAGTGACTCCCGGCCTGCGCTTGTACCGCTCATTTTTCCTCCCAAATCCGGCAATGCTTGTCGAATGCAGCCTGCTCGGACGTTTCCCGAAGCAGGGCAAAGGCAACCGTCTGGCCGTCCTAGATTAAACGATCCCAGAACCCCGTCGAGTCGCGGTACAGGATCGGTGCGCCGGCGAAGGACCGGCTTTCCGCGGCCTCGACCTTCTGCAGGACGTTTTCGGCGTCGTTGGTGACGCTCCGGTTGCCGAGGTTCAAATCCCAGATTTTGAGCACGTCACCGGCCACGGCGTAACTGAAATCGGCGGCGGACCGGTTCATTGGGTATAGGAGTATTGAATGTGGGCCGCCTGCCACGCCTCCCAGGCGGACTCCCGGTGCAGTTTCAAGCGGCAGCCGGAGGCCTCCCACCAGACGTTGAAGTCGTCTTCTTGCGCCTTACGCTGCTCTGCCTCCAGGGTTTGCGGGATGCAACACGCTGAGGTTTGGTGTTCGCCGTCCACGAGGCATTCACCGGGGTACAAACAACCGCACGGCGCAAGTTTGGGCTCCTCGGCCTTCTTCTCCCCGTACAGCAACTCCAGCAGCTCGTCGGCGTGGCGGGGCAGGGTTCGCCATCGGGGTATTGCAGCGGGCACCAACACGCGAGGTTGTGGCCTTCGAGCTGGGGCAATGCGGCCTTGAGCCGGGAAAGTTTGTCGGGGTAATATTCCGACAGGTCGACGACGTTATCGCCGCTCGGGACCACGCCGACCCAGATCGCGAAGCAGTCGACGGCCTCTTCCCGCTGCTCTTTTGGGTCCAGCGGGTCGCCGTCCAGGTCCGCGAAATCCCGCATCCGAAACGGGTTTCCGAAGGGGCCGGGCCGGGTGACCGCCACGGCGGGCAGGCCGTTGATCGACCGCGAGTGGCGTTGGAGGTTGAAGCCCCAACGGCGGGAGAGTTGAATGCAAACGGGAGTGGTCATCGGTTCAGACAGGCGCAATCACCTTGGTTTTCTTGGTTTCCGAAGCGGTTTCGACTGGCTCAACTCAACCCGTGTATCGGTCAGAAAGCATCGGGTTGCAGACGAGAGCCCGGCATCCTTGCCCGATCGCAACAACGCTTGCCCAAGCGCGTAAACCATGAGCGCCTTCGCTTCCGGTGCGTCCGCGGCGAGGGCGGCAAGGGCTTTGCGGATCGCGGGTCCGTTCGCCTCGGGAATCGTCGAGGCGAGGTCAAGGGCTTGCCTGGCCCGGTCGTGTTCTTCGGGTGTCATCATGGCCGGTGCTTACCTTTCCTCAGTTTCCTCTTCTGGTTGTTCCGGTCGTTTGAAATACAATTCCGAACCGACCAACGGCTCGCCCTTCCGGTTGAAGGTGGTGAGGTGGTCGCCTTCAACCTTCACTTCCAGGGTGAGTTCGTGGGCGTACGCCTCCTCGGTTAAAAATTCAACCGGCGTAAAATGGTCGCCGTTCGCGGCGTACAGCAGGCGCGGGGATTCGGTGGCGAGAACGTGTTCGCAGAATGCTTTCAGGGTCATGATCGTGGTACCTTATGTTTTACGGGTCGGTTCCCGGTTAATCCTCCGGGGATTCGGCACAGAGTTCGACCACGACGCACAACAGATGGTCCACCGCCGCGATCAACGGTTCGAGCACCGCTTGCGATCCGTCCACATGGCGCAGCTCGTGCCGCGCATCGGCCAGCCTGCCTTTGGCCCGCAGTAAAACGAGTTTATGCCTCATGACTCCTCCTCCAGATCGGGCAGGACGAAAGCCTCGTAGGGGTCCGGCACGCCGTCGTCGTCATTTCACCCGCAACCGCTGCAAGGCCCGGTGACCTCGTCCGTGTCCGGGTTGACGTTTAGCTCGCCGCCGCAACGGTGGCAGCGGTCTTCGGGCTCGCACGGGTCAAAGCCACCCGACTCGCCGCCGCACGAGTAGCTGGGCGGGCTGTCGGGGTAATACGACCCGCCCCAGCCGCCGCATTTTTGGCAGTGGTTCGGCCACCGCGCCATCCATTCTTTCGCGGTCATGGTTTAGGGTTGGTCAGGGTCTGCATGGCGTGGTGGTGGTTGGCCCGCGGGATCGAACCGCAGGCCGGCCAAGGCAGTGAAACATCCATTTTCAGAAGGGGATGTCGTCGGGTTCGGCGTCCAGGTCCGGGTCCCGGGCCGGTTGGGGGCGGGGCGGCCTTGCCCCGTTGCGGCTGGCCGCCCGCGGCCCCGTGCGGTTCCGAGGAACCCTCGTCCGCGCCGCGGCCTCCGCCGAGCAGTTGCAGGTGTTCGCACACGACCTTGAGCTTCGACCGTTTCTGGCCGGATTGCTTGTCGTCCGACGTGTCCAGTTGCAGCCGGCCCTCGATGAAGACGGGGCGCCCTTTCGTCAGGTACTGCTGCGCCACCTCGGCCTGGCGTCCCCACACGGTGATGTCGATGAACGTGACTTCTTCGCGCCGTTCGCCGCCGTCGTCGGCGGGGATCACGCGGTTGACGGCTAGCCCGAGTTCGGCCACGGCGGTCCCTTGCGGGGTGTGGCGGGTTTCGGGGTCGCGGGTGAGGTTTCCAATGAGCAAGACGCGGTTTAAGTTGGCCATAACAGGTTTGATTTAAGGGTGGTTAAGTGAGGTGGGTTCGTTGGGGTGGTGGCCAACGAGGATGGAACCCACGGGCCGGAAAGGGTTACAAGTCAGGGCAAAAGTAACGGTACAGGTTGGTGCGGCCTTCCGCCGTCCATTGGCGGTAGGCCTCCGGGTTGCGGTGACGCAGCTCCCGCATCAGCGCGTCGTGGGTTGCATCCCGTTGGGCTCCGAAGTGTTGGGAAAGGGCATTTATCCCGTCGATCAGGTCTTCGTTGCTGAAGTTGAGGAAAGGTTCGTTCATGGCTCGCGTTGTACCGGCGGGATCGAACCGCCGGCGGAATGGGTGTAGGTTAGTTGCGCTTCTGCTCCCGGCAGATCGGGCAAAGGTGGGG
>DASWVC010000376.1:0-2485 GCA_036401335.1 Chthoniobacterales bacterium
AGCACCACCATCGTCCGGTGACGGAGGACGAGTGAAACCATCGCGTTAAACATGACGCAGTGAGAGAAGGTGTCTCTGCCCGGTAGAGCGGCGAGTCCTCTGGGCGTTAACTTACGCCGGTTCCCGTTTTGGCCGCCGGCAGGGCGGCGAGTCCCTTTGCCGCCGGGGTATGGGGCGGTCTCCCCGGTCGGGCCGCGTGTCTCTGCGCGACCGTCCGGTAGGGTACCTTGTCCCCAAGCGCCCGCGGGGATGGCACCCGTCGGTTCGGTCGGCTCACGCCCCGTTTCCGGGCGCGCCTTCCGGGAAGCGCCAACCCACCCCGACCCCGGCCTGCCCGGCGGCGAAGGGACTCGCCGCCCTACCGGACCGCCCCGACCCCGGTCACGGAAGGATCCGTGATCCTACCGGACCGCGCCGTCACCTCAAAACAGTACCCCGATACCGCGTCACCTTCCTCCCGCCGCCGGCGTGACCTGAAGCTGTGCCACGTAATAAACCGGCCCTTTCCGGCCATCGGCGAACACCAGGAAATCGAATCGGCCGGCACGTTCCGGGCTGCCTGAAAGGGCGCCGCTCAGCGGGTCAAGCCACAACCCGTCGCCGTCGCCGATGCCCACGTAGAACTGCGGGCCGTTGTAAGCCGGCAGTTGGTAATCGAAGCTCCGGCCCTGCCGGGCTTTGATCACGAGGTCAGGGTAACCTTGGAAAGCCGAGATCGGCGCCAGGGCCTCGGCATCGCGACGGTTCAGCGGCGGAAGGTCGTACACGCCTTCGATGAACTTCAGGAGCGACACGGTTTCATACTGCGTGTGATCAACAAACCCGTTCTTCGCGAACGGGGAGACCACCGTCAGCGGCACCCGCAAACCGGGCCCCCAATCGTCGACCACTGGGGGCGTCACATGATCCCATAAGCCGCCGTGCTCGTCGTACATGATAAAGATCGCGCACTCGTTCCAATACTTGCTGGCTTGGATCTTCCCGACCGTCGTCCGGATCCAGTCGGCGCCGTCCTGAACGGTTGAATACCCGGGGTGGGCATTTACTTCGCCGATTGGTTTGAGGAAACTGACGTTCGGCAGGGTGCCGTCCCCGAGGGCCTTGAAGAAATCGTCATCGATGTCTTTCAGGTGCGCCTTCGAACCGGGGCTGTCGACCCCGGGTTCAGCCGGATGATCGGCCGTGGCCGGCACCGGCGTCCTGGCCAGCGCGTAATTGCTGAAGAACGCAAAAGGCTGGTGGTGAAACTGAAAAAGGTAATTCGCACGTCCCGCTTTTGCCTCATCCCACCCACCGGCGAACCAAGCCCAGCTGATGTTTTTCGCACTGAGACGATCACCGATGGTGTCGTGCCGCTGCAACGGAAGCCGGGCAGTCGTCGGCGTGTCGAACGTGGGCACCGTCGGTTGCGTGATCGGTCCGGGCGGAGGCGGTGCCGGAGAAATCGTGTTGTAGCCGCCGGCCGGGCCCCGCAGAGGGTAGACGGTGTTGACCGCCCAATAGTCGCCGTCCTGCAACGACCGGTCCGTGTTAGAGTCGGCAAACCCCGGCAGGTTGGGATCATCCGTCAAGGTTCCGTCGCTGGGGACGCCTTTCGTGGTGGCGGCGGGAAACCCGTTCTCGTCAAAAATCGTGGCGCTGCTGGCGCTTGGCGGCGCGCCCTCCGACGGTTGGGCGGGCCAGATCGGGCTCCTGGCCGACACCAACCACTGATGGTTAAGGAAAGACCCGCCAAACGCCGAATGAAAGGCGTTGTCACAAAGGGTAAAGGCGTGCGCCAACCCGCCTTCCCCCAGGTATTGCGCATCGTACCGCCCGAGCACCAGGCCCGGGTTGCTCGAGTAAGCCGAAAACTTGGACATCGGCGCTCCTCCCGCGTTTTTTGGATCCGCGCCTACCCGGTAAGCCGGGTTATTGATCTGGTACTGTTCCGTGTAAAAACGATGAACCAGATCGCCGTGCCGGGCATTTACCGGAACGTTCGGGTCGATCCGGAACGGTGCATTCTCAAGCTGCGTCGGGAAACGGCTGTCGGGGGCGGTACTGATGCCTGGTATGCCGTTCGTGTTCGGCTGCGGCAGCTTCTTATAAGGCGTGCCGTCCGGGGCGTTCTGCCGGTAATTCTCGGCGGCGGATTCCCCGATGCCGTTGGCACCCGCGAACTCGCCGTACAAGCTGTCGAAGGACCGGTTTTCCGGGTAAATGACGATGACGTACTTAACCTTGCAGCGGAGGTCCGCCGGGAACGCATCAACCGCTTGAGCGGGTTCCGACTGGCCGGGGGTCACGCCCCCCGCCAGACCGGCTGTGGCGAGAGAAAGAAAAAGGGGTTTAAGCCAACCTTGTTTCATGAGGCGGCACTCTTCGTCACCGCCCCCTCAAACGCCAGCCTGCAACGGCTGGGCGTCCGTTAAGATTTCGCCATATAAGAACGGCGCAACCCGTGGGAAAACAGACCTGCCTCCTCTCCGGCCAAGGCATCACT
>DASWVC010000377.1:0-11760 GCA_036401335.1 Chthoniobacterales bacterium
GGCATGAAGGAATTGCCGCATATAGAACGAGCTGTATCTATCAAACACATAGTATAACAATATTTTTACGAATAATTCTGTTGATATAGCGGATCTGATTGCGCTCCGGTTGGTTGCCAGGCAAAAGGGCCGATTCCTGCACTCACGCCCGCAGTGTTCCGGGGTTGGTAAGCTAAGCGGTGCGTGTAGGTGGGCGATGGCATCGCTGGACCTCGCCGGAAAGCAGGTTGCAGGGTCCGGGGATCGGCTCGATTTTTGGTGCGGTCCCGGCGTTCGCGAGTAAAAGTTTGAACCGGAAACGACGGGTCAGGAACGCTAAACACAATTTTTTCATGAAAGCCGATTTTGCCAGCCTCCTGCACGCTGCGCCCGTGATTGCCATCCTGCGCCGACCGAAGGTGGATCCGTATGCCTGCATTGACCTTCTGTTTGGGCGGGGCATTCGCCTGATCGAAATGACAATGGAATCCGAGGGTGTCCTCGAGGCGATTCAGAACGTGAAACGCCCGCCGGGTACGATGTTCGGAGCCGGCACGGTCACGAACCCGGTTCTCGCGGAGGAGGCGCTCGCTGCCGGTGCAGACTTCCTGGTGACCCCTAACTTCAACCCCGGGGTCGTGGCCGTGGCGCGTGAGCGCGGTGTTCCCATCTGCTGCGGCGCCATGACGCCAACCGAGATTTTTGATGCCACCGAAGCCGGGGCGGATTTCATTAAGGTTTTCCCCGCAGCCACCCTTGGTCCTCAATATTTTCGGGAAGTCCTCGGTCCGCTTTCCGCGGCCCGGCTCATTGCCACCGGCGGAATCACCCCGGATAACGCTGCCGATTATTTTGCGGCCGGGGTTTTGGCAGTTGGAGTGGGAGGTGCCTTGATCCCGAAGCGGCCGGAGGATTTGAACGCTTGCGGCGAAGCGGCTGAACGCCTCCTTTTGACGGCTGGGAAGGCACGCCGATGAACGCAGCCTGGGACGTCGTCACGTTCGGGGAAGCCATGGTGTTGCTTTCGCCCCATGACGTGGCAAATCTGGAAATGGCTTCAACCCTCCACCTGACCGTGGGAGGGGCTGAAGCGAATGCCGCCATCGGCCTGGCCCGGCTTGGGCATAGGGTGAGTTGGGTCAGCCGCGTGGGATGCGACCCGCTTGGCAGCCGCATTGTGAAGACGATTCGCGGCGAAGGCATCGATGTCGACCGGGTCGAGGCGGATGCCGCTGCGCCTACCGGCTTGATGTTCAAAGAGGTGCGTCCCGGCAACTCCAGCAAAGTGCTTTACTACCGCAAAGGCGCGGCTGCGGCATCCCTGCGTTTTGGGCAATTTGACGGCCTCCAAGCCAAATACCTGTTTGTGACCGGGATCACGCCGGCCCTGAGTTCGTCCAACCGTCAGTTGACCCTGAAGGTCGTTGACCAGTTTAAAGCCCAGGGGGCAAAGGTGGTGTTTGACCCCAACATGCGCTTTCGTCTCTGGACCGCGGAAGAGGCGCACTCCGCGTTTGTCGAGCTCGCAGGGCGGGCTGACATCCTGCTCCCCAGCCAGAGCGAGGCCGAGTTGCTTGCAAACACCAAAGACCTTGATCAGGCCCGCGAACGGCTGCTTGAGTTCGGCCCGACCCAGGTAGCCATCAAACTGGGCGGCGAAGGCGCTCGCTATGCGGACGGGGAACACCGGGGCACGGTGCCTCCTTTCATCGTGCCGGAAGTTGATCCGGTAGGGGCCGGGGACGCGTTTTGCGCTGGCGTGATTTCCGGCCTGCTTGATCAACTGCCGTTTGCCGACGCCGTACGGCGGGGAGCCGCGCTGGGGGCTTTTTGCGTCAGCTCAAAAGGCGACTATGCCGGCCTGCCTACGCGCGCGGAGTTGGACGATTTTCTATCCGGCCACACGCAACCGGGAAGGTAGGGCTGCACTGTCAAGGTTGCTGGCAAGCGCATAAAGGCGCTCCTCGCGAAGCGCCTTTCGGTTTCTGCCATGGAAAGGCGCAAGTCGTCCTCAGCCTCGCCGCCGGCGCAGGGCCTGGATGCCCATCAGCGCCAGTGCCCCAATCCCGATAAACGTCAGCGGCACCGGCTCCGGAACTGCCGCAACCTTTACATTGGTCAATGCACCCTGTGGCCGCCCGAAGCCGGATGCCTTTGCATCATCCGTAACCTTCAGGGCGAGAACGTCGGCCGTACCCAGCGAGAACGTTTGCAAGACGGAATCTCCGGTCTGAAAAATCGGAACACGAGCATTCTGACGAAGCTTGGAGCTTATTTCGTGACCCAACCCGTCCTCATCCCGCAAAAGAAAACGGTCCAGCTCACCCGGCAGCGATGCTTCCCGAGAAAAGTAGCGGCTCCAGTCCGGCCTCAGTAAACCTGACGTGGAAGTGCCTGCGATCAACGCAACGGCATTCGAAAGGTCCGTCTGCAGGGAATCACCGTTGACCAGGGCCGCCCCCGCCGGTGCGCTCAATGGCGCCGAGGCAAGAACAGATGCAAAAATGAGGTTCATCCTTTTCAACTTTAATTTCATAACCAATATCCCCCGTAGCGGCGTTGACTCTGCGCAAGCTGAAGTCGAACGCGAAGGGAATCGTTCAATGTAGGTGTAGCCTTCAGGCCATAAGCTAAATTTCATAACAAGGTTGCTTACAGAGAAAATTTACTTGGCCATTAACACCGTTTGGAAAGTGTGTTTTAGGCATTCCAGAAATAGATCCTACCCCAGGGTGATCAAGCGGTTCTGCAGCCGCAGTAAGCGTTGCCAGGTGCAGGCAACGGCTCGTTTCCCAAGCACTTACCGGAGGAGGGCAAGTTACAATGCTGCCACAAAAAGTGGCGGCAGCCGGTCAGGCATAGGTGCAATGCAATACATTTTCTTGCGGAGCCACGGCTGGAATTCGAACTTCATTCCCTTCGATGGCAAGCTGCGGATAAGGAGAAACCTGATACGGCACCAGGGTAATGCTCGGACCACCGGGTTGTCAGTGACCGCCGGCAATCATAAATAACTTCAAGGAAAGTTGTATTGAGTGTATGAAACGACACGCGCGGCCGACGCCTCCGTACCCCTGATCCATCAAGCCGTCGGGTTGCACCGGTGCCCGGGCTGCCTCCGCCTTCTCGCTTCGGCTGGGCTTGAGGGAGGCCCTTAGGACCGCTTCCTGAACCGCCCGGAAACGCAGGTCGGCGGACGGTCGCAGCCCGGGGCGAGGAAAAAACTTTTTTTGACGCCCGACGTCGCTCTCCCGTGGCGGTAACGGAGGGTCCACGTTGCGCATTGTGGCAGCAGCATATCACCTTGCCTGAGCCACCGCGTTTCAGTTAAAAAGTTGTGGCCGTCGATTGACCCCGGAATGGAGACGCCGATATGGAACCTCTCTTGAAAATGCAGGGAGTCTGCAAATCATTTTATGGAACGCAAGTGCTGAAGGAAGTTGCCTTTGAACTTCGAATTCGCGAAGTCCATGCCCTTCTCGGTGAAAACGGCGCTGGAAAATCGACGCTGATAAAGATCATTTCCGGAGCCTATAAGTTAGATGCCGGGGTCGTTACGTTCAAAGGGCAAAACATCAATTACGGTCCGAAAGGCGCAGAAGACTTGGGGATTGTCACCATCTATCAGAATTTCCACTTGGTTCCTCACCTCAATGTAGCTGAGAACCTGGCCCTGCGGCAGCTCACCAGTGAGAAGGGATGGCGGGTTGACTGGACCGCCGTTTACCGGCAGGCCCGGGTAACGTTGGAAAAGCTTAACTTCCCGATTGATCCCAGGTCCAAAGTGAAAGACCTGAGCATTGCCCGACAACAGATGCTCGAGATCGCCATCGCCTTATCGAAACGGGCCGAGGTCATCGTCATGGATGAGCCGACCGCAGCCCTGAGCAGAAAGGAAATTGAAACCCTGTTCGGAATCATTCGACAGCTGAAAGCCGATGGCATCAGCGTGATTTATGTTTCGCATAAGCTGGAAGAAATCAAGGAAATCGGAGACCGGGTCACCATCCTTCGTGACGGCCGCAACGTGGCCACACTGGGTCTCCAGGAAACGGAGTTGAAAGAAATCATCCGACTGATGATCGGCCGGGAAGTTACGGCGTCGGCCTGGCAGGAAGAGCGGCCTGGGAAGGCAGTGGTCCTGGCGTTGCAAGGTGTCACCAGCCGGTCCTTTGGCCATCCGCTCAACCTGACGGTTCGAGAACATGAGGTGGTGGGTGTAACTGGGTTGGTGGGCGCAGGAAAAACGGAGTTAGCCCGGGTGCTATTTGGCATTGATCGGATTGAAGGCGGCAACCTGTACCTGCAGGGCAAAGAGGTGGGACTGGTTGACCCTCGCGCTGCAGTGACGGCCGGGATTGGCTACCTGCCGGAAGACCGCGATGGAAAAGGCTTGTGCCTTAACCTGGGCGTGCGGGAGAACCTGACGTTGGCGTTGCTGGCCAAGCTGAAACAAATTCTCTTAAACCGTGCCTCTGAAAAGAAGCTGGTGAGCGCCGGAATGAAGTCAGTGCAGATCAGGGCGGCCGGCATGGCCCAGAAGGTAAAATACTTAAGCGGCGGCAATAAACAGAAAGTGGTATTTGGAAAGTGGCTGGAGGCGGGTTGTCAGGTTTTGATTCTTGATGAACCGACCACGGGCATCGATGTCGGAGCCAGAAAAGAGCTTTACGACCTGGTGCACCGCTTCGTCGAGAAAACGGCAACGGCCGTGGTGTTTATCTCCAGTGACGTCAACGAGATCCTGGAAGTCGCGGATCGTGTCCTGGTCATGTCGAACTACCGCATTGTCGCGGAGTTGGACGCGCAGCACACCGACAAGCAGTCCATTGTGGAGCACAGCATGCGGCTGATTAGCTAACCAAGAATGAAATTGCGACCGGAAAAGGTGGGTGGGAGGGCGCGAGTTAGCGACCTGTTCGGCAATCAGGCAATCTCCATGTTGGTGATTCTGGCGGCGATGTTCCTGGTGCTGTCGCGCCTTTCTCCCTACTTTTTCACGGTTGGCAACCTGTCCGACATCACGCTGCAGACGGCGGTCATCGGCATCATCGCGGCGGGTGAAACCCTGATCATCATTTCCGGCGGCATCGACCTTTCGGTTGGCTCGATTTTCGCCTGTTCGGGAGTCGTTGGGGGCATCGTCCTGCAAAAGACTGCCAGCGTGCCGGCTGGACTCCTGGCCACGGTCCTTTTTGGAGGAGTCCTGGGATTTTTCAACGGCTTGTTTATCACCCGGTTGCGCGTGCCGCCGTTTGTCGCCACGCTCGGGATGTTGGGCATGGCGAGGGGCGCTGCCTTGATTTTGTCGAGAGGCATACCCATCTTTGGCCTCAGTTCGCAGTACCTTTGGATTGGGCAGGGTAAGATCTTCGATCTGATTCCCGTTCCGACCATCATTCTCCTGATGGTTTTTGCGTTAACCTTTTTTGTAGCCCACTACACCCGATTTGGCCGGTTCACGTACGCCATCGGGAGCAATGCGGAAGCCGCCGCCTTGTCCGGAATCAACCTGAGGCTTGTGACCACCTGCATCTACACCGGGGGCGGTTTGTTGTGCGGGGTGGCCTCCATCATTGAAGGGGCTCGTCTCGCCACGATCCAACCAGCCGGCGGCACTGGTTATGAACTCCTGGCGATTGGGGCCGTGGTTATAGGTGGCACGAGTTTGTTTGGTGGAGAAGGCAGCATCATCGCCACGCTGATGGGAGCGATCCTTGAGACCACGATCCGAAATGGTTTGAACATTCTGGGGGTGAACGCTTTCTGGCACTACGTGGTGAACGGCGGCGTTATCATCGCGGCAGTGGCCGTGGACCAGTTTAAGCGACGGGCTTAAACCCGCCTTCAACCTGTTTCTCCGGGGTCCAAACCAGCCGGGCAAAGGGCAACAGGGAAAAATGTTTTGCCGTTAGGTGAGGAAACCCTTACCATCGCCGCCAAGCCCCCGTCTCCCGATCTTTCCCCATTGCCCAAGGTCTGCCCATGAAAAACCTGATCCACTCCCGTTGGTCAATTGCGCTCCCGCTGCTTTTTCTCCTGACTTGCACGGCCAGCGTTTTCAGCCAGGTCAAAAACCAGGGAACCATCGTGTTCATCCCTAAATCAACCTCGGCAACCTTTTACCTGTTCCTGGTCAAGGGGGCCCAGGATCGGGCGAAAGAACTGGGTTACACGATCGACTACCAGGGACCAGCTACCGAGACCGAGATTGCAAGTCAGGTTGACCTCGTGCGCAATGTATCCCGATCGAAACCTGCCGGTATCCTTCTGGCTGCGCTTGATTCCAAAGGACTGATTCCGCCGGTAACGGAAGCCGTGCAAAACGGTGTTCCCGTGGTGATGGTAGACTCCGGGATTGACAGTGATTTGCCGAAGGCCAGCGTCACGACGGACAACTACGACGGCGGCTTCAAGGCCGGCATGGAGATGGCGAAAATGTTAGGTGAAAAGGGTTTGGTTGCCAACCTCGGAATCCAGGCCGGTTCCATCAGTGCCAAACGGAGTTTCGGGTTCAACGATGCGATCGCAAAATTCCCCAACATGAAGGTGCTTCCGATCCAATGGACGAATGCCGATGCGGCGACTTCCATGAACACGACGGGAGATCTCCTGAACGGAAACCCGGACGTGGCGGGCTTTTTTTCGGCGTGTGCGCCTACGGCGGTGGGAGTCTGCCAGGCAATCAAGGCAAAAGGGCTGGAGAAGAAGCTGAAGGTGGTGACGTTTGATCCTAGTCCGGAAATTCTGCCGTTGTTCCAGAGCGGCGTGATCCAATGCATTATCGCTCAAGACCCTTATCAGATGGGGTACCAGGGGGTGGGTTACATTGACCAGGCCCGCAAGAACGCGGCGGGAGAAAACAAGAAGGTGGAATTGCCGCCGGTGCTCATCACGCCGGAGAATTACAACAGCCCGGAAGTGCAGAAATTGCTTCAGACCCCGGATAAATTTTGAGGCGATGCGGCTGGCTGGCGTTTGTTCGACCGTTCCAGGGCGGATTGAATGCAATCCTCCAGAGTGCTGGCCACGGCGTGGACATGTTCGGCGGAGAACAGTTCCAGGTGGGCACCCGGCATTTCATGCACCTCGATGCCGCCTTGGGCCAGGGATTCCCAACCTAAACAGGGATCGCTTTGGTAACCGGGTTCCGGCACTCGCGTGCGGAAAAGCGTGATTGTTCCGTCGAAGGGCAAAGGGCGGTAAGCCAGCAAGGCTCGTGTGTGAACCATCACCACGTGAAGGTCAATTTCGGCTGCTTCGTCCCGGAAGGCTCCCCGCCGATGGGCTTTGGCTTTCTGGTACAAATCATTCCATTTCAGGAAACGATCGCCCGTGTTGCCACGGATGCGACCGGCCAAAATCCTCGCAAGCCGATCCACGGTAAAAAGAGAAGCCGGGTCGCGTAGCGCTTTGCCCAGCCGCGCCCGGTAAGAGATCAGGCGGGCTGGTCGGGCCGGGTTGCCGGCATCAATGAGCACCAGCAAAGGAACCGTTTCTCCCGCGAGACGCAATCGCCGGGCCATTTCGTAGGCGATGCTGCCGCCCAGGGAATAACCGCCCAGCAGGTAGGGACCGGAAGGTTGCACCTTCCGCAGTTCCTCGACGTAATGGTCGGCCATGGCCTCCACCGAGGCGTGCGTGATCGGGGTGCCGTCCAACCCTTGCGACTGGATTCCATAAAAGGGCTGTTCTTTTCCCAGCAGCAGGGCCAAGGGTCGATAAAAAAGGACGTTGCCGTGAACCCCATGAATGCCAAAAAACGGTGGCCGATTTCCGCGCAGCTGGATGGGGACGAGCGGGGACCAGTCGTCGAGGCGCGTGCCGGAGCGCAATGCTTGCCCCAGCGTCTCGACCGTGGGCGTTTTGAACAGCGTGGCCACGGGCAGGTTCTTGCCGAAAGCCTGCTTGATTTCGGCAAACACCCGCACGGCCCGCAGCGAGTTGCCGCCGCGCTCGAAAAAGTTGTCCGTTATCCCGATCGGGGACCGTTCGAGGACTTTTTCCCAGATGGCCGCGAGCTGGGTTTCGAGGGCATCGCGCGGTGAAACCTTACCTGCCCGGTTGACGGCAGGTTCCGGGAGGGCTCGTCGATCGACTTTGCCGTAAGCATTCAGCGGCCAGCGGTCCAGCACCACCACCGCTGAGGGCACCATGTAATCGGGCAATTTTGCTTTCAGGTATTCGCGCAAGGACTGCTGCGGCAAGGCCGCTGCTTCGCCGACGGCGTAGGCGACGAGGCGTTTTTCCTCCCCCGTCTGCCCCCAGAGCACCACCACGGCGTCACGTACCCCGGGGTGGGTCTTCAATGCAGCTTCGATCTCGCCCGGTTCGATGCGAAACCCGCGGACCTTGACTTGATCGTCCAAGCGGCCCCGGTACTCGAGGTTGCCTTCGGCCAACCAGCGTCCGAGGTCGCCGGTCCGATAAAGCCGTGCGCCCGGCTGAGATGAAAAGGGGTCTGGCACGAAACGCTCCCTGGTGAGATCCGGGGCGTCGACGTACCCCCTGGCCAGGCCCGGTCCGCCCACATAGATCTCGCCCGGGACGCCGATCGGGACCGGGTTTTGCCACGCATCCAGAATGTAGACGGTCGTGTTCGAGATGGGCTTTCCAATCGGCACGGAGCTGGCCTCTGCGGGCACTGAACGCACCTCGTGGCACGCCGCAAAGGTGGTCGTCTCGGTGGGGCCGTACCCGTTGATGAGGTGCCGGGGTGCGCCGTGCCTGAGCACTTTGGCGACGCTCCGCGCGTCGGCCGGTTCACCGCCGAACAACACGTGGCGCAACCCGCCGAAAGCCCCGGGTGCGTGTTGCGCCATCAAGTTGAACAGGGAGGTTGTGAGCCACAACGTTGTGATGCCCTGCAGTTTTTCGGTCAGGTTGCTCGGCGAGAGCACCACGTCGTTTCCGAGAATTACGAGGCGCGCGCCGTTCAACAGCGCACCCCAGATTTCAAAGGTGGCAGCGTCAAAACAGCAATTGGACGTTTGCGCCACCACGTCGGACCCATCCAGGGCGATGTAGTTGGTGTTGATCACGAGGCGGATGACCGCCCGGTGCGGGACAGCCACCCCTTTGGGTTGTCCGGTGGAGCCGGAGGTGTATAGCACGTAGGCAAGGCTGCCTCCCTCGGCCTGCCCGGTCAGGTTCTCCCCCCGTTCGCCCGTCGCCGATGCTTCCCCCAGGCCCAGGATGCGCCCCGCATAGTCGGAGAACTCCTGGGTCGTCACCAGCAACGGCACGCCCTCCAGCATGAGGTGCCGCCGCGCAGCCGGGTAAGCGGGATCGATCGGCACGTAGGCCCCTCCCGCTTTCAGGACCGCCAGCATCGCCACGACCATCGCGGCCGACCGCTCAAGGCACAGGCCGACCCGCGTTTCCGGCCCGGCTCCCGCCTCCGCCAGAAGGCGTGCGAAGCGGTTGGCCTTTCGATTGAGTTCACGGTAGGTCAATGACTCGGCGTTAAACACCACCGCCACGGCTTCTGGCGTGCGCTCTGCCTGGTCCTCGAACAACTGATGGATGCATTTGTCTCCGGGATAAGCGCGCTCCGTCTGGTTCCACTCGACCACCACACAGTGGCGTTCCTCCTCCGGCAGAAGGTTCAACCGATGGACCGCCTCCTCCGGAGCGACGGCAACCGCGTGAAGCAAATGGGTGAAGTGACGGGCCATTCTTGCGACGGTCTCCGCCTGAAACAGGTCACCGGCATACTCAAACCGGCAATCCCAGGAGTCGCCCACGGCCCGGATGCTCAAGGTGAGGTCATTCTTACTGGTGCATGTCGTTACCTGCAGCGGCCGGGCTTCCGCATGACCCAGTTGCAACACGGGTGCGCTTTCTTCGGCGAAGGCGAACATTACCTGGTGCAACGGCTGCCGTCCTCCTTCGTGTCCCGCGGCTGCCAGTTCCGCGATCTCTTCAAAGGGCAAGTCAGCATGGCCGAATCCTTGCAGCAGCGCTTCACGCACCTGCCCCAATACGGTTCGGAAGCTGGCGCCTTCAGTCAGGCGGACCCGGATCGGCAGCGTATTGAGGAAAAGGCCGATCAATGATTGGACGTGTTCCCGTTTCGCGATGGGAATGCTGACGACGACGTCCGTCTGGCCGGTGTAGCGATGCAGCCACACCTGGAAGGCAGCAAGCAGCAGGGTGAATAACGTGACTTCCGCAGTGCGCGCCAATTCCCGGAGCATCGTGGCAGTCGCCTCGTAAACCTGAAATTCATGGACTGCACCTGCACCGCTGGCCCGCGCAGGCCGTGCCAAGTCCGTTGGCAGGGCCAGTTCCGGCGGTAAATCGTGGAGCTGCTGTTCCCAGTATGCACGCTGGCGCTCCAGCAACGGCCCGGTCAACCGCTGCCTTTGCCAGGCAGAGTAATCGGCATACTGAAGCTCCGACAATCCGGCTGGGGCTGTCTGACCGTCGGCTCCGTACAGCCGCGCGAGTTCTTCGAAGAACAGCCGCAGGGACCACTCGTCGACGATGCCGTGATGGAAAGTGAATCCCACAGCATGGTCATTCGGGCCGTCCTCTACCCACACCGCCCTCCACAAGGGCGCCTGTGCCAGATCAAACGGCTGGCACGCTTCTTCGGCCAGAAACGTTTCCCAGTGAGATTCGCGGGCGGCGAGAGGGTGCGCCCGGCCATCTATTACCTCCCAAGGCAGCGCGACCTCTCCGACCGCGGCAATCCGCTGCAGCAGCTGTTCCCCTTGCTGGACCAGTGCGGTGCGTAACACCTCGTGACGCTCCACCATGGTTTGCAACGCCCGCCGGACCCGCTCCCGGTCGACGTGGCCGCGCAGGTGCCACGCCACCGGAACGTTGTACGTGGACGGGTTCGGCAGGACTTGTTGGAGAAGCCACATCCGCTGCTGGCCAAACGACATTGGCAACGGTTTGCTACGGTCCGCTTTTTCGAGGGCCGGGGTATCATGCGGGTGTCCCTTAGCCGATTCGATCCGCCGGGCAAACGCCTCCACCGTAGGGTGTTCTAAAATCCAGCGCACCGGTACCTCGATGCCCCAGAGGCGAAAGAGGTGCGAGCAGATCGCGGCGGCCGTGAGCGAGTGCCCTCCGAGATCAAAGAAATTTTCCTGAACGCCGAGCTTTTCCCGATGCAGCACCGCCTGCCAGATTCCCACGAGTTGGCGCTCACCTTCGCTGCGGGCGGCCACATAAACGGCGTCCGCACCGAGTTCCGATCCGGCCGTTTTCTTCAGCTTCTGCCGGTCCACTTTGCCGGTCACGGTCAAGGGCAGCGCTGCCACGGCGACGAAACGCCCCGGGATCGAGTGGTCGGGTAATTTTTCGGCCAGAAAATCTCGCCATTCCCCGAGCGAAATCGAGACCTGCGAACGCAGCACGAGGTAGGCGGCCAGCCGGGTGCCGCTTTGACGATCGTCCTCCAGCAGCACGGCTGCTTCGCGCACCGCCGGGTGCTGCCGCAGGGACACCTCAATTTCGCCAAGTTCCACCCGAAATCCCCGGATTTTCACTTGATGATCAGACCGGCCCGCAAAAATGATCTCGCCCTGCTCGTCAGCATAAGCCCGGTCGCCGGTTTTATAGAGACGGGCACCCTTCGACCACGGGTGGGAAATGAAGCGTTCTGCCGTGGCCTCAGGCCGATGCAAGTAGCCCCGGGCCAGCCCGGGCCCGCCGATATAAATTTCCCCGACTTCACCCGGAGCAACCGGTTGCAGGTCCGGGTTGAGCAGGTAGACCTCGGCATCGACTGGTTTGCCGATTGGGACGACCGGGCGGTTGTCGTCC
>DASWVC010000378.1:0-5044 GCA_036401335.1 Chthoniobacterales bacterium
GCTCAAGCGTCGTGTCGTAGGCGGCGGTGCTCATTCGTCCACCTCCGTCAGGGTCGCTTCGTCTTGGACGCCTTTGCGGTTGAGGCGGGGCCTGCCGACCACGCCAATTTCGGGTTCGTCGTCGTCGTCGTGGTCGTAAAAGGAATTCCGGGCTTCGAGAAGGTCGAAGGCCGAACGGCAGGGCACGCGGATAAAACCGGTGCTTTGGTTTTGGTTGCCTCCCGAGATTTCGGGAGTAAGAACGGAATCAGATCCGAGATACATTGCTAGAACCAGTGTTTTTGGGTTTAGGCCCGTCGTCGGTCTGATACACCGGCTTCGGGCCGCTTCTTAACTACGCATTAAAATATATCCATAGTATATTTTTGTCAAACACGATTTTATATCTACAGTAGAGTTCACTCATGGCGGATGATGAATACAGCGAACTAATGGCTGAGCTGCGAGCCTGGTCCGCTCAGGCGAAACACGGGGAGCAAAAGGATCTGGCAGAACGGCTGGGGGTGTCAGCTCAACGGCTAAACCACTGGATCACCGGAAGAAACATTCCAAACCTTAAGGACGGCCTGAAGCTTCAGACCTTTCTCAAAGCGCAGCGGAAGAAGCGACCCAAACCCTAAACCGGCCTTCCCCCCACCTTCTCCGACCAAAGAAACCATTTCTTTCGAAGAAAGAATTCATGGTGACCCTCACGGCAGCACGGAGGCCGCCGTCAAGCGAGCGAACGGAATAAAAAGCGAGTCGGCGAGCGGCTTTATGCCGGATCGCGACCTTGACCGCTTGAGGCCGCAGTGCTGCCACCTCCAGTTGCCGCAACGCCTTTCCGGGTGGCCGTTCACACCGAGGTGCGGGTCATCAGGGCGAAGGGTCTCTGCTTCCAACGCCGAACCCCGGCGGCGGAAGGCGGGCCTACAGCGGCCGTTTAACCCAAAGTTGGTCCCCTATTGGGCAAAACTCGTCCAGGAGGAGGGACCGGATGTTTTCATCACCAGTCCTTGCGCGGTGTTAGGCACTCACGGTTGCCTCAACGCCCCCCACTCCTTCTGCCACCACTCGGATATGGTCACCGGGCCCGACGGGATGCAGGCCCAAGGCCGTTCCGGTCAGGATGAGGTGTCCGGCCTGTAAGGATAGTCCGTAATTCCGTAAATGGCTCTGAAGCCACGCGACGGCTTCTTTCCAACCGCCCGGCAGGCTCCATAACGGACCCGCATCGGCCGGTTTGTCGTTGATGCTCACTTCAAGTTTTCCGGACCGGACACCAACAAGATGCTCCATGATGTCCTCCCTCTCTGGAAGGATGACGCCCGCGTGAAGGCCGTTGTTGGCGACCAGCTCGGAAAGCGATGGGGGTCTTGCCCTAAACACGTAGTTGTGGAGCTCGATCACCGGAAAGGCACCGACGACTTGAGCTTGGTTTCCGAGCTGAACCGCCATTTCGCCTTCGATGGCGAGACAAGCATGCCTTGAGGCGTGAACCGTCGAACCCGACGGGCGCAGCTCGGTTTTAAACAGGACACCGCGTATC
This sequence comes from Chthoniobacterales bacterium, assembly GCA_036401335.1. Classification (GTDB taxonomy): domain Bacteria; phylum Verrucomicrobiota; class Verrucomicrobiia; order Chthoniobacterales; family JAFAMB01; genus DASWVC01. Next base: position 1,529 of record DASWVC010000378.1, read on the forward strand.
GGCCCGCTCATGCCAAACGTTTGGCGAATTTTCGGCCCGATACACCCAATCTTGTAGCCGGCGATAGCTTCTCCCGCTAAAACACGCAGCCTTGTCACCTCCGCCTGTACGCCGTAGGCCTCATCGAGTTCATTGATGCCTTCCCTCAAAGCCCTTTGGGCGACACACGATTGGACACGTTTCAAAAAGAGCCGTCAATACGTCGAATGACGTACAGGGCGAGCTTTATGAGTTCTGATTGCAGTGTCCTTTGGGTCGCCCCAGAACGGTCATCACGCTCCGCAAGGCAGAAAAGACGGAAGTTGCTGACGAATCGCCTCCGACGGGTTGATCGCCAGCGGCCCATTCTCGGCGGTTGGCTAGAGCGTCCGCTTTGGCCCGATCCTTCTACTAGCGCGGTCCTTCCAGCCTGGTCCGCATTGTAGGCTTGCAGCACAGCATTCTAAATAATACAAATGCCCTCATAACTATGAGATCCTTCTCTCAGGTTGTTGCCTCGGTTGGTGTCATGATGCTTTTGGTCCTGACGGTGGCGCACGCGCAAAACGCAGGCCTTGCGCGGTCCCTCCATCGCTACACCCTGTCGGGTCGCGACCTGCACCTCACCTACTTAAGTAGCGGTCCGAACGGGAAACCCCGCTTGCAGTACTGCGATGCGGTCCAAACGCTTCAATTTACGGGAGACGAGATTCGCACGGCAACCTTAGAGGTTGGCACGTTGGTGACCATTACCACCGCCATGACCATAGACAGTGGCTACACATCCTTTACGGTGGTGTTGCCTCAGCTGAACTTCGGCCCGTTGAAGGAAGCCCCGATCAAAACCTTCGGGGTGACCACCGTCCATCGCTTTTTGGCCGTCGGGCCTCCCCTGCAGGGTCAGACCGATCTTTACACCGTGACGGAACTCTCTGGCACGGAAACGGTGGTACCTTTCTAGTAAACGATCCTTTGTGCCGCGTTCTCAAACGAGGCCGGCATCCCCGGTCACCTTGGATTTGCAACAAGCTTGGGAAACTGGGCACTGGAACCCTCGGGCCCACGTTGCCTTAGCGCTCGCAGAATCCCGGCAAAAGCACTCCGAGCACAACGACACACGAACCGGTGTAAAATGGCGCAGAGTGTCTTTATTCGTGGAACCGTTGGTCGGCGTCGCGCCCCGTTGGGGGCGTCGGACCGCACGACTAAGCGAAAACCAGCGCCAACTCGGGCTGGCCCTGGGCGGCGAAGCGGGGGCGCGTCTGGCCGAACACCTCTTGATGCCCACCAGCCCGGACACGCTGCTACGGATGGTCTGCCGGCCCGGTTCGAGGACGACTCCCCGACCCATGCCGCGCGTGCTTGGGGTGGACGACTGGGCGTGGCGCCGCGGCCAGCGCTACGGCACCATCGTGGTGGATTTGGAGCGCCATCGCGTGGTCGACTTGCTGCCGGCCCTGCAAGCCGCCCTCGAGTTACCCTGGACCACCAGCCCCGTGGAGGGCCAGATTAACCGGCTCAAAATGATCAAACGCACGATGTACGGCCGCGCCGGCTTTAACCTCCTGCGCCAACGGGTCCTCGAAGCCGCCTGAGCCCGTTCCGCAGCACGCAAAGTGCGGGAGAACCCACTTTTCCATGATCGATCACACAAGCCGGGGGGCGGGTAAGCAGGGGGAGCGGTGGTTTCTGAACGCCTAACCGGAGAAGCAGAACCCTGGCTTGGCGGCCGCCGTTGTACCCAAAATTCCGATGGCTTTACGGCGAAGGCTGAGCGCAGTTTAAACGCTGAGGCGTCCCTTACCGGACTTAACGCAGGGGGAGTTGCTGACGAACCGCCTCCGACGAGCGGGCTGTGAAGCCCATTCTCGGCGGTTGGCTCCGCTGCCGCTTCGCCATTGTGATGGGATCCCGCGCTCCGCGCGGGCAAATGGGGTCAACAACTCCCGGATCTAGTTGGTGCCGTCCCTACGCCCAAGCCCTCCGGGTTCGGCGGCGGTGCGACTCAGAAATGGGGACAGTCGGCGGCTGAAAGGCTTGGACGGGGACCAACTCATGCTCGACAACGGGTGCCGGTTGGACCTGGACAAAGAGCAGCACGTTCGGTAAGGCCACACCGTGACCGGCCAGGTCAGCCAATCGAAAGAACGCGAAAAGATGTTCTGCCTGGCCATGACCGGTGCACTTCCTCAGATCAATGCGGCCCAGGCCCTCGTGGACGTTTCCAGGGCACAGAGCGAAGCGCGGATTTACACCGATTCGGTCGATGCCTTCGAGGTAAAGGTGCAAGCCGACACCGGGCACCGGCAGGCAGCGATTGATTTTGTGGAAGGCGATCTCGCCCACCGGGAATCCCTGCGAACCCTGGAAGCCGAGCGAACCGTCACCCTTGAATTGCCCGTGGGGATGGGGATCACCGCGCGGCTCAGAATGCTATGGGTTGCTCGGGGTGGTCGTCGGTGATGGCGTTGCGGTGCTGGTTGTAGGCGGTGAAGGGTCGACGTTGTAGATCTCCAGGCGCCACTTCCAGGCATTGCCGATGCGTTCGTTCAAGGTGGCCCAGTTGCCGTGCAATTCCTTCACCGTATTGTTCGGTCCAGGACCAGTCTGCATCCATTGCCCGACAGCCCATGCCGTGTTGTTATCAATGGGGTGCAGCTCGACGGTTTTGCTTACGTTGGTTAAGTGCCCAGGGGCGAGAGAAGCGCCGGACTCAAACATAGATTTGGGGAGCGTTAACCCGACGAGGTTCTTGAAAAAGTCCTCATAACGCTTCTGAATCGCCTCTCTGCCCGAGATCATGGATCCCGGCCCCACCAGGAGTGCGTCTTCGCTGAAGAGAGTGGCCAGAGCGGCCGCGTCGCTCTTGCTCCACGCTTCATCGTTTTTCTTGCCAAGCGCTTCAATTTGCCGGCGGTCCTGCTCACTGAGAGACGGTTCTTTTTGTTGGGCGAAGGCCGGCAAAGCAAAGCCGATGGCCCCTCCTACAAGGGCAAGGAGTGCGCGTCGTTTCATCGTCTGTTCCGGGGGTTTTAGGTTAGGGTGTCGCCGAGAGACCTGCGGCGGGATTCTCCGCATCGCGGAGGGCAGAGGATCAACGCCTTCGGTCCAAAATCTCCCGAGCAACACGCAATTTGGCGGGTTCAAGAAGCACCCGTCAATACGTAGAATGACGTATACTGTGAGATGCCCTTTTTGGGCCATCTCCTAAATTCCTTCACGCCAGCTCACCCGAAAGGAAGCCCTCCACCTTGTTGAGGGTGTAGTCGGACGGGACCCGCTTGCCCGTGTGGCATTGCGAGACAAGGCGCGCGCTGGAGCCGCAACGGGCGGCCAGCTCCTTCCACGTGAGGCCCGTGCGTTGGCGGTACATTTCCGGGCGTTCCAACACTTCGGCGGCACGGCGGGGGCTGCCCGGCCAGGTGGAATCGGACCGCGCGGGTTTCCCGCCCGCCTGCCGGTGGTGGCAGCGGGCCACCTTGGGGCTCACCCCAAGGACCCTGGCGGCTTCCTTGAACGTCAGGCCCCTTTCCACCA
>DASWVC010000379.1:0-3346 GCA_036401335.1 Chthoniobacterales bacterium
TGGCCCCACCCGTTCCCATCCCGAACACGGAAGTGAAACGCCGCAGCCCCGATGGTAGTGCGCCGACCAGGGCGTGCGAGAGTAGGACGCCGCCAGGACCCCCCTTTTGTGTAGCAGGCCCCCCCGGGCCGTTCCCCCCCACGGGAACCCCGGGGCGGGCCTTTTTTTTAGGCCAGTGCAATGCCGTCGCGGACGAGGCTTTGGTTCACCGCGATCACCAGGTCGCTACGGATCTGCATCCATTCGTCGTACTGCTCCGTCCAGGCCCGTAGTTCCACGGTAAGTGCCACCGCACTTAAGCTCACCACGTACGCCAAGGGGGCAGGTTGCCGTGCCACCTTCGGATGCGCCAGGGCTGCTTCGGTGAGCAATTCCGCGGCCCGCGTCGTGTTGGCTTCCCGGGCGACGTTTACCTGAAGGATAATGACGCGCTGCCGGTCGGAGAACGTCCAGTTGGTCACCTGCCCGGAGATCAGGGTTCCGTTCGGGATGATGATCTCCGAGCCGTCCATGGTCCGGATCACACTCGCCCGAATCCCTATTTTCTCGACGGAACCGGTATTGGCGTCCACCTGGATGACGTCCCCAACGTTGATGGGCCGCTCGAAGAGCAGGATCAATCCGGAGACGAAGTTATTGATCACGTTTTGCATGCCGAAACCGATGCCCACACTAAACGCCCCGGCGAGAATCGTGAATTTCGTGAAATCGAGGCCCAATGCCGCGAGGGCGACAAAGAATCCTACGAGCAGCACCAAGTAATGAAGCAACGTCGAAAGGGCGTAAGGCAACCCGCGCGGCAGTCGGAGGCGTTCGTACACATCTTGCTCGAGCAAGAAACGCAAGAAACGGGAAACCAGGAAAGACGCCCAGACCGCAATCACGAACGCCACCACGTGTCCGAACGTAAGTTGGAGTGAACCAAAGGAGAGCGGCGCGCTTAGCACGGCAGTGGCAGTACCGTAAAAAGGATTCTGCACCTGAAGCAGGTTCAGAAAAACGTTGAACCACGCCCAGAACCCGAAACAGTGCAACACCCAAACGATCCGCTGCCGCAGGACTGCACGGTGGTGCCGAACCATGTGCAGGTAGGTCAGCGGACGGACCTCAAGGGCGAGCGTTGACAACCCTTCGAGCACACGCACACCGGCATAAATGAGGACTGCAATGTAGGCACTCCGCAGGACCGCGCCGCCCAACAGGACCGCCAGACTGACGTACCCGAGCACGTTGGCGGCAAGAGCGACCAGGAGCAGGACGGTTATGAGCCGTGCAGCGATCCGGATGAACGGCGGGGCTCGCTTGATTTTGCCATCCCGCCGCTCGTTCTGCACGAGAAACGCGGCAACCGCGATCCCGGCAACAGTTTCAAAAGCAAACACCCAGCGCGCCAGAGTGGGCATCGTGGCGAGGACCAGGCGCAGTTGGTCGATAAAATTGAAGGCAACCGAGGCATACAGAATGGGAAAATGACGGTGCTCGATCAAGCGCCGCAGCAGCATCACCGTCGGGATCAGGGCCAGGCTGCCAAACCCTGCCCGCAGCAGGCGAGGGGCATGGGGGTAAATAAAAGGCAAAAAAAGGAGCGAGAGCGCCATGGCCGCCGCCACCGGTGCTTCAAACACGGGAGCCGATCGCTGCAACGACTGGTCTGCTTTAACCCAATCCCGCACGGCGCGGCGCGCCCAGCGCAGGGCGAGAATGGAGAGCCCGATCAGTGCAGCATGGATAAAGAATTGGCCAACATTTTTTCGCGCATAAATGGCCACGGTGCTGGCCTGGGCCGAAAAGGTGGTTTGACTGGCCTGGGAAAGGTTTGCGGAGATGCCCGGGCGGGGCTGCCGAGCCCAGAGCGGCGCACTGTCTTTGACCCAGAGCCGTTCCTGGGCACCCTCACGGGCTTGATGGACCGAGTTCAGGGCTTCGTTCACCCGGTTTTGCTGTTCCGCCACCTGCGCCTGAAGCCGAAGGGTTTCGGAACGGCGATTTTCAATCTCGGCCTGAGCGGTGTGCAGCGCGGAAAGGGTGGCGTTGATCTGATCAAGCAGCCCGGCGGGAGCATTGGCCGTTTTCGCCGCCGCGGCCGTCAGCTCCCAAGTTTTAGTCAACTCCGTCAATCGTTTGATGTGGGAATCCAGTTGGGTTCCCGCACGCGTCAGATTTCGACTCCAACCCCCTAAACGTTCTCCAAGACGATCCCAGGCAGGTTGGAGCTCTTCGATTGATTCAAGGCTGGCATTCGGACTGAAAAGTTCCGTGGTTTCGCCCGAACGGAGGTCGATCTCGGCAACCACTGTGGGAAGGGTGCTTTGCACAGCGGCGCGGGCTTGTGCCACCGATGAGTCGTTCTCAAGCTCCCGGATCACGCCGTTCGTGGCGTCGGCCTGGGCAACCACGTCGGGCAGCGGGATGGGCGTGGGCGCAGGCGTCGGGGTTGGACTGCTTGAGGCCGAGCTTTTGGCAGGAGCGCCCGTCTGGGCTTTCACGGGCCCGGCCAGGACAACAACGGACATGGCGATGACCCAGAAACGCAAAAAAAGGCTCATCTCGGTACCTGCTTTGCCGCCGGACGGCGGTTGCCACCGGAGCAGGCCCGCCTGGGTTTCTCTATCCTCCGGCTTTCCGAGACCATGGAGGCGCACTTTCGCCTTACGAATGCTCGCAGACAAGTCTTGATGCGGCCTCAGCCGGGCTTGGGCAGGTCTCCCGGCTTGCAGGCCGCAGGGCGGCCTGTCACGCTGCCATCCTGAACACCTTCAGGAGATGAATAAAGAGATGAAAACACCCCTTCGCACCTTTCTCCCGATTGCGCTCTGTGCCTTGCTGGCACAAGGCTGTGCGCAAACAAGCCGGACTAAAGTTGTCGGATTTCCCGGCAAGCCGCAGGACCGCATCAAACCCGGGGCGGGCAACTATGACATTCGCGAAGAGGTTGACGATTCGCCGGATTTCCGGGAAGGCAATTTCCAGCCCGGCATGGATGACCTCCTTCCCGAAGAAAACTTTTGACCCGGCAGGCTACCTATTTTGATGAGAACGCACGACGGCCGGAAGGTGAAGCGAGTGCGGTGGTGGCTCGGTTGCGGGCTTCTGTCCTGTGCAACGGCATCCATTCTGTTTCTGGCTGGTTGCGCGCGTCATCGCCCTGCGAGCCAAAATGCCGGCGCGGTGGCGGCGTCGACGCCGGCCGTTTACCCTGCCGTGTCTCCGGCCGCAGTGGAAGTGCTGAACCGTTTTCCAACCGGCATTTACGACCGGTTGGGCACGGTGACGGTGCAGGAGAACGCCGCCTTTCCCCTGGATCGCACAGTCACCGCTGTCCGGGATAAAGCCGCACAATCCGGTG
>DASWVC010000380.1:0-9414 GCA_036401335.1 Chthoniobacterales bacterium
CGTTGTCCAACCGGACCATCGGTGCACCGCACACTTACGTTAGCAACCGTGGCCTGAATCGATCCCCGCAGTTTCACCCAAACAGCGGCCGGAACCCGTGCACCTCTAACCCTGACGCAAGCAGACAAACGAAAAACCAAAGTAACGAAAGCCTAGAACAGATGAGCAAGAACAATGCAGGAAAACTGGACGGCAAGGTCGCGGTCGTCACCGGCGGTTCGCGTGGCATTGGTGCCGCGGTCGCTAAACGCCTGGCCGCGGAGGGAGCCAGCGTGTCCATCACTTACTCCAAAGGCACGGAGGCTGCCGCGTCGGTGGTGAAAGCCATTGAAAGCGCCGGCGGAAAGGCGATTGCGATCCAGGCGGACGCCGGCGACGCCGATGCGGTCAGGAACGCCGTCGAAAAGACCGTCACGACCTTCGGCCGGTTGGATGTGCTGGTGAACAACGCCGGCACGGCCATTCCGATGCCCGTCGAAGAGACGAGCCTGGCCGACTTTGACCGGGTGTTTGCGGTCAACGTCCGCGGTGTCTTCGTCGCGACCCAGACGGCGTTGAAGCACATGGCCGCGGGCAGTCGAATCATCAATGTTGGCTCCTGCCTGGGCGAGCGCGTGTTGATTCCCGGCATGGCGCCCTACTCAGCAACCAAAGGGGCGATCAAACAGTTCACCCAAGGACTGGCGCGCGAGCTCGGAGCGCGCGGCATTACGGTCAACAATGTCCAGCCGGGTCCAATCGACACCGATTTGAACCCCGCCTCAGGCGATTGGGCCCCGAGCCAGAAAGCGATCGTTCCGCTTGACCGGTACGGCCACGTCGACGAGGTCGCCGCCCTGATCGCGTTCGTCGCCGGCCCAGAGTCGTCCTATGTAAACGGTGCGAACCTGACCGTGGACGGAGGCACCAATGCCTGACCGCGAACCTCCCCAATGCGCGCTCGTCGGATTGGGTGCTTCGGTCCTGGCAAGGCACCGTCTGGGGAAAGCTGATTTCAATCACGAAAGCGGCGTTGGGGTGCCGTCATGCGGCTGACCGGCATGTTGGCCGGGAACGTGCCTGCAGCATCGTAGGTGATGAGGGGTGCGCTGGAGACCGGCCTGGGGGGCTTCTCGCCGGGCCCCAGGTTCCCCTCCAGCAAGCTTTAAGGGGCGGCGGTAAGGATTCCACCCGCAACGCCTTGGAGTTTTCTGCCGGTCGTGCGCGCGTCGAAGTCGGCGCGTTCCCCATCGGTCAACGGCGCGGGAAGTTCGAAGTCAATCGAGGCAATCAGCTCCTCCAAGCGGCGTTCATCCATACCTGTTCAAGCAGCGGGTGGCTGCGATCCCAAAATGAGGATGTCTACCAGTTTCCGGGCGTTTTGCTGCCAGTCGGCACTGGCTCCTACGCTGGCGACGCCGACCAGCGCCCGCAGCAGGTCGATCGCATCCAGGTCTGCGCGGATGTCGCCGCTTTGGACCGCGCGTTTGACCAGCCTGCGAACGGCTTCCCCTACCTGGCCGTAAGAAGCTTCGTAGACCTCGTGCGGATCCTCGACCAACGCGTGGAGTGCGGGCGCGATGATTTGTTTGTCGGCGAGGTAGTCGACGAACAATGCCATCCAGGCCCGCAGCGCGTCGACCGGAGGCAACGTTTCCGCAAAGTCCGTGGCAGCCGTCGCCAGCTTTTCCGCCGCGGCCTGATAAACCGCCTTCAACAAGTCTTCCCGCGACGGGAAATGGCGGTAGAGGGTTCCGGGCCCCACACCGGCCTGTTTCGCGACGTCGTCGAGGCTAGCCTTCGCCCCGAACCGAGCGAACGCCTCTTTCGCCACGGCCAGAATGCGCTCGCGGTTTTGCTGCGCGTCGGCGCGCTGTTTTCGCCCGGCCATCAAAAAAGCCCTTGCAAACGGAGACTGTCTCCGCTTATGCTCCAAGCGGAGGGTGGTTGGATTTTAGCAGGCCCGTCGGGTGTCGGCAAGCTTGGGGACCGCCCTTCCTAACCATCAGTCATCAATCAAGGAGAGATCATCATGCGTGTTTTTGTCACTGGAGCCACCGGCTTTGTGGGTTCCCAAGTTGTGAAAGAGTTGATCGCGGCGGGGCACCAAGTGCTTGGCTTGGCGCGTTCCGAGGCGGGTGCCCAGGCCCTCGCCGCGAGCGGAGCGGAGGTGCAGCGGGGAGTGTTGGAGGATGTTTCGAGTTTGAATAGCGGTGCCGCCGCTGCGGATGCGGTCATTCACTTGGCCTTCATCCACGATTTCTCGAAGTTCCAAGAAAACTGCGAGATTGACCAACGGGCCATCAAAGCCTTGGGTTCCGTCCTTGCCGGTTCGGACCGGCCTCTCATCGTCACCTCCGGGGTAGCCGGACTGGCTGGGTCAGGCCAAGTGGCGACTGAAGACGATGCAGTGCCGCCGAATTACTCGTTGCCCCGGGTCTCGGAGCAGACGGCTCTGTCGTTGCAAGGCGTGAGCGCTGCGGTCATGCGCCTTCCGCAAGTTCACGACACGGTCAAGCAAGGGTTGGTCACCTATTTAGTTGCCATCGCGCGTGAGAAAGGCGTGTCGGCTTATGTGGGGGAAGGTAGCAACCGCTGGGCGGCAGCGCACGTCTCGGATGTCGCCCGTCTTTACCGACTGGCGCTGGAGAAGCAGAAAGCAGGCGCGAAGTACCATGCGGTGGCCGAAGAAGGCGTCCCAATGCGGGAAATTGCCGAAACCATCGGTCGCGGCTTGCAGGTTCCGGTGGTTTCTCTGTCGCCGGAAGAGGCGGCGGCACATTTTGGATGGATGGCCATGTTTGCTGGCTCCAACGTGGCCGCCTCCAGCGAAAAGACGCGCAAGACTTTGGGCTGGAATCCGACCGGGCCGGGGCTGATCGCCGACCTGGAACGCATGGATTACTCGCAAGTTGCCTAGGCGCTAGCAATAGATCACGGCTGGCAAGGCGCTCGTCCTCTGCATCGGCCAATCTGCGGAGCCGTTCGGCGGAAACGGGGAGGGGCGGGTAAATTACTTCCTCGCCTTCGGGGGTGTCTTGCGTGGCTTCGTCGTACGGGGCAAACTCGCCGGATTCCGTTCATCGTACAGGTTCATGTCCTCTGGCGGCACCCTTGAAAAGGAGTTCTGGATCCCGCACCGCGGTTTGGAGGTCGCCGAATTGCCCGGCGGATCCGACCCTGAAGCGCACCACACCCTTTTTATGTTCCTCCGCCAGGTGCAGGCTGCCGCTTTACAAAACGGGCCTTTCACCGCACCCTTTGTTCCTCTTTGGTCCTTCCGCATGATGCTGCTGCTTACCAATGATGACGGCATCGACGCCCCGGGCCTGGCTGCGCTTGGGCACGCTGCTCGCGCGCTGGGTCATGACGCGGTGGTCGTCGCTCCGGCCACCCATCAGTCTTGGTGCAGTCATACGATCACGGCCCACCGCGGCGTGCGCGTGGAGCGACGTGCCGGCAACCGCTTCGCCGTCCACGGCACCCCGGCCGATTGCGTGCGGATAGGTTTACTCCGCCTCGCTCCTGAGGCTGACTGGGTGCTCAGCGGCATTAACCATGGCGCTAACCTCGGGGCCGACGTGTATTACTCGGGCACGGTCGCCGCCGTGCGTGAGGCCGTGTTGCATGGCTGGCCTGGGGTAGCGCTCTCGCACTACCGCCGGAAAGGGATGGAGCTTGACGATTGGGAGCGCGTGACCCCCTGGGCAACGTCCGTTCTGGCCGATCTGCTCGCCCGGCCGACGACGCCAGGGCTTTTCTACAGCGTCAACCTGCCGCACCTCGAGTCGAACGAGCGAAAGCAGCCGCGGACCGTCCTCTGCCCGCTCGACCCTAACCCGCTGCCGCTCAGCTACCGGCACGAGGTAGAAGGGGATCAGTTCTATTATGAAGGCACCTACACTGCCCGCCGGCGCAATGCAGGTGCCGACATGGAGGTCTGCCTGCGGGGCGACATCGCGGTCACCGAACTGCGGTTGTTTTAACCATACAGCCTCGGCACAAACCAGAGTCCCATCGGCCGGACCCCGGTTGGTTTTCCAATTGGATTGTCGTCTACCTAGCTTTTGCAGCTAGTCAGATTTCAAGCCTCGCCCCGTCTTTTGCTGCAGTTCCTCAATCTTCTTGGAGGCTTCGCCTTTCGTAAGATTATCGTCGATGTCTTCCTTGGCTTCCGTCGCCAACGTATGGAGGTACGAACGTTGCGCCCCGGTGCTGGGCTCATCTTTGGTGACCCATTCGTCCGGATCTTTCTGGGCGTTGGAAGGCAGTTTTTCTTCGGGTGATTTTTTCTTTTCAGCCATACTTATTTTACATGGCGGCGCTCCTTCGGGGAGCACCCACAGGACAAAGTACTGTTCTTTTGAACAGTATTCAAATCCTTCACTGACCCGTTGGATGGCCGGCCCCGCTCCGGGCGCACCTGCTTTCGTTGCCTGAGCCCGGATCTTCCGACACGCCCCTGCATCCGAGGGCGGTCGAGGCGGCGGTTCGCCAGAGCAGGGCGGCCAACATCAGCAACTGATTCGGGGACCTCCTTGCTGAAGCAGGGCTGCTTGAGCGCACGACGCACCAGGGTAAAGGGGTCGGACGGGACGCGCGACGCGAGAGCAATCCGCTTTCGTTCCACTCCCTGAGGCACACGGCGGTATCCTGGTTGAGGGTGCAAAATTCGGGTGAAATCCCCGGTCTGTGTCGCTCATTCCGGGTGGAAGCTTTAATTCATCTGAGCGTACGCGCTTGGCACGACGCCCTGCCATTTTGCGAGCGAGGAATACGATTTTAGCCTGAAGCTCCACAATTTAAATGCAGTGCCGTCCACGAAGGCAAACCCGTGAATCGGTGATCCGTCCGCGATTCAAGTGCAGTCCGACCGCTGCACCCGGTTTTTATGCGTTCGTCGACGTGGTTGTTCGCTGCCTACGGCTTTGCCTCCTCGACGCCGCTGAAACGCAGGGCGCGTGCGTCTCGGGCGACGATGGTTTCCATCGCCTGCTCAAGCAGTTCGCGGTCATCGGCGCCGCGCAGCAACCGTCCCGCCAGCGGGTCGAAGCGGCCGGCGGCAATGTCGGCAATCAGCGCGGCGGCACGCGAGGGCGGAAGGTTCACCCCGTTGTCAAAGAGCTCCTGAATGTCAGGGAGGTAAGTCTTACCGGATTCGGAGAAGAGCTGCCGCTCCGTCATCGACGTCCGCACCAGTCCCGGATCGACGGCGAAGGCCAGCACGCCGCCGCTTTTCGTGGTGTCGTTGAGGCATTCGGTGAATCGCATGACCGCGGCCTTGCTGGACGCGTAGCCCGACCCATGCGGGAAGCTGTTGCCCGTTCCGCCGCCGACCAGGTTGACGATGCGGCCCTTGCCGCGGGCAAGCATGGCCGGTGCGGCCACGCGACAGGTGTGGAACGTGCCACGCAAATTGATCTCGACATCCTGCCACCAGTCCTCGGGATTGCACTCCCAGATGGGACCGAAAGCCCGAAAGGAGCCGTGGTTGTTGACGAGCAAGTCAATCGCGCCGAGTTCGGCCGCAATCCGGCCAATCGCCTCCTCGACGCCGAGGCGATCGACAAGGTCGACCGGGATGGCGATGGCGCTTCCGCCTTCCCCGTGGATGAGGGACGCCGTTTCGTCGATCTCGCGTGCCGTTCGCGCCAGGACGGCGACCTTGGCGCCGCCTCGCGCCTGATGAAGCGCGATCTCGCGCCCGATCCCCCGTCCCGCGCCGGTGACCACGGCGACGGTGCCATTCAGCTCAGTCATAAACGTTTCCTCCTGATTGGTGGCGCTGCCGCCCGACCGCCCTGATTGCGATCCATGAAGGTCAGCCCGGTACAGGGCCTCAACTTAGCGCAGCCCGAAATTTCGGCAACGTACCACGCTCTCCCAAATTTGTCCGTCCTGCCCCTTTGGGGCGTACCGCCCGCGTCCTGGACCGCGTTAACTTACCGGGCGCTGGGCAGAAGCTCCCTCCCGCTCCTGCGGTTCAAGACCGGATCGGCCGGGTTGTGATCAACCAAGGTCCTAAGCCCCAAGGCCGCTAGAAGAGGAACTCCTACGTTCATGGCCCCGCAGGATACGCCCTGCGTGGGAGTGGACGCACCCCAGCAATCCCGCAAGCTTGCAGTGGGTAAGGCGACGATCTCGGCAGCGGGCCACCAGGAACGGCAAGCCTTGCACGCGGGGATCAGGCTCCGGAGAGGGAAGTTTCGCCATTAAAGCTTTTAAACACGCCTTCAGGTCGACGTTTAGCCCCGCCAAAGGTGTCTGCTGCCACGTCGTGCGCCCTGGGCCTAAAATGGCGCAAGTCTTCGGGGGCTTCACGCAAGAAGCACCCAAGGACGTAGCGGAACAAGATCGGACGAGTACCATAATCTTTGCCACTTTGGAGATTTCACGTTTCCCGATAGTAAGTAAACGCTTCTGCCTGAGCAGGTTACGTAAAAAGCGACCCTAACGGGATTCGAACCCGAAAGGGTTTGGTCGTTTTCCCTTGAGGAGTTCACATTACGTGAACGTTTAGGGCCGATCTAGGGCGCATCTTACCGGGTTTTCCCGTTTTGCCGTTCCGACCGCCGAAGGCCAAGGGCGCGTAACCTCGACCATTCGTCGATCAGCGCCCGGCTGAAGCGAACGTCGCTGCCGCTGCCCGGCAGTGGGATATGCGGGAACACGCCCCGCTTCACCCACTTCCTCAACGTGTCCGGGTGGCACTGGACGTACTTCGCCGCCTGCTCCACGTTGAGCAGGCCGTCTGGCAGCGGCTCCGGGGCCGGGTCGGACCGGTACGGCAGTTTCGGAAACGAACCGGGAAACCAGTCATTCAGGAGCGGTTTGCAATCCAAGATTGTAGGCATCGTCTATCTAGAACCGCAACGATCGGTTAAGGCCCGGATGCCTCGTCCTTTATCGGAAAAGAGGCCATGTCCTTTACCTCACCGCGTCTGCCAAACCCGGTACTCTTGCCGGTCTATGGGTGCCGCTCGACCCGTCGGTGGTCGGCAGAACGTTTCGGCGTTGAGGGCGCTCGCCGACCGCTTGATGCAATGGCCCGAACGGGCTACGACGAATCTTTCATCGCAGCCCGGCATCGACCTTAGCCGCGCGTCTTTGCCACCATTGCCGTTTGGACCCTGATTCCGTTGTCCCCCACGTTCACCGGGCACTTGGATGGTGGGGCGGAGGCACTTTACAACGGCGCCCGCGGAAACCTGGTCGGAATCCATACTCGCCTGGGACTAAAGAATGGACCGTACGACGCCTCCGTCGACGCGAATGGCGGCTCCATTGGTCGCGCTCGACAAGGGGCTGGAATAATAGAGCACCAAATTCGCCACCTCTTCGGCCCTCGCGAAACGTTGCAACAACGACCCCGGACGTTCGGTCTGGAAAAAGCGCGTTTCCAGCTCAGCCACGCTCACCTTTGCTTGCTTGGCGAGGTTAGCGAGGAATTTGTTGACGCCCTCCGTCGAGGTCGGCCCGACCACGATCGAGTTGACCGTCACTTCGGTGCCGGGCGTGGTCTCGGCCAATCCGCGCGCCAAGGCAATCTGCATCGTCTTGGTCACGCCGTAGTGAATCATGTTGCTCGGGATGTTGACCCCAGACTCACTCGAAATGAAAAGGATCCGTCCCCAACCCTGCGCCTTCATTAGGGGAAGGTAATGACGACTGAGCCGGACCCCGCTCATGAAATTGGTCTCAATCAGCTTGAACCAACTCTCGTCGGAAATTTCCTCGAACGGTTTGAGTTCACCCGTGCCCACGTTGTTGATCAGAATATCCAGCTTTGGAAACCGTTTGATCGTTGCGGCAACGCCCGCGCTCGTGCTGACGTCTGCGTTCAGCGGCTCAAGCTTCGCCTTCGGGTACTGGCCGAGGATCTGGTTGATTGCGTCGTTTACCCGCTTTTTCGTGCGACCATTGAGGATGACAGTCGCGCCTTCGCGGGCCAGACTTTGAGCGATGGCCCATCCGATTCCGGCGGTCGAGCCGGTGACCAGGGCCGTTTTATTTTCCAGTTCAAGGTTCATGGGGTTTTCAGCACGGAAAGGGGGAATCACGCACCCTGGTTGAAGTCACGCGATGACGGGGCAATAAACCTCGTTCTGCCATCGATCAACTGCCTCAGGGATAAAGTCGCTCAATCTATTTCCAACCAATCGGCGGGTGATGTGCAATGCTAAATGGCCAGGGCCGTTTGTGGCAAGGGTAGCAGGCCGCCTTTTGATCGGGGATTCTCGCCCCCGGCAGAACCGGGGATTTCCCGAAAACGCCAATGCACAGGTCGGCTTGCACCGCAGCAGAAGCGCTTGTCTTCGCCGATTCCGGCTGCTCCGAGGGGCACCATTCCCTGATGCCCGTGGCCGTGGCCATTGCCGCGCTGCGGGAGCGGGTTGGGCCGGAGCGGGCGATCTCGGTGGTGCACACCGATCTGCCGGACAATGACTTCACGGCGCTCTTCCAGACGCTGGCCACCGACCCGAACAGCCACCTGAGCGGGGATCGTGCCGCCTTTGCCTCGGCGGTGGACCGGTCCTTTTACGAACCGCGCCTGCCTGCCCGCAGCGTGACGTTGGGGTGGAGGTCCTGGGCGGTGCAATGGCTGGACAGGTTCCTCAAACGCTGCACGGTCCGGGTAAAAGCCGTTGACCTCCGAGCGAGGGTCCGCTCTGCGCCCCGCCGGTTGCGTCGCCGTTCTTCCCACACGGGCCGCAAAAGCCAATCAAGGTTCAGGCGCTGCACCGCTTTCGCGAGCCGAGGACAGCCTGCAGGTTCCGCAACCTGCCCACAGGGATGAGGGCACCAAAGTCTCGCTGTCGAACGTCGAACGGGCACACGGCTTTTCCTTGATCATGACTACAGCGGACGGACCCCTGTCCGACTTAGCGGGAGGATGAGAACATGGACCCTCTCCCTTGTCGTGTTCGTGACCGCCCTCGGCGGGCTGTTTAACGCACGAGCTGATGATGACCGCGAGCATGGTCCCCACCGGCATCATCACAATTGGTATGATGACCGCGACAACCGGCACCTCACCATCATTATGACGACGGCTTGCAGGTTCGGTTGCCCCAGATCTGCCGAGAAGGCGGGAAGGCCGATGGAGTTTTTTACCGTGGCCCGCAACGAGCTGGCCGCCAACACCTCCGGCGCGCTGAACGAGGCTTTCGAGTTTTGGGAAATCTTTGCCCGGAGCGCATGACGTGGAGCACACTGCCTCCGGCCCGTTATCTATGAACACGCTTCCTCTGCTGGTCTTTGACGTCAACGAGACACTGCTCGACCTGGACTCGTTGGTGCCTCGATTCGAACGCATCTTCGGCGATGGTCGGGCCGCCCGTGACTGGTTCGCTCAGGTCATTCTCTACTCGGAAGCACTGACCCTGGCCGGAGAATACGCCGACTTTGGAGAATTGGGCGGTGCCGTGGTCAAAA
>DASWVC010000381.1:0-4648 GCA_036401335.1 Chthoniobacterales bacterium
TAACCACCCGTCCTTCGGTGACGTCCAGGCAGGGGATGATTCGTTTCGTGTGCATGATCGGGATAACCGGTTACCGAATGACCGCTGAAGCTGAACCGCGGCCGCCCGGTTGGCAACCAATGGTTCTCTGGTTGAAATTCCTAAGGAAAGGCCATCTGCAGGGGATGTTGCATCCGTACTGTGGGCATGAGGCCTTTTTTCCGGTGCCTGATTCCCGCCTGCCTCTTCAGCCTGTTAATGATGACACCTTATGCTTCCCCAGCCGGCTCCCTTGACGATTACCGTTGGAAAAAGCGGGTATTGGTGCTGCTGGCGCCGGATGCTTCCAACCGGGACCTTGGACAGCAACGAACCGCCTGCGACCAGGCCCCGGCTGCGTATGAGGAACGGGACCTGATCGTGCTGCAGGAAACCGGAGCCGATGGTCCGTTGCACCGGCGTTTTCACGTGCCCGGACCGGAGTTCCGGCTTGTGTTGATCGGCAAAGACGGTCACACGGCGCTTGAGCGATCGGAACCAGTCGCGAATGACGACCTGTTTGGGTTGATTGACTCGATGCCGATGCGGCGCGAGGAAATGTCACGCCAGAAGCACCCTTGAAAGGGTAGAGAGATTTGGCCCCACCAGCTTTCCGGAGCCTAGGCCCGCGTGAGCCAGAATCGTTGGGTGTCATCAAAAAAACCATGGCGCCCGGTCCTGAGCCAAGTCGCGTCGGGGTCCGCTGAATCCTTCCAGATGCGCTGAGGGTCGGCCTCACCGTAGGGAGAACAAGGCACAGGCAGAAAATCGGCCCGGACCGTCAATTCCCCTGCTTCGCCCCCTTTACCCGAAGGCCACCACCCTTCCTTGCCTTTCTCTACACGCAGAATGCGAGCCTCAACGAATTCGAGCAAACGTCCCAGGCAACACGCGTTCTTCTCAACGACGGATGCATTCAGAGAATTTACCGCGATGGGCATGGCGTCTCCGAAAAGCACATCGACGGTGATCCGGGATCCGTGTTCTAAAAGGAGGTTTCGTTCCCTTTCTGCCGGCGGTCCGTTCAGCACATAGATGCGGTGCAACGTCGACGATTCCTTCCGGAGCAGAAAAGCGAGGTCCAGGGCCGACGCAGCGGTGCGGGTCGGCTTGAACTTTTCGATCTGCCGGTGAAGTTGGACTTTGGCAAGCAGCCCGGAATTGATTGGGACCAGGCTCGTCAGGCCGGCCCGCAGGTTGGCGAGAAGGTGGAGGGGGGTCCGGCAAAGGTCCATGTCACCAGCTTTCAGGCGCAGGGCCGTTGCCAGCAGGTCCAGGCTGCGGTTTAAGCACCCTTGCGTCCAACGCCACGCCACCGGTTGACCGGCGTGGTCGGAACCGAGGACGATGAGGGCGGGTGCGGACGGGTCCAATTCCTCCACTGTGCCAATGTGGCCGAGGCGCAACCAGCGGGCCCGGGTGCCTTTTGAATCGACGGACAATTGTTTGGACACGTTCCGTAAACCGGAAGCGAGCCAGAAGGCGGCGTGTTGCCATTGCGGCAGCACGCAAGCCGCCGGCTCGACCTCCCGCAGCCACCTCGAGATTTGCCGGGAGCCCCACGGCGGTCCGTATAAAACCGGCACCGCGCCGATTTGCAGGGCGGCCAGCAGGTAAAGGTAAAATTCCTGACCTGGCTCAAGTAGAAGCACGAACAGGTCGCCCGCAACGATCTTGGCTTCGCGGAGACGAATGGAAAGGGCATCGGCCAAGCGGTTAAGCGCTGCGTAGTTCAGGATCCGGTCGCCGCCTAGCGTGTGGTCGATGAGGGCAGGAACGCCCGGCTGCAAGTCGACCCTTTCCCGAAACGCCTGGACAAAGTTCATACAAGATCCCCTGGAAGCAGACGCCTCCGACGATTGTTGCAAGGCAACTCCTTCTCCAATCGGGTTTCCCGCGTGTCAACCACTTCCACCCGTGTCTGTGTGTGCCTATCCGTGTCGATTCTCTTCTAAAAGACCCCTTCGCAGCACTTACCCATGAAACCGGAATGAGCAACGCTTCGTCAACCTGCCTTGCGGCGGGATTACCTGAAGGCCGAGTTTCTGCTCAAAGGGTTCCTGCTGTTGATGGTCCGGCAAGCCCCAACAGGGTTCTACGCACACAAAGGGGTTAAGGTCGCTCCACAGCGTGAAGTAAGGCGCGTCCGAAAGGTTAACCTCAACTTCCCGCCCGGTGGTCAGGTCCCGAAGGCGTACAACGTGCTCTTCGACCTCCAACGGTTCAAGCAAAAACGAGTCAGGCAGCTCAAAGGGCCGGATCGGCAGGTGCTCTCCATCCGAAGTGAACTCGAGCGTTTCTCCACTGAGGAAGTTGCCGGGTGCAAGGTGGCGGCGGTAAACGCCCTTAGGCAGGATGATCCTTGCTTGTTCCACCGAACTCACCGCGAACCCTGGGTGGAGCCCGAAACTCACGTGGGCTACCCGTTCTTCTTCTTCATTGTGGAACCCGTAGGCCACCTCCAGTTCGTCATCCGCCAGGGTGTAGGTGAGACGGAACGACACTTTGCGCGGGTACTCCGTCGGTTTGATCTGGGCTGAGCCGAGGTGATAGCTCAACGCACCCCTTTCGCCGAGGCTCACCTCGGCTTCAGCAAACATCTTGGTGCGTATAAAACTGTGGTTCCCACCCTGAATGACTTCCCCTTCATAAGTCGTCCGTTCGCCTTTCAGGCGATGGATGTAGTAGCCCATGACCGTGGCATGGCTTTTCCACCCGGTGGCCGGTGGCGCGGCCTGTCCGTCCCGGTAAAGAAAACCGTTCCAATGGCCGTCCAGTTGACGCCGGGCAACGCTGACCAGTTCGGCGCCCAGACGGTCCACCACGATGCGCATCCCCGCTTCCTCGTCCACCAATTCATCGAGTTGGTGGCCGTCCAACTCGAAACTGCGACCCTGATAACGCATCAGCTTCCCCGTCTATGAGCCGCTGCCGACGTATTCAGCGGTGTAGGTGTCGAATTTCGAAACCTGACCGTCGCGCGGAGCGTTTTTTACGTCGTACACGTTGTTCCCAACCACTTCCTGCGAGTGCGTGTCAAAGATCATAACGCTGTTCTGGCCAGTGGAGTTCGACTCCCGCACCGTCGACACGGCGATGTACCGGCGGCGCTTGACCTGTGCCCTTCGTTCTCCTTGCATTCTGTCGTAGGCAAGCCGGGCGCGTTCTTCCGCCACCCTTCGCTGCCGTTCGGTTGCCGCGTGTTTCGCAAGGATGTACACGGTGGCACCTACGGCGGCACCGGCCGCCATGCCGGCCAAGACGGCGGTCGAATCACTCGCGCCGGCTGCTTTGGCGATCCCGCCAACGGCTGCGCCGGCGGCCAACCCTGAAAGCACGCCCGAGGTTTGCGGCGACATGTTTTCACAGCCGGTCAACAGAACGCCCGCGGTGAGCACCGCCGCGGTCGACTTGAGAAAAGGAGCATTCATAGGTTGGCTTCGTCCATTCAGGTTATCCAGGGGCCGCTGGGGCTACAAGACTGTTTTCCAATTTGCCTGTTCCCATCTTGTCACGGCAAGTCGATCGCGTTGGCCCGGCAATATTCGATGGCTTTCGGGTTGCCCGCCCGTGCCGCTTTCTTGAACCAGTCCAGGGCCGCCCGAGGGTCCTTGGCAGTTCCCAGCCCCCCCTGTAAACACTCCGCCAGGAAAAACATCCCGCCGGCATCGGATTTTTCAGCAGCCTGCCGGAACAGGTTTACCGCTGCTTCCCGATTTTTCGACACGCCCCAACCATTCATGTACATCACCCCCAGGTTTGCCGTCGCCATCGCCAACCCGCCCTTGGCCGCCTCTTCAAAGTACCGGAACGCCTCGTCGTACCGGCTCTGTTTGCGCAAATGGTCCCCGAGCAGGTTCATCGCCCGAAGATCTCCCAAAGCAGCCGCTTCCTGGAGGTATTGCAGCGCCTTCGGCTCATCGGGCAAGACCCCGGGTTTACCGAAATAATAGCACTCGCCGGTGTAGTACTTGCCCTCACGGCTGCCGCCTTCCGCCGCCCGCAGGAAGTATTCCAGGGCTTTGCCTCCTTCCTCTGCGTCCCGGCGGTTGCTGTAGATCAGGCCCGTTTGAACCATGGCTTCAAGGTTGCCCTTCTGGGCGGCCAGCGTGTACCAGGCAAGTGCGTCCTCGGAGTTCGCTGACCTCAGGTTCTGGCCAAGGATCAACATCGCCTGCACCACTCCCAGGCGCGCCGCCCGTTCGAGGTTTGGCCGTGCCGTCGCGAAAGCAGCCGGGTTGATTCGCGACGGGTTGTTGCGCACCTCGGAAAGCAGGTTTTCCAAGCGCCGGGTTGGTTCGGTTCGATTGGGAAACTGCTCGGCCAGGTCGACGTAGCCGGCCAGGGCACGGGGCCAATCGCCGGCCCGGCTCGCGTTTTGCGCCTCGTTGACCTGCCGTTCAAAAACATCGGCCTCCACCGGCGTCGGCGGCGCTGTGGCGGTGGGGACGGGGGTTGGTCTCGGCGTGGCCGCTGGCGTCGGCGGTACCGTGGCGGTGGGAGTAGCCACGGCAGTGGGAATGGGCAGCGGCGTGGGGGTGGGCAGCGGCGTGGGCGGTGGTGTTGCCGTAGCGGCTGGCGTGGCCGCGGCGGTGGGCACCGGCGTTGGCCGCACGGTTGGCGTCGGCGT
>DASWVC010000382.1:0-7060 GCA_036401335.1 Chthoniobacterales bacterium
CGAAACGTTCGGCGCGCAGTTGGCACCTTTGCTGCACAGTTTGCCGTAATTGGCCGGGTGGTTCTTGTCTCCCTCCACCTTGACGATCCGGTTGTCTTCAACGTGCAGAATCATGCCGCACCCCACCCCGCAATACGGACAAACAGAGTGGACCGAACGGCGGTTTTTGAGAACGTCTTCCATAAATGGCGTAAATCGCGCAGGGCCATGGCAACCCGCGACCAAGCAGCAAAAGCAGCATGGACCGTTCCAGGGGAAGGTGTCGGAGGGTCGGGGGGTCGGTAGGGTCGGCGGTCCCGCGCCGACCGGGGTATCGGGGTGCGCCTGCCCGGTAGGGCGGTGAGTCCCTTCGCCGCCGGGGAGTGTGATCGCGCCTCGGTCCGGCCCTTTCCTTGAAGCCGCGCTTCTCGGAAAGGACTTCGGACACCCTCGACCGGCGGGCGTCGGAAGGCCGCACCTCGGCCTTCAGGTAACGTTTGGGGGTCGGTTCTGACAGCCGATCGGAACGGAAGGCCGGCGACGACGGGCCACCGCCCCGTCCGGGCGGGTGCGACGGGGGTTGCTTTTCCACCCCGATACCCCGGCGGCGAAGGGACTCGCCTCCCTACCGGGCCCCATGCCCCGGCGGCGAAGCACCTCGCCGCCCTACCGGGCGGGCGCGACCCCCACGTTCTTCCACGCCGATACCCCGACACCTTCTTCCCCGGCCTGCTCAGACTGTTTTCAACATCCCGCCGTCGATGAAATAGGTTGATCCCACCGAATAGCTCGCACGGTCCGAACAAAGGAACACAAAGAAGTTGGCCAGCTCCTCGGCCGACCCAAACCGGGCGATGGGCGCATGCTCCTTGGCAACCGCGTCGAGGTGACCTTGCCAATCGCCGCCGGTGTCGGCCGTTAGTTGTTTCGCCGTCTTGATCCAATCCGGCGTAAGGATCAGGCCGGGGTTGATGCAATTTACGCGGATGTTGTCTTTCACCACTTCAAGGGCAAGCGTCTTCGAAAACATCATCAACGCGGCTTTGGTCACATTGTAGATCGGCTCGTACCACAAGGGCTGGACCGCGCAGATGGACGCGTTGTGCAGCACAACCCCGCCGCCCCGCTTTCGCATCGACGGCACCAGGCCACGCGCAAGCCGCACGGCGGCCATGACGTGCAGGTCCCAATAATACTGCCATTTGTCATCCGGCGCCTCGGCTATGGTTTCGTTACTGCCCGTCCCGGCGTTGTTGATGAGGATGTCGACGCCCCCGAATTCACGGTCCGCCGTTTCCAGCAGGCGTTGAACATCGACCGCCTTCGCAACATCTCCGGCACAGCCGACGGCTTTGATCCCGTGTTTCCCGGCGAGGCGCTGCGCTTCCGTTTGCAGCCTGTCCTCGCCACGGGCCGACAGGACGAGGTTTACGCCTTCTGCGGCAAGGCCTTCCGCAACGGCGAGGCCGATGCCCACGCTGCCGCCGGTGATTAACGCAACTTTGTTTTTGAGTGCTAGGTCCATACTGGTAGGGGTGAATCGCCCGCACGTTCGGGCCTTATTTCACCACGAAAATCTTGCCACGATCAAGGGTTAGGGCCACGGCCGCGATCAGGATCATCCCGAACACGATCTGCTGGGCAAAAATTGGCACTCCGACAAACGTCATGCCCACGCGGATCACGGAGATCAGCAACGAGCCGATCAGCGTGCGGCCGATTCCCCCGGAGCCGCCGGTGATGGCCGTGCCGCCGACAACGACTGCGGAAATGGCCGGGAGCAGGAGTTCGCTGGCCAGCGTTGGCGAACCGCTGCTCATCCGGCTGGCCAGCAGGGTGCCGGCAAAGGCGGCCAACCCGCCCGAGAGGGCGTATGCGTAAATTTTCTGTCGACCGACCCGGACGCCCGAAGCCCAGACGGCTGCTTCTCCGGCGCCGATCGCGACGCTGTAACGTCCGAACGACGTGTATTGCTGCAGCCAGAAACCGAGGGCAGCCACCAGCAACCCGATCAGGATCAAGGTTGGAACGCCTAGAAAACGGCCCGAGATCCACGCTAGAAAATTGCGTCCGGTTTCATTGATGGTCACGGAATGCGCCTGGGAAAAGACCAGGGCAATGGAGGCGGCGATGCCGCTGGAAGCCAGCGTGGCAATGAAGGAAGGGATGCGCAGCCCGACGTGGGCGAAGCCGTTGCCAACGCCAATCGCCAACCCGGCCGCCAGCGCCACCGGAAAAGCTCCCCAACCGTACCGGGGGAGCAACAAGGCCATTATGACGCTGCTCAGCGAGGCAACCGATTGAATGGACAGATCGATGCCGCCGATGATCACGACAAAGGTGACGCCGGTTGCAAGCGTGAAAAGGGTCGCGGTATCGGCGGCAATTTCGGCCAGCGTGTTGGCGTTCAGGAAACTGGGCCGGATCGCTCCAATGGTGAGGATCAGGCCGATCAGCAGGACGGTGGGAACCGCGGCCCGCAATTTTGCGCCGCTCCAGAATTCCACCCCGGTTTTTCCGGCTTCGACTGCTGCTTTCATACCATGCAGCGAATCAGTTCGACCTGCGTCGGTTTGCCGTGGGGCGGGGCAGCGAATCGCGCGGTTACTTCGCCATCCCGCATTACGAGGATCGTGTGGCAGAGTCCGATGGTTTCTTCCAAGGTATCCGCAGTCAGCACAATGGCGACGCCCTCCGCCGAGAGTTGGCGCATCAGGTCGTAGACTTCAGATTTGGCACCCACGTCCAATCCCCGGGTCGGGTGATCCAGGATAAGGATTTTCGAACGCGCATTCAGCCATTTCGCAAGCACCACCTTTTGCTGGTTGCCCCCGCTCAGGTGCAGGCAGGCTGATTCGATGCTACGGGCGCGGATCCGCAAACGTTGAACCCATTCACGAGCCAGCGACCGCTCCCGCCCATGGTTCAACCCCAGGCCGGTGAACACAGAGCGGAGGCTGGCCAACGTAATGTTGGCGCTGATGGAAAGTGGCAGCACCAGTCCCTCCACCCGCCTCTCGCGCGGGATGTAACCAATGCTGTGTTTCACCGCTTCGGAAGGTGCCCGAAACCGGACGGGTCGACCGTTCACGCTTAACGTGCCGCCGGCATACGGCAGAAAACCGAACATCGTTCGCGTCAACTCTTCCCGCCCGGACCCGATGACGCCGGCGATGCCGAGGATCTCGCCTTGGTGCAGTTCAAAGCTGACGTTCTTGTAAGCTCCCGGAATGCTCAGGTTGTCCGCTGAAAGCACCACCTCGTCGCGGGCAGCCACCTGTGCCGATTCCCGGTAATACTCCGCCTGAAGTTCGTGGCCTACCATCAGCTGGTGCAGTTCTCCGACGGAGGTGGCGCTGGCGAGGCGCTCCGCCACCACGCCCCCGTCGCGCATGATGTAGACCCGGTCACTGACGGCAAGCACTTCATCCAGCCGGTGCGACACAAAAACAAAGCTGGCGCGTTCGCGCAGGCTGCGCACCCGTTCAAAAAGGATGTCGATCTCCCGTTGTTCAAGCACGGAGGTGGGTTCGTCCAGCAGGATTACGAGTCGGTGCTGGGTGCGTTCTTCGAGCGCAAGGGCCTTGGCGAGCTCAACCATCTGACGCGCCGCAAAGCTGAGCTCGGAGGTGCGCACCTTCGGGTCCACGTCCACCCCGACCTTTTTCAATTGGCGACGGGCGGCGGACCGAAGCCGCGGCCAGTTCAGGACGCCTGCACTCGTGAATTCACGTTCCTGGCCAAGGTAGATGTTTTCGGCGACGGACAGGTTCAAGAGCAGGGATTGCTCCTGAAAAACAATCCCGATCCCGGCCGCGTTTGCCTCCCGTGGGCTCCGCAACCGCAAGGGCTCCCCGTCCAACGAGAGCGAGCCGCGGTCGGGCACGTAAACGCCGGCGAGGACACGCATGAGCGTTGACTTGCCCGCGCCGTTTTCACCGACGAGACCGACGACTTCACCGTCCCGGACTTCGATGCTCACGTCCTTAAGCGCGGGAAATCCGGAGAAGCTTTTGTTTAAATCCTTGGCGATGAGCATCTGGTCTACTTCACCACCTTCAGGCTTCCTCGATCGATGGAAAGGGCGACCGAAAGGATAATGAGCATCCCCTGAACCGCCTGTTGCAGAAAAGGCGAGATGCCCACCAGGATCATGCCGTTTACCAGCACGGACATGATGAGGACGCCCACCACCGTGTTAAGCACGCCGCCTTCTCCACCGGTCAACGCCGTTCCACCCACCACCACAGCGGTAACCGTCGTGAAAAGCCGGCCGTCCCCAATGACGGCTTTACCCTGGCCCAGTTGCGCCGCTGCCATCACCCCGCCAAGGCCGTAAAGCGCACCGGCCAAGGCGAACACGCGCAGTTTGACCCAGCGAATCGGAACACCGGAAAGCGCTGCGATGTCTTCCGCGCCGCCGATGGCGAAAACGTACCGGCCGAACCGGGTGAAACGTTCCAGGAACCAGGTGATGGCCAAGGCGGCCAACGCCAGCCACACCGCCCAGGGCAAGTTGACAAAGCGGTTCAACGCCAGCGACCTGAGCGCGGGATCCAGCAGCCGCACGGTCGAACCGCCCAGGATCAGCGTGGCCGTCCCCACCCCCACAAACCAGGTTCCCAGCGTCACCATGAAGGAGGGGATACGCAGCCCGACGTGAATGGCGCCATTGATGAAACCCAGCCCGGCACACAACAACGTGGCCAGGATGGCACCACCCCAACCGAGGTGATTTGTGTTGTGGTCATTTTGAACCAGCAGACTCACCGTAACGGCGCCGACGGCCAGGATGCCTTCCACGCTGAGGTCAATGCTGCCCAGCACAATCACAAATGTGCTGCCCAGCCCCAGGACCAGGGGAATGCAGGAGGAATTGGCCACACGTACCAGGTTGGCAACCTCAAAAAAACGGGGGTTGCACACCCCGATGACCGTGGAAAGTCCGATCAGCGCAAAAAAGGGGAGGTACCGCCTGAACCGGCCCTTGTGACCCGTGCGGCGTTTCGGCCCGCCGGTTCCCTGGTCCACTTCCGCGGCAGCGGCCGGATTCATGGTGCGCGCATGCTTCTTTCAGACCGAAGGGTGCAGGCGGCCTCCTTCCGGTGCGGCGCTGCTACCCAAGCTTCCCGCTGAAGCAAGCCGGCAATCCGTAGTTGGCGCAGCATGCAACTAACCCTGGCGGATCTGGCCGGTGGCACGTCCAAAGTAATCGTTCCAATCCACCTTCGGTAGGGACTCGATGTGGGTGCGAACGAATTCGTCCACGTTTTCTTTGGTCACGAGCAAGCCGGTGCCGTAAAACTCGCGGTGTTCCTTCGGTTCCTTGGTCACATCGATCTTACCAATTTTCGCCGCGTAGGCAATCGCCAACCCCATGCTGCCCTGCCAGAAAGGATCCCAGGAAACCGTCGCGGCGAATTCCCCCGACTTAATCGCGTCAAAGGCGGGCTTAATCCCGTCGCAACCGGTAACAGGCACTTTTCCTGCGAGCCCTTCGGCCCGCAGTGCTTCCAGGGAGCCGACGCCCATGTCGTCGTTGGCGGCCCAGATCCCTTTGATGTCGCTGCCGAAACGCGTCAGCCAGGCGCTGACGATGTTGAAGGCCTCGGTCGGTTTCCAGTTGGCGACTTGGAAATCCAGCAGTTTGACATTCGGATTGGCCGCGAGCGCCTTCTCCAGTCCAGCTTTCCGGTCGATCGCAGGGGCATTGGACAGAATCCCGCCCAGGGCAACAATGCCGCCCGAACCGCCGATGGCTTTGATCAGCGCGTTGGCGGTGTCCTCACCGTACCGTACACCGTCAAAGGAAATGTGCGCCACGTACTGCGGATTGAAATCCCAGGGGTGCAGGTCGGCAGGTTTATTCCACTGGGTCGTGACGTACGCGCCGGATTTGATGCAAGCCTCCACGATGGGCCGTGCGTCCGGACTGTCGTTGGGATCCACGTTCAACACCATGTTTCCGCCGGTCTTGGCCAGGATGGCACGGACGTCGGCGATCCCCTTTTCGCTGTCCCCTTCGGTTACCAAGGTGACGTAATCCGCTCCCAGGGCTTTGGCGACGGCTTGGCCGCCCTGGTTCCAGGTGGCATGGTAAGGGTTCGAGAGCGAGCGAATGGAGTTGACGAACGTGGGCAGGTCCGCCGCCGAAGCGCGACGGGGCAACAGCCCCATGACGGCAGTTGAGGCGGTCAAGACGGCGGTGCTTCGGATGAAGCGCCGGCGGGTTACAAGCTGGGATTCAAAGGTATGGGGGCGCATGGGAAGGTCGAGAAGATTGGGTGCAGCCTGAAAGAATTCTGAGGAGTTTCAGCCGAAGAAGACGTGTAAGGGTTCATTCCTTCGGAGTAAATACTAAAGCGTAATTGGCGGCGGAATGCGGCCGTGTTTCGCCGATGCCCGCCTTTGCTTAAGCCAAAACCCACCGTAGCCAGCGTTTTGCTTCGTGCCTATGATGACCATTCAAGATGAACTTAGCGGAAATTATTCAAGTGCTTCCCGAACTGACGACGGAGGAGCGCCAGACAATCTATCGTCGAATCGAAGAACTGGACGGTGAACCGCAATTTGAACCTACCGAAGAAATGCTTGTGGGCATTGACGAAGCCACGCGTTCACTTGCGGCCGGCGAGGGGATTCTCCTTGAGGAGGTTCGGCAGCGATTTCTCACTAAATGGCACTTCAAGTTGTCCTAGCTCCCGAAGCTGAGCAGGACCTTGATGAGATTGTTGCTTACATCGCCAGCGATAACCCAGCCGCCGCTGCAAGATTCGGAACCCGACTGCTCGAACGCGTTGAGCTTCTTAAATCCTTTCCGCGGTTGGGCAGACAGGTTCGCGGCAGGCAGGGTGACCGCGTCCTCGTAGAGGGACCGATTCTCATTTTCTACCGCTTTGATCCTGACGCAAGTTCCATTCAGGTTAAGCGGTTCTGGCACGGCGCGCGCGGAATGCCCGACCTGACCTGAGTGGATCCCACCATGACAAGCGGTTCCCATCAGCAAGAACCAGTAGATCACCGAGAAATACCTTATGTCCGTGAAACGTTTCAAAAAACACCTCATTTCAGCAGCTGCTTT
>DASWVC010000383.1:0-4570 GCA_036401335.1 Chthoniobacterales bacterium
CAACGAGGATCTCGGCGCCGTTCATCATTTCGCCCCGCTCGGGGCCCTGACGCGTGCTGGCCGGGTGGTGGATGGTAGAGGTGTTCATAAAAAGCCGGACATTATAAAGGCAAGGTGCGCAGGGATCAATTGGGAACCGAAAAGTTGGCTCGGTTCCTCGTTTCCGACCTGGGAAAACCGGCCGGGCTTGCCGGTCGGAACCGGGTTGACGCTTTGCCCATCCTTGCCGTCGGCCCTTACTCCCGCTAACATCCCGGCACTCCCGAAGTTATGATCACACGACGCGTAGCCCTGAAAACGGTCACTTTGACCGCTGGCGCCCTGGCGCTCGGACCGAAGCGGTTGTTTGCCGAAGGCGGCACTCCGGAAAACGGGAGTGCCACGGGCGGCACCTACCCGTTCAAGGTCCCGGACCTTCCTTATGCGTACGATGCCCTTGAGCCGTACGTGGATGCCCAGACCATGCACTTGCACCACGACAAGCACCACGCCGCTTATGTCGACAACCTTAACAAGGCCCTGGCCGAAGCGGGCGGCACTTACCAGTCGATGACTGCGGAAACTTTGCTGCTTAACCTCCACTTGCTGCCGGAGAAAGTTCAGACGGTGGTGCGAAACAACGCCGGCGGTCACCTCAACCACACCCTCTTCTGGCCGATGCTGAAGAAGAACGAGGGTGGTCGTCCAGCGGGTGAACTCAGGTCCGCCATTGACGGTACGTTCGGCAGTTTTGACGCGTTCCAGCAGCAATTCTCCGAAGCCGCGACCAAAGTGTTCGGCAGCGGGTGGGCCTGGCTGGTTCTGGATGCCGGCAAGCTGGAAATCACCACAACCGCCAACCAGGACAACCCGGTGGCCAAGCCCCGTGAGAAAGAGCTTTCACTGCTTGGTTTGGACGTCTGGGAACACGCGTATTACCTGAAATACCAGAACCGCCGCCCTGAATACGTGAAAGCTTTCTGGAACATCGTGAACTGGGATTACGCCAACCAGCGCTACCTGCAGCTGAAAAGCTAAGCCACGGGCGCGCATGGTTCGGCTTTTTGACCTTAATCCGCAGCAGCTGAAAGCGGTAAAGACCACCCTTGGCCCGGTCCTGATTCTGGCCGGCGCCGGCACCGGCAAAACGCGTGTCATCACGATGCGCATCAGTTACCTCCTGAGCGAGGGGGTGAAGCCGGATAAAATTCTTGCCGTCACCTTTACCAACAAGGCGGCTGACGAGATGCGAGCGCGGATCGGAGGCATGGTCGACCGGGCGGTGGCGAAGCGACTCACCATCTGCACCTTTCATGCGTTGTGCATGCGGATCTTGCGTGAGGACATTGCCGTGCTCGGGTACAAGGCCAATTTCACGATTTACGACGAGGGCGACCAGCTGGGCCTGATCAAGAAATTAATCGGTCGGATCTCGGCCCGGGATGAGAAACTCGACCCGACGGCCGCAAAAAATTTCATCAGCAAGGCAAAGAACCAGCACTGGAAAATCGTTGAGCCGGATGGCGACGGGAGCACCCTGGCAGCGGCCGTGTTCCACCGGTACCAGCGGGAACTCAAAAACCTTAACGCGCTCGATTTTGATGACCTCCTGATTCTTGCCGTCCGGATTCTGGACGAATACCCCGAGGTATTGGGCAAGTGGCAGGCCAAGTACGGGTTTGTCATGGTAGACGAGTTTCAGGATACGAACCGGCTTCAATTGGAGCTGGTGCGCCAGCTTGCGGGCGGCCACCGGAACATCTGCGTGGTCGGCGACGATGACCAATCCATCTATGGATGGCGCGGCGCCGAGATTGCCAACATTCTGGAATTCGAGCAGCACTTTCCCGATCCTTGCGTCGTCAAGCTCGAGCAGAACTACCGCAGCACCAACGCCATCCTGGGGGCCGCGAACAGCATCATCAAGCTGAACCCGCGGCGCCGTCCGAAATCGCTCTGGAGCGAGAACGGCGACGGCGAAAAGGTGCGTGTGGTGGAGGTGCCGAACGACCGCGAGGAGGCCGGTTTTGTGGTCGCCGAGCTGCAGAAACGCGCTCAACTGGACCACGTGCCCTGGAGCGAATTCGCGGTGATCTTTCGCATGAACGCCCAGTCCCGGGTCTTGGAGGAACACCTGCGACGGTTGCAAATCCCGTACCGGGTAATCGGGGGGAAAAGTTTTTTCGAACGCCGCGAGGTCAAGGATTTTCTGGCTTACCTGAGCTGCCTGAACAACCCGCAGGACGACGTGAACCTGCTGCGCATCATCAACACGCCGGCCCGTGGCATCGGCGACACCACCATCGAACTCGCGGTTCAGGAAAGCCAACCCGCCGAACGAAGCATTTTCGAAACCTTGCAAAACGAGGGATTCCTCAAACTTTTGTCCAACAAGACCCGCACGGCCGTAACGGGTTTTGTGCAATTGATTGACGGATTCGAAACCGCGGTGCAGCAACCGCTGGCGGATCTCTCCCAGATTGCCGGCAAACTCCTTGAGGAGACGGCTTACCTGGAAGACCTGCGCCGGTCGTGCAAGACCGCGGAAGAAGCCCTGAGCCGCGAGGAAAACGTGAAGGAGATGGTCCGGGCGATTGCTGAGTACCAAACGCGCTCGACCGACGGTCTGGCGGGCTTTCTGGCGGAAACGGCCCTCAACCATGAACGGGCGGAAGAAAAGACTGACACCCGCGACGGCGTCACCCTGATTACGTTTCACGCGGCTAAAGGCCTGGAATTTCCGCACGTTTTTTTGGTGGGCCTTGAGGAAGGGCTGCTGCCCCACGACCGTTCAAAGGTGGAAGGATCGCTGGACGAGGAACGCCGGTTGCTCTACGTCGGCATGACGCGGGCCCGCCGGCACCTGACCCTTTCCCATTGCGCTGCCCGGATGCGCTACGGCAGTGCCAGCCCGCGTACGCCGAGTTCTTTTCTGAAGGAGATCGACGGCCAGTTCGTGGAACGCCTGAATTTTCACAAGTTGGTCAACACACCTGCCAGCGAGGGCAGTGCCCGCGCGCATTTCGCCCGACTCCGGGAAATGCTGGGAGGGGGTGACGGGGTGACGGGGTGACGGGGTGGGTTCATACGCCGTGGCCGGGTATGGTTGATGAAGGCGTGATTCGCTCCTGGCCGGTTCAATGCATCTCTCAGACCGTTTGGCCTCGCATTTTCCACGTCGCTGTAAGCGAGGTCATGAGGTATGGTGCCGGTGGCAGGACTTGAAGGAGGGTGGTTGAAAACGTTCGCGACTTGTTTGTCACGGCGTTTCCTGAATGGCCCTTAAAGGAAGTAAACCGATGGTTGAGGTTTGCCGTCCTGCCTGCCGATCCCGCCTTCGTGCGACGTTAGCTTTTGTCGTATGCACACCTTCCCTACCGATTGGGCACGCGCCCAATTTCCTTCGTTGCAACTTGCCATTGAAGGACGCCAGGCAATTTTTCTGGACGGTCCTGCCGGCACGCAGGTGCCTGAAGCTGTCCCCCGGGCCGTTGCCGAATATTACCGCAAGAACAACAGCAACCTCGGCGGAGAGTCCGTCACCAGTCGGCAGACCGCTGAGATGGTTCAGCAATCCAGGGAACAACTGGCGGAGTTTTTCAATGCTCCAAGTCCCGCCGAAATCATGTTTGGACAAAACATGACGAGCCTTACCTTCGCGTTAAGCCGCTCGCTTAGCCGCACGTGGACGGCTGGCGATCAGGTCATCGTGACCTCCCTTGACCACGACGCCAACGTCACCCCTTGGCGTTTGGCGGCTGAAGATTGCGGTGTCACCGTGCAGACCTGGGAAGTTGATCCTGAAGGCTGCACCCTGGATTTGGCAGGACTGGCCCGACTCCTGCACGCCAAAAGAACGAGGCTGGTGGCGGTAACCCTTGCTTCCAACGTGACCGGGACGCTGGTTGACGTCCCTGGGGTTTGCCGGCTGGCGCATGCAGCGGGTGCCCAGGTGTTTGTGGATGCGGTGCACTTCGCCCCGCACGGACCCATTGACGTCCAGGCGCTCGATTGCGATTACCTGGCCTGCTCAGCTTACAAATTCTTCGGTCCACACCTCGGCCTGTGCTGGGGGCGCCGCGACCTTCTAGAAAACCTTAAAAGTTACAACGTTCGCCCGGCGTCGAATCAAATTCCGGGTAAGTGGCAAGCCGGCACGCAGAATTTCGAGGCCATCGCGGGAACGGGTGCCACCCTTAGGTACCTGCGCGAACTCGGCTACCAGAGCAACGGCCAGACCACCCTCCGGAATGCCATGGAGGTAATCCGGGAACGCGAAAAAAGCCTCAGCAAACACTTTTTGGACGGTGTGCGTCGGGAGCACCGCCTTGAACTGTTCGGGATTGATGATCCGGACCGTTGCGCATTGCGGACGCCGACTTTTGCCGTGCGGGTGCGTGAAGTCAAGCCGGCCGTGGTGGCCCAAAAACTGGCCGAGGCCGGCATTTTCGTCTGGTCCGGAGATTGTTATGCCGTTGACCTGATTGAACGCCTGCACCTCGCGGATTCCGGCGGCATCGTTCGGCTCGGGTTTGTCCATTACAACACCGAAGAGGAAATTGACCGGACGCTGGATGTCCTCGCCACCCTT
>DASWVC010000384.1:0-2180 GCA_036401335.1 Chthoniobacterales bacterium
TCCGCCCAGCTTCATGCAAAGATCGGGAGTCGCAACCGGAAAATGCACCGCCCTCCGGAAGCTTCCCCCGGGGCGCTAGTCGCTCTCATCCATGTTTTCCGGAGCTGACTCTTCATCCTCGTCCTTGGCCGGTTTCTTGGACGTCTTTTCCGGCTTTTCCTTTTTTGTTCCTCCCTCTCCCTTGAACAATTCGCGCAGCAACTCGCCAATCATGGGGGCGGCCGCCGTCCCACCATGCACCCCTTCACCCACTCCGCCTTCATAAAGGGCCGCATACGCGTATTTGGGGTTCTCCGCCGGAGCAAACCCCGCAAACCAAGCCGCGGTTCGTTCCTTGCTCTTCGGACCCCACTGTGCCGTACCCGTTTTTCCGGCCACCTTGATGCCTTCCACGCTGGCCGAGCCAGCGGTGCCGTTGCCGCCGGACACCACCCCCACCATGCCCTGCCGCACTTGCTGCAGGGTCACGGAACCCAGGTGAAGGGTGTCTTTGGGGTGGGGCGCGTAACTGTAAACGAGGTCGTTGTCGAGGGTCTGGATCTGGCGGACAACCCGCGTTTGAAACCAGGTCCCGCCGTTGCCGATAATGGCCATGGCTTGTGCCATCTGCACCGGGGAGATCAGGATATCACCCTGCCCAATCGCAAAGTTGGCCAAGTCACCCGCACCGAATCGACGGTGGTAGGTCACCTGCATGTAATCATTGGTTGGGATTCGACCTTCGGCTTCGCCATTCAGGAGGATGCCCGTGCGTTTCCCCAACCCGAGGCGTTCAGCCCAGGAGACCATGGTTTCGGCTCCGAGCTTCAACCCGAGTTGATAAAACCAAGTGTTGCATGACTGGGTGAGAGCTTCCGGGAACCTAAGGTCCCCTTGGTCGGTCTTCCGCCAATTGTGAAAAGTCGTGTTCCCAATCTGGAAACTGCCTGGGCAGTCAAACTCGTCGGACGGATCAATCTTTTTGCTCTCAAAGGCCGCCACCCCCATGATGACCTTAAAAGTCGAGCCGGCCGGATAGGCCGACCGGTACGCCCGAGGAAGAAGGGGTATGTTGGGGTTGTTTTCCAAAGCCGCAAATTTCTCCTCGGAAATCGACGGCACGAAATCGTTCGGGTTGATCGTCGGCCACGAGGCCAGGGCCAGCACCTCGCCATTATTGGGGTCCAGAACCACGATGGCCCCGCGTTTTGCCCGTTTCTGCAGGATTTTCTCGGCGAGGCGCTGGATTTTAAGGTCCAGCGTGGTCACCACGTTGTAGCCGGGCTCAGGCGGCAAGGCAATGCGTTCCCCGGTCTTGCGTCCATCCCGATCAAACGTAAGGTCCACCTGGCCGGATTTCCCCCGCAGCTGTTCATCGAACGTCTGTTCCAGGCCCTCACGGCCTTCGCTTTCGGGCCAGAGCGGCTCATTGTTCTCCACGGCTTTCGTGCTCAACCGGCTGGTCCGGCCGGTGTAGCCGACGACATGGCCAGCCGTCGAACCCTGGGGGTAGCTCCGCACGTAGATGGGTCGCAATGCCAGACCCGCAGGCAGTCGGGCCTTCAACGCGTCGACCTCATTGAGCGGAAGGTCGCTCGCAATGTCAAAGGGAATCAAGCCGCGGTTCCGGTAGTGCTGAATCGCGGCGTCGTCGGCCAAATTCAACGGCCGGCTGGTCAAGGAACGGGCGACATCCGCCTGCTGGTGGGCAAACGCCAGGATCTGGGGATCCGTAAAATCGAGCGGCGTCGGAAAAACGATGCTCAGATTGTAGCTGACGCGGTTGAGGGCAAGCGATTCACCGTTTCGATCGATGATTTGGCCCCGGGGTGCCGGGATGGCCAGGACGTAGGCCGCCGCCTGCCGCTGCGTTTCCCAGCTTGGAAGGGGCACACTCGAACCGTCAGCCAGCGGTCCCGTTTCCTCGGCCGCGAGGTGACCGACCCAAACAACCAGCGGCAACCAGGCCAAGGGCACGAACTTGCGTATCATGAGCAGGGGTAAGTCACCACCGGATCACAGACTGCGCAACCCTAAACGGCTTCGCTGCATTCAACGGCAGGACGTTTTGCCGCAGAACGCGGAGGGGCTCACCCATCCGAAGGCGGCGCGGCCGCTTCCGCCGGTCCTGTTGTTTCGGCCGGGTCCGTGCGCGTGCGGTCCAGAAACCGGAGAACGGTCTCCGCCAGGCGCTCACTCAT
>DASWVC010000385.1:0-5981 GCA_036401335.1 Chthoniobacterales bacterium
GGCCACGGAGGTCGATCCCCGGCTGAACGCCGAGCACGGCCGGTCCTCAAACGGCCTGATCAGCCATGCGGGCGTCCCGGCCTACGTGGTCCCGACCAATGAGGAGCTCATGATCGCCCACGAAGTGGCAGCGGTCACTGGCCAAGCCTGATCCCCGGAACCAGCCGTCCCCCCATGAACAAACAAACGTTTTTTCTGGCCCCGGTTGGCCAAGCCCTCGGCTTGACCACGGTGGCTTTGGGCACGTTGCGCGCCCTCGACCGCCGGGGCCTGAAGGTCGGCTTTTTCAAACCGTTGAACCAGCAATCGTCTGGCGAAGCGGACCGGTCGGTCCATTTCGTACGGGCTCTGACCCACCTTAGCCCGGTTGAACCGGTTCCGTTCACGCAGGCCGTCCGGCTGATCTCCGAAGGCAGGTTGGACGAATTGCTGGGCGACGTGATTTCACGTTTTGAAACTTCAACCACGGCAAGCGACGTGGTGATTGTCGAAGGGCTCTCGCCGTCCCTGGCCGAAGGCGAGGTCTCAGCCCTGAACCAGGCCCTGGTCGCCGCCCTGAGCGCGCAGGTCCTGCTCGTGGCGTCCGCCCATGGCCGAAGCCCGGCCGAGATTGACGCGTCGTTGGAGTACGGGGCCAAGACCTACGGCGGCGTGGACCGCATCGCCGGCGCCATCTTGAACCGGTGCGACCGCGGCTCGGGAGACCTCCGGGCGGTGTACCGTGAAGACAGCCGGATTTTTGGCCGGCGCGAACTTGTGGCCGCGATTTCTCAGAACGACGCGCTTCAGCTGCCGCGTTCGCTTGACCTGCAGCAGCACCTCGGGGCGGAGGTGCTGCACGCCGGCGAGATGCGAACCCGTCGGGTCAAATCGATGTCGTTGCTGGCCCGGACGGTGCCCAACCTGCTCCACACGCTGCTTCCCGGGGCGATGCTCGTCACGCCGGCGGACCGCAACGACGTGGTCCTGGCCGTGGCCATGGGCGCGCTTAACCGCGTGCCACTGGCGGGCTTAATCCTGACCGGCGACACCGCAATCGACCAACGGATAATAGATTTTTGCCGGCCGGCGTTCGAAACCGGCCTGCCCCTCTTCCGGGTGATGACTAACAGTTACTCGACGGCCACCGCCTTGTACGAACTCAGCCCGGAGGTGCCGGCCGACGACCTGGAACGCATCGGACTCGCGATGGACCACGTGGCCCAGGCCATCGACATCGAATGGTTCATCGCGCAAAGCCGCAAGAAACTGGAGATCCGCTTGTCGCCGGCGGCGTTCATGCATCGCCTGACCGAGCAGGCACGGGCTGCGCAAAAGCGGATCGTGCTGCCGGAAGGCAACGAACCCCGGACGGTCAAAGCCGCGGCGGCCTGTGCCCGCCGCGGCATTGCCCGTTGCGTGTTGCTGGGAAACCCGGCTGAGGTTCAAGCCGTGGCCAAGAGCCAGGATGTAACGCTGCCTCCGGAGGTGGAGGTGCTCGACCCTGTGGCGATGCGGTCCAGGTACGTTGATCCATTGTTTGAAGCGCGCCGGAACCGGGGCCTTTCCCGTGAAATGGCCGAGAGCCAGCTGGAGGACAACGTCGTGCTCGGCACCATGATGCTGCAACTCGGTGAAGTGGACGGGCTTGTGTCGGGCGCCGTGCATTCAACGGCCAACACGATCCGTCCGGCGTTGCAGGTGATTAAGACCAAACCGGGCGCGAAGACGGTTTCGTCGATCTTCTTCATGTGCCTGCCCGAGCAGGTGCTCGTGTACGGGGATTGTGCGGTGGTGCCCGACCCGGACGTGGAAACCCTGGCGGATATCGCGGTCCAAAGCGCCGCGAGCGCAGCAGCGTTCGGCATCGAACCGCGTGTGGCCATGATCAGTTATTCCACCGGGTCGTCGGGATCCGGAGCAGACGTCGAAAAGGTCCGGGCAGCCACCGAACTGGCCCGAAAAAGGTGGCCCGACCTGGTGATCGATGGCCCTTTGCAATACGACGCGGCGTTTATTCCGGATGTGGCCCGGGCCAAGGCCCCGGACAGTGCCGTGGCGGGCCGGGCCACGGTGTTTATCTTCCCCGACTTGAACACCGGCAACACGACTTACAAAGCGGTGCAACGAAGCGCGAACGTCGTGAGCATCGGCCCGATGCTGCAAGGGCTACGACGGCCGGTCAACGACCTGTCTCGCGGCGCGCTGGTCGATGACATCATCTACACCATCGCGTTGACCGCGATTCAGGCAACGCAAGGGTAGGGTGGATTTCGAAGGTCCCGAAAGGAATCCATTGCACTCGCAAAAAAGGCAGGCGCGCTACGTCCGACCCGTCGCCTGCCGTCTTCCGTGCGGCTGGCACCGACTTTAATGTTTGCTTTTCGCGGCTGCCGCGATGAAGGCTTTTGGGAGGGGATCACGGGGGATGAGGGACACAACGGCAGAACACCGTCGTTTGGCGGAGGATGAGGCGCGCGCACAGAATTGGAAACGCTGGGGTCCTTACCTTTCCGAACGGCAATGGGCGACGGTGCGGGAGGATTACTCGGCCGAGGGCGACAGCTGGAATCATTTCCCTCACGACCACGCCCGCAGCCGTGCTTACCGCTGGGGCGAAGACGGCCTGCTGGGGTTCACGGATCGGGAGTGCCGGCTCTGCTTTGCCTTGGCTCTCTGGAACGGTCGGGACACAATCCTGAAAGAACGGCTTTTCGGGCTCACGGGCCCACAGGGCAACCACGGCGAGGACGTCAAGGAAGCTTACTTTTACCTCGCATCCACACCCACCCATTCCTACGCCAAAGCCCTCTACAAATACCCGCAACGCCGGTTTCCCTACGAGAAGCTTGTCACTGAAAATCGTCAGCGCGGGCTGCTGGATACGGAACTTGAACTCTCCGACACCGGGCTTTTCGACCGGAACGAATACTTTGACGTCTTTGCAGAATACGCCAAGGCAGGCCCAAACGACCTTTACGTCCGCTTGACGGCGGTAAACCAGGCCTCGCACCCGGCCGAACTCACGCTCCTGCCTACCCTTTGGTTCCGCAACGCGTGGAGCTGGGGCTGCACCCACGACGGCTGTTCGGTCCGGCCCCGGCTCTGGCAAGGGACCCCGGGCTGCATTGACACCTGGCACGACACGCTTGGAAATTTTACACTCACGTTTGGACCGGAGCTGGAATCCCTCTTCACCGACAACGAAACCAACACGCAACGGCTGTTTGGCACGCCGAACCCAACCCCTTACGTAAAGGACGCGTTTCACCGGCGCATCGTGAACGGGGAGAGCGCAGCGGTGAACCCGGCACAGACGGGCACCAAAGCTGCCGTGGTCTTTCATCGGACGCTGGAGGCCGGCCAATCCATCCAGCTCGATTTGCGCCTGTGCGCAACGCCCCTGCTGCCGCACGCAGCCGCCCCGGACAACGTCTTTGACCTGCGGCGACGCGAACTCACCGAATACTACGACTCGCTTGACGCGGCTTGTTCGCCCGAACGCCGGGAAATCCTGGAACAAGCTGCCGCCGGATTGTTCTGGACGAAACAATTTTACCATTACGTTGTCGATGCCTGGCTGGCGGGCGACCCGGACCAACCTGCTCCCCCGGGATCCCGCTGGGAAGGACGCAACAAAAACTGGACCACGCTGTTCGCCCGCGACATCCTTTCCATGCCCGATAAATGGGAATACCCGTGGTTTGCCGTCTGGGACCTTGCCTTCCACATGGTGCCCTTTGCCAAGCTCGATCCTGCCTTCGCCAAGGATCAGCTTCAACTGCTCCTGCGGGAATGGTACATGCACCCGAACGGGCAACTGCCCGCCTACGAATTCGACTTTTCCGACGTCAACCCGCCGGTGCACGCCTGGGCAGCATGGCGCGTGTACAAGATCACCGGAGACCCGGGCCAGCGGGATTATGCGTTCCTGGAGAGTACGTTTCACAAATTGCTGCTTAACTTCACCTGGTGGGTTAACCGAAAGGACACGGAAGGGAACAACATTTTTGCCGGCGGGTTTCTCGGCCTGGATAACATCGGCGTTTTCGACCGGTCGAAGCCGTTGCCGACGGGGGGGCACTTGCAACAGGCGGACGGCACGGCCTGGATGGGATTCTATTGCCTGACGATGCTGTCCATCGCCATCGAACTCGCCCAGCAAAACAGCGTTTATGAGGACATGGCCTCAAAATTCTTCGAGCATTTCGTCACGATGTGCGACTCCATAAATCGCGTCGGCGGGGCGGGCTTGTGGGACGAAGAAGACGGGTTCTACTACGATCGCCTCAAGGTCGGGACCAACTCGGTGCCGCTTAAGACCAGGTCGCTGGTAGGGCTTCTGCCCATCATCGCGGTGGCCGTGATCGACAGCGTCGATCTCAAGAGCCTCCCCGGGTTTCGCAAACGCATGGACTGGTTTCTGAACCACCGCCCGGACCTTGCGCGATTGATCACGTTCCGGGAGGAACAGGGCCGCCGCTTGGCCATGCTGGCCATGCCCAGCAAGGAGAAGCTTCGCCGGATTTTCGGCTACCTGTTCGACGAAGCCGAATTCCTTTGCCCGTTCGGCGTGCGCTCGCTTTCCCGGGTTCACGAAACCAAACCGTACAGCTATTACCTGAACGGCCACGATTACCGGGTGAACTACGTCCCTGGCGAAAGCGATTCCCACAGCTTCGGGGGAAATTCAAACTGGCGTGGACCCGTGTGGTTCCCCACCAACTACCTCCTGGTGGAAGCCCTTGAACGTTACCACTATTTCTTCGGCGACGCGTTCACCGTTGAATACCCGACCGGGTCCGGGCAGCAGCGAACGTTGAAGGAGATTGCAGTGGATCTCGGGGCCCGGCTGATTTCGCTGTTTACTCCCAACCCTATGGGTGCCCGGCCCTGCCATGGCCAGGATGGACGGTTTGCCACCGACCCGGCATGGCGCGACCTGATCCTGTTCTACGAATATTTTCACGCCGACACCGGCCGTGGATGCGGTGCTTCACACCAGACAGGTTGGACGGCACTGGTGCTGAACCTGCTGCTGGAACGGGAACCGGAATCACCGGTGAAAGCCCTGATGGGCGTAAACGGGGCCACCGCCGGCATCAACACGTTGGACACGGTCACCGCACCTGCAGCCGGCCTGTCCCCAAGGGGTGTGGGCAACCCCCGAGCAGCCGGGGATGCCGCAGAATGTTGAACGTCTGTTTTCGTTGATAATTTTGAGGTTCATCGTAGATACACAGCATCCATTTCCGTTCTGATCGTGGCGTGCGGTCCAGTCCTGCCGTTATTCCGGTGTGGGGTGGAATCGGTTTGTTTGTCGCAAGCGGCCTTCAGTACATCGCCTGGCAGTTTGACCTGGCCTGGTTGCGCCGTCCAATTCCCGCTTTTCCGGCAATTTTCCCGTGGACGGTAATCGGCTTTTCCGGGACTTCAGTTCTCATCATCCTCCTTGCGTCCGCCGTCAGGACCGGTTCGGCCGGCTTCCAAGCTGCTGCCAAAGTGATCGGCGTGGCGATCGGCCTGGTTTCGTTGGCGTTTCTAGCGGAGTACCTGTTGGGACAGCCGGTCAGCGCCTTTGACGCCCTCCTTTTCAAGCACCTGCTGTTTAAAGCCGGCGGTTCGTTTCCCGGGAGGCCAGCGCAACAAACCTGCACGACGTTTCTCCTTCTGGCGATTGCGGCATTGGTTTTCGACCGCAAGGACAAACGCCGCATCGAGGTGTTCCAGGCTGTGGTTGCGCTGGCCATGTTTTGCCCGCTCCTGGCCATTTTCGGTTACGTCCTTTTTGCGACGGTTTTCCAGACCCTTGGTGGCACACCCACCACGGAAATGGCGGTTCCGACGCTTGTGCTGTTCTGCATTGCAGGTGTCGCCTTCTTGTCATTCTTCCCTAAGGAAGGCCTGCTCAGCCTGCTGCTCGGAAACGACCTCGCCGCCACCACCATTCGAAGGTTGGTGCCCACGGTGGTCCTGGTGCCGCTTGCCTTGGGCTGGATCCT